>JALVTF010000058.1 GCA_027024145.1 Campylobacterales bacterium
CCGTTTTTTCATCTTTACTCGTAGCGATCTTCGCAAAAGCACTCTTCGCGGCCCTTCCACCCTCTATTATCGCCATTTTCAGGCGATTTTTCGGGTTGCGCCCTATGGGCCTTTCGACTATGACGTTAGACTTCAGGGGTGGCGTTACGAGCGAGAGATAGTAGCGTCCCATGCTTTTGTCTTGCAGCTGCTGCGCTAATTTTTGATGCGCTTCGTTCGTTTTAGCCACCACCAAGAGCCCACTCGTTTCTTTGTCGATACGATGCACGATACCGTGGCGCTCTTCTCCGCTTATGGTAGAGAGGCGGATGCCTTGGCTTTTGAGCCAGTCCACGAGTGTCGCACTCTTGACGCTGGGCGCCGGATGCACCACCACACCGGAGGGCTTGTTGATAACGAGGATTTCCTCATCTTCATAGATCTTCTCCACATCGAAATCCACACCATACGCTTCGTTTTGCATGGGCTGGGGAAGCGTCACTTCCACACTGTCACCCCTTTTGAGTTTCACGCCCCCTTTGGTGACAACGGCATCATTGATGCGAACATACCCTTTTTTGATCAGCTGCTCTACCTGATTGCGCGAGGTCGCAAGTTCCTGAGCCAAAAATTTATCCAGCCGCACCTCTTGAGTCGCTTGCAACACCTCATTAGCCAATCTTAATCCTTTTTTGCATATAATGAGAATAAAAAACGGCCATGCTACAAATCGATAGACGTATCCTAACACATTTTGATTTTCTTCTTTTGCTACTCATCGTACCTTTTATGATACTTTCGAACTATCTTATCGCCGATGTCAATCCTATATTAGCAAAAAAACAGCTCCTCTACTATGCAGCCGGTTTTACAGTCTTTTTTATCACATTCTTAGCACCTTTGCGCGAATATAAATGGATAATTCCCTTTTTGTATTGGGCCGGTATCGTTCTGCTTATCAGCGTAGATATCTTCGGTGTGAGCAAGCTCGGAGCCAAACGGTGGCTCGCCATTCCCTTCACGCATGCAACTATCCAGCCATCCGAAATCTTCAAGCCGGCATTCATCTTGATGCTCGCATACCTTATCCAAAACAACCCTCCCCCGAAAGAGGGGTATAACTGGAAAGATTTTGGCAAAATAAGTTTCTATATTCTTTTGCCCTTCGCTCTCATCGCCAAAGAGCCGGATCTGGGCACTGCCCTCATTTTGCTTATCATCGGTTTTGGCGTGCTCTTTTTAGTGGGAGTCCACTGGAAAATCTGGGCGACATTGGTGCTCGTCTTCATGCTTTTTGCGCCTTTTGCCTATAAGTATGTCTTGCATGATTATCAAAAGAAGCGCATCGAAGCATTTTTATCTAAAAAACCGAGCTACCATGTCCAACAATCTATCATCGCTATCGGCTCAGGAGGTCTTACGGGCAAAAGTGAAAATGAAGCGACGCAAACAAAGCTGCGCTTCTTGCCTATCGCTACAAGCGACTTCATTTTCGCCTATTTCGTAGAACGTTTCGGTTTTTTTGGAGCCGTTATGCTCGTGATTTTATATGCTCTTTTGATACTGCATATTTTTGGAGATTACTACAAACTTCGAGGTGATTTTTTCTCTCAAGTAGTCGCTGCCTCGATCGCTATCATGCTTTTTACCTATATGAGCGTCAATATCGCCATGACCATAGGACTCGCCCCCGTCGTGGGCGTTCCTCTACCACTCCTCAGCTATGGAGGAAGCAGCTTTGTGATGTTTATGACGCTCTTCGGTATCCTCGAACATCTGCTTGCTTTTCGATTTCGATTTTTGTATAATGCGTCTCACATTTAGTGGCGCGTTGTGCAGATTCGCTCCATCCTTTGGGCCTGTAGCTCAGTTGGTTAGAGCAACCGGCTCATAACCGGTTGGTCGCAGGTTCGAGTCCTGCCAGGCCCACCAAACATTCTAAGGACAAAACTGGTTGATCGTAGATACGAAGCTTATCAAATACATGATATAAAATAAGATTACTTATAGAATTACTCCATTTCTAAACTCATAAGTAGCATATCTTCACCCTCTAATATTTCCAAATCCACATTTCCACACTTTTGACATTCGAAAAATATTTGATCCTTCGCGTACTCGTTTTTCTCGCCACAAGACCTACATCGCGCTATTATGGGTTGAATGTGCATATCTAAGATTGCCTGGTCGCAAACCGTTCCCTCTTTGAAGGTATCGAACGCTATTTGCAACAGATGGGGCTCCACTCCACTGAGTACACCCACTTTCACTACGACTTTTCGCACACTTTTGGCCTTGTGTTTGTGTACATGCTCCTCTATGATATCGAGTAAGCTTTGTACTATCGAGTACTCATGCATCTTTTCTCCTATGTTTCGCCAAACGAAGAGGCGTTGCGGTAGGACAGACTTTATAGACAAAATCGTGACGTAATCTGTGAAAGATACTTTTTGGATCCCAAAATTGTGGATACATCCTTTCCAATTCTTTTTCCAAAGATTCTTGGATACGCTCTTCGTCTTTTTCCAAACGTTCCCGTTTGCTATCGAGGATTTCGTAATAGCGTTCGTCATCTTCTAAAAGTGCCTCGGCAAACCGCTCCACTTCAATAAAATCTTCATATATCCTATCCACCATCCCGATCTTCTGCGCTTGTGCAGCAGAAATAGGCAGTGCATTATCTAAAAGCTTTGCAGCCATCTCCTCATTTACGCGAAGCGGTAATGTATAGGTATGCAGCTCACTGCCGCTGAGCCCCAAGGTCTTGTAGTGGGGATTAAGCACCACGCCTTTTCTAGCCAGGACAAAATCTGCAGCAAGTCCCAAAAAGACACCACCCGCACCCGCATTCGCCCTAAAAACGCTAATAGTGAGGATATCGTCGCTAAAAAGGATGGTTTTAACGAGATTGTTCATAGCATTGATATTGCTCCAGCCATCTTCGCCCTGCTTTTTGCTATCTTCGAGGATACAAAGATGAATACCATTGCTAAAAAACTGCTCCCCTCCCAAAAGCACCAGTATATCCACCTCCTCTCGCAGCGTCTCGATAGCGTATTTGAGCCTGATGCATTGCTCGCTGCTCATGGCGCCATTGTAAAAGTCAAAGGCCAAATACCCTACGCGCCCCTTTTGCCAAAAGGTAATCTCTTTGAAGGTAGCACGATTAGGTTCTACATAGAGGTGAATGCGCCGCTCTTTGATGCCTTTGAGCCGCTCTTTGAGCACATAGGTGGCGGGGAGTTTGATTTGGCGCATGCCATTACGTATCTCGGTCATCTGCCGTATCCACACGGCTCCATCGACCGTTTTGACCAGTACCGCACCGTCACGTTTGGCTATTATCTCCTTTGGTTTTGCATCTATTTGTTCGAGTCCGTCTCGCTCTTCCACCGCGCCAAACAGGTAGAGATCTACTCCCAAAAAGTTGTCACGTACTCCGGGATAGTTGTCCGAAGCGTTTATCTTGCCTACTATCTCGGCAGTGCGATCTTTTTGCCAATCAATTTTTCTTAGCTCTTGCGTCACGTGAGGATGCAAGGGATGCAAAGGATTTTTTCGAGGTTCATCCCCTCTCTGCCACTTTTGCAGTAACTCGTTTACAAGTGCTATCGCGAGGTCACTCACTTTTGTGCGATAGATGTAGCCTTTGGGAGCTTGCGGCATCACGAATTCACCACTGACCCAAATCGCTCCACCGTCGAAAATCTCACTCGCTTCGACGATGCTCACTCCCCACTTTTTCACTCCTTGCAAAATAGCGTTATCGAGTGCATAGGCACCTCTATCACCAAAGGGTCCTGGATGGATGATAAAAGTAGGAACTCTTTTGTAGATGTCTGTGGATATCTTTTTAGTTAGATAGGGTGCTATAATGAGGTCGGGACCAAAAAGCTCCACCCCTTCTCGCATTACATCATCGTTAATGGCGTACTCTACGCTCACATCATGCCCCATATCGCGCAGATGGCAAAAGATACGTTGCGTCAAAGAGTTGAACGTGTTACATAAAAGAAGGATTTTTAGCATATTCGTGGCAGAATCTCCCCGCTTGGCATATCGAGAAAACGCCTTGTACCCCATGCGCTATGCAAAACTACACGCCTTGGATACGTTGTACTCACTTTTCCGATGATAGAGGCTTGCGCATTGTGACGACGCAAAATCTGCAAAGCTTTTTGGGCATCGTCCGGATGCACCGCTATAACGAAAGTCCCCTCATTAGCTAACATAAAGGGTTCGAACCCGAGAATTTCACAAATACCCTGTACGCTTGCATCCACATTGCAAAATCGCTCCTCGATCTCCATACATAATTGGGTCGCCGCCGCCCACTCGTTGAGTACGGCAGCCACACCGCCGCGCGTCGCGTCACGCATCGCTTTTGGAGTGAGCTCTTGTAAAAGTTCATCGATCACCGGCCACAAACTCTTGCAATCACTCTCGATCTCATTGGCAAGCTCTATCCCTTCTCGTGCAGCGAAGATACTCGCGCCGTGTCGTGCCATATCGCCGCTTAGTAGCAGCACGGACCCTTCTTCTATATTTGTTTGACTCACACAAGCGATTCGCTCCCCTATCGCACTCATATTGATGTATATGCCGTCACAGCCTCCTTTTGGTACCACCTTGGTATCTCCGGTGACCACTTTTGCGCCATTGATAGCGAGCTCCTTTTTTATGCTACGCATGATCTTTTCGAACTCCCTGAGTCCAAATCCCTCTTCGATGATGAATGACAAGCTCAAAAATTTTGGCTTAGCACCCATCATAGCAAGATCGTTACATACACCAGCTACTGCGAGTTTGCCTATATCGCCTCCGTTGAAAAAAAGAGGAGTTACGGTAAAGGAGTCGGTAGTAAAGCAAGGTTCGTTGACAAATCGTAGCGGCGTGGCATCTTCGGCCTTAGCCAAAAAATCGTTTGCAAGATGACGATATATTACCTTTTGGATGAGCTCTGCGTTCTCGACACCGCCGTTACCCATAGCAAGCGTTATCGTCTTGTTCATTCCACCTCTTTGAGTAAATTTCCATATTTATAATATGCCGCGCACGCTCCTTCACTGCTGACCATACAGCTGCCAAGCGGTTTGGTAGGCGTGCAAGCAGTACCAAAGACCTGGCATTCGGTTGGCTTTGCCATGCCTCTGAGGATATCGCCGCAGATACAGAGTTTGTGGTCTTCTATCTCCTCTTTTGGCAGCGCATAGACCTTTTCTGCATCGTACGCGCTAAATTCGTCTCGCAAACGCCATGCGCTTTTGGGAATATTACCGAGACCTCGCCATTTGAAAAGCTCTCGCTTGACAAAGTAGCGATCGATCATCTCTTGCGCTCTTGTGTTACCCTCTCTCGTAACGCTTCGTTTGTACTGCACCTCCACTTCGCAGCGTCCTTCGTTGAACTGGCGCACCAGCATCAACACCCCTTCCATCACATCCACAGGTTCGAAACCGGCCACCACGACGGGTCGGCCGTAACGGGTGGGAAACTCTTCGTAGATTTTGCTGCCGGCTATGACGCTTACGTGACTAGGCCCCAAAAAGGCGTCGATTTGGTTGTTGTAGCTGTCGATATGTTCATCACGACTATCTATGAGCTCACGCATCACTTCGGGAACGGTGACGTGATTTATGTGTAAAAGAAGATTTTCGATCCCCTCCTCTATCGCCTTTTGCAAAAGCGCAGCCGTCATTGGCGTGGTGGTCTCGAAACCTATCGCAAAAAAGATCACCTTTTTATCCAGGTTTTCTCGCGCGATCCTCAGCATATCCAAAGGTGAATAGACAAAACGCACATCGGCTCCACGACTTCTGGCATCCTGCAAGCTTCCTTTACTCCCGGGTACCTTGATCATATCGCCAAGTGTACAAAGTATCACATCCTCTTGCATCGCGAGGATATAGGCATGGTCGATGCGCTCTTTCGGCATGATGCAGACGGGACATCCAGGCCCATGGATAAAGCGGATGTTTTTAGGAAGCAGTTGCAGCAGACCATACTTCATGATAGTATGGGTGTGTCCGCCGCACACCTCCATGATGTTGATAGGCTTGGAAAGCTTGGCAGCTTCGCGCTCGATCTCCTTGGCCAAAGCTCGTAACGCTTTGGGATCGCGGAAGCGCTCATACAGATCCCTAAGCTCCACCTTCGCCTCCGGAACAGTTGTCACTCTCCTCTATGAGACGTGAGCGCTCCTCCTCTTCCATCTTCTCGATAATCTCTTGATAGAGTGCTATCGACTCTTTGGCATACTCCTCGTCGATGATATTCATGGCATAGCCGATATGGATGAGCACGAAATCCCCCTCTTTGACCTCATCGGCGATAAAGTCTATACCCACTTCGCGCTTTACTCCCAACGTATCGACGATGGCGGTGCATTTTTCTCTATCGATGCTCACCACTTGGCTGGGAATGGACAGACACATCAGCAAAACTCCTTTTTATAGCGAATCCACTGCAAAAACTTCTCTATGCTCGCCGCGTCCTTGCTACTTATTTCCAATACATCGACACCGGGTTTGAGTCTTTTGGCCGTCGCTTTGGCTTTTTGCACATCGAAATCGAAATATGGCAAAAGGTCGGTTTTGGTGATGAGGACCAGATCGGCTTGGCGAAACATCACCGGATATTTTTCTATCTTGTCGTCACCTTCAGGGACACTGACCAAAACCACATTGAGATGTGCGCCCACATCGTAGCTTGCTGGACAGACCAGATTGCCCACGTTCTCTATGAAACACACATCGAGCCCATCCAAATCGATATGATGCAAAGCCTCATGCACCATAAACGCATCGAGATGACAGGCGCTTCCCGTAGTGATCTGATAGGCCTGCACACCTTTGTCACGTAGACGCTCGGCGTCTTTGTTGGTCTCTAAGTCTCCTTCAATTACGGCAAAATTGAGCTTGCCAGCAAGATGTTCCAAAAGCGTAGTCTTGCCGCTTCCGGGAGAGCTCATCAGATTTATGGCCAAAACCCCGTGACGATCGAAGTGTTCGCGGTTGTGCGCCGCTTCGTGATCGTTTTTGTCCAATATTTTCGTAATCACCTCGATTGTTGTAGCATCGTTTAGTTGTGGATTGGTATGCAACTCATGGCGATGCTCGTGTGTGTGATGGTGCGTATCGGTGATACTACAGCCGCAATCCTTGCACATATTCTCTCCTTCTTAGAAATGTAGATGATAGTGTGAATGTACAAAACGTTTATGTCTATGTTTGTGTTTGTGGATGAGATTGGCACGTATCAATACATCTGTATTTTCCATGAGGCTTTCCATGTCACCATCATAGACAATGCGATGACATTCATCCAAAACGATCGCTCTGTGACATGTCTCATATGCCACGCCCAGATCATGTGTCGCAAGCACGACCGTTTCATCCAGTTCCAATAGCAAATCTATGAACCAACCCGTGGTTTTGGGATCCATTGCTGTAGTCGGTTCATCTAATAGCAAAAGCTTCGGTTCGTAGGCCAAAATACTTGCGAGGACGATCTTTTGTTTTTCTCCTCCGCTCAGTTTCAGGGGACTCTTGTCCAAAAGATTTTGCAATCCAAACTTTTTCGCCACTACATACACACGTTTTTCGATATCGTCGTATCCAAATTCACGGAGTGAAAAAGAAATTTCGTCGTAAACGGTCGGATTAAAAATCATTGCATCTGGATTTTGAAAGATTATTCCAATTTGACGACGCATCTTTTTGGCATACCTTTTCGTTACCTTGACATCCTGAAAATAGTAGTCACCTTTCATCGGAAAATAGAGTGCCCCCAAAATACGTAACAACGTCGACTTTCCACTTCCATTACTACCCAGAAGGGCCACTTTCTCACCTTTTTTTACGTGTATGCTCACTTGCTGGAGAGCTATTGTTTTTTCATAACTATATGAAACGTTTCTCATATCGATCACGAAAAGAATCCTCTCGCTATCATCGCCAATGTTCGTTCATTCGCGTCGTGAATTGTTTTATCCAAAAAAAACTCGAAAGTGCGGGCTATGAATTTCGGGTGCTTGTCTCTTAACCGTAAGCCTCTTGAAACGAAAGCGAGACGAAAATCTTCGAAACTTTTTCGGTAAGAAACTATTTGGGACAATGCTATCGTAGTCATATGACCCAAATCTTTGGAAAAAGCCATAATTTGTACTATTGAGTAGAGTTCGAAAAACAAAAATACGAAATATGTCAATACGTAAACTTTGAGATTTATCGCAACAAGGTATTCCCAAGGTGCCACATGCTGCCACAACGACATAAACACATACCCTAGACTCACTCCCATATTGAAAAAGAAGACCGATTTAATAACCCGTACCGTTAACTGCAAGATTTTATGTACATTCAAACTCCACAACACGAAAGTCGCTATGACCAATGAAGCGATATCATGTAAACTCAAAAGCAAGAGTATGGTCACTATGAACATAATTCTCGCAATTTTTAGATTATTTTTTCGCAATAATTCTCCCTATCACCATCCAGAACAGATATAAAACAGCAATTCCCGCTATGGCACTGACATAGTAACCGACGATATCGCCATGCCCAGGTGCAGAATAGTCAGGCAAAACTGGATGAAACGAAAATCGAAAGTGCTCCATACCACTGGGGATGAATCCAAGTTTCTTGGCATAATAATGAAGATCCCATTCCCCCCATGCTTGTGCATCCGTCAAAAGGCCCAAAGGTACACAAACAAGCATTATGATCACTATTGACAATGCTCTTTTTGTATTCATGCCCTCGCCTCCTCTTTTTTCGTCAGGAAAGCGTATACGATTTGAGTAAAAACACCTTCAATAATACCGAATACGAATAAGTGCGCCATCATCATCGCAGGTACCGTCACGGACAAACTAAACGGAAAGTACAGTGGTCTTCCTAAGGTATCGTGAAAGAGCAAAGGCTGTATCCCCAACACGACGGCGTCACTCAATGCCGCAAAACTGATTGCAGCCCATCCAGCGATGAAAGGAGCGAATCTCGTTTTGTCTTTCAAAACATTGAACACAAAATATCCAGAAAACGAAGCGATGAACGCCATATCGAAAGCGTTCACTGCCCATGTGGAGATCCCGCCGTCACCAAAAATAAGAGCCTGTATGAGCAGGACGAAGGAGACCGCTATGAAAGCAGTCCATGGTCCAAACAATATCGACAAAAGAGCCGTTCCAATCGCATGTCCGCTCGTTCCACCCGGAACGGGAATATTGAACATCATAACCAAAAAACTGAGCGCACTGAGAGAGCCCAACAAAGGTATCGTTCTTTCATTCAGCGATTCTTTGAGTTTACGAAATCCGTATACCCATAGAGGCACCATTACAGTATAACTGACAACCACTGTAGATGGTGAGAGATATCCATCGGGAATATGCATGAACTCTCCTAATAGTGAATGAATATTCATTATTATAATTTTCTATGCTAAAATAGAGCTAAAGCGATTTCTATCTTCACTATTTTTGGAACCAAAATGGAGTGTATCTACTGCCGCCATCCCATCACGTACGAACTTGCCAACAAACAAAGGAAATGTCAGCGCTGCAGACGCAAATTCAGTCCAAAACGAGTAGAGAGGGGCATACGTATCACGGAGTGTTTTTGCAAAGAAAAAAGTGCACGTGCATGCGCAAAGCAGCATAGCCTCAGCTACGAAACGGTCAAAAAGCAATATGAACGCATCCGCACCAAAATCGCACTCTTTTTGGAAGAGCGCTATCAAAGCCGCACAAGCACAGAGGCTTATGAGGAGTATATCTATTTGGAAAAATCGAAAGACCCTATCAAACAAATATTCGATGGCTACAATTTTCTCACATTCGTCTACGATAAAGACCTCGTCTACAATATCTTGATGCCGAATCTTGCACGTTTCAAAAGCTCCTTTTACGACGATGGTCTCAACAAGATCTACTACAACGAATTTCGCCACTTTCTACGTAGCGCCAAAATAGCCAAAAACCCGTCTCACCCTAAAATTTACGAATTTTGGGAGTACCTGGAATATTTCTTACCGAAATTTCGCGGTATCAAGAGAGAAAACTTCTTCTACTACCTCAAAGAGGTGGAGTTTCGATTCAATTTCGACTGTAATACTCTTATGGATTTGCTTCAAAACGATTTTTGAACCACCAGAGCTGCCCGAGGCTTATAGCCGCGTCGTTGATAGGAAATAGCGATGGAAAATAGTAGGGAATGCCTGCTTTTTGGAGCTTGTCGATCGCGATAGTAAGAAGCGTTTTGTTTTGAAACACACCGCCGCTAAAAAGCATCGGCAGGTCATATTCCTTCGCCATCGCTACTATGATATCGCGCAAAGTATTGAGAAAGCGCGTGGGAATACGCTCTTTTCGGTCTTTGATCAGCGCAGTAAAATCTATCTCGATCGCGCCGTTTTCGATATAAAAGTCGTAGCGATCCTCTCCACCCCTATATGCCTTTTCTATCAAAAGGCCCGTATAGCCTTCATATTCTTGTCGATCGGTAAGCTGGGCAAAATAGGCCACCGCATCGAAAAGCCTGCCCACAGAAGATGTGGTGAAACTGTTTATCTTTTTTGCATACCCCAAGGCAAAAAGCTCGTCGCCCATCTCGAACCCATGCTTTCTTGCAAGACTCCATGCACAGAGGCGAATATCTTTGATGGCTCTTTCTCCTCCAACGATATCGAAATATCCAAAATGTGCAACCCTCTCATCCTCGATAAAAGCTTCTCCACCCCAAATGGCTCCATCCGTCCCCAATCCCGTCCCATCCCAAGCGAGAGCTAAAAATTTTTCATCTTTCATGGAATGATGCGATAATTCCATCTCTGCTAGCACCGCATAGACATGCGATAGATGGTGTTGCATGGCGTACGTCTGGATACCGAGACTCTTGGCGTATCTAACGGTCTCGTACATAGGATGTAGATCGTGCACCACGTACTGAGGCGCTACATCGTACATCTTGCAAAAGTCTTCCACCACTTTTTTGAAATACTCGAAACTTGCGATATTGGCTATGTCGCCGATATGGGGAGAGACGATGAGCGTGTCGTCAAATCCCAACACGATAGTGCCCTTTTGCTGCGCTCCCACGGCCAATACCGGCGGTAGCAAGTTTGAGAGCTTGAAACTTCTGGGTGCGTAGCCCCGTCCCAAGCGATAAAAGAGTGGCCTATCTTCCACACATACCGCCACGCTATCGTCACAGCTGCGTTCGATCTTTCTGTCATACCAAAGCAGAACATCGGCGATGCGCAGTTTTTCAATCTCTTCTTCCTCTTTGACGATAGGCTCTTCACTAATATTCGCACTCGTAACCACCAAGGGAAAATCGATGCATTCAAAAAGCAGGACATAGATGGGATTGTACGGCAAAAAGACACCGAGTCTATCGATATCGGGAGCTTCGAGTCCGAAATCGGTATCCTTTTTTTTGACGATGACGATAGGATTTTCCTTCGAGGTTATGAGGCGCTCTTCTGTCTCCTGAATGTCGCAAACCTCTCTTATAGCTTCGATATTTTTGAACATCACGGCAAAAGGCTTTTTGCTTCGTCGCTTGCGCTTGCGCAACTCTGCCACCGCTTGAGACTGCGCTTTACACACAAGATGGTATCCCCCTACCCCTTTGATAGCGAGAATCTTTCCTTCATCCAAGAGTCTCGCGGCTTGCCTGATGGCTTCATACCCTTCATATTCACCCAGATGGAGCCTTGGTCCGCAATCGGGACAGCTAATAGGCTGCGCATGGAAAAAGCGGCTTGTGGGATCTTCATACTCTTGGCGGCACTTTTGGCACATGGTAAATCTATCCATCGTGGTGTTCTTGCGATCATAGGGAAGATCCGTGATGATGGTGTATCTAGGACCGCAATGAGTGCAGTTTATGAATGGATAATGAAAGCGCCGATTTGTAGGATTAAAGAGCTCTGCTTTGCACGCAGGACATACACTCATATCGGGTGAAATGAATGTGCGTTTCGTCCCCTCTTCACTCTTTAGGATCGAAAAATTCCCGAAGCATTGCGAAGGAACCTTACGCACCTCGATGGTCTCGATTTTGGCAAGAGGAGGTAAATCGTCGGAAAAACGTTCGATGAACGCTTTGGCTTTTTCTCCCTCTACGACGATCTCCACACCTTGCGCATCGTTGCGCACATAGCCTTTTAGTCCCATAGAGGTGGCGAGATTGAAAATCGTAGGACGAAATCCTACCCCCTGAACCCGACCCGTAACTACGATTTTATACGCCTGCAAAGACACCCTCGTCATCCACGGGATATTCGATGGAAAGTAGAATATTCGGGTAGTTGCGTATAAATCTGCTCATGAACGGACTGTTGGTACAATGCCTACCCGCCAAAACTATAGCTTCGGCCTTGGTCTTGCGCAGCACCTCCACGGCTTGCTGACTCATAAATTCTCCCAGACTCTCATAAACGGAGTATGCCAAAAGCTTTGGACTGGTATCGGCCAAGATAAAGCTCATCATCGAAGCGTAGAAGCTACTATAGTCGAATCTCTCTTCGTCGATTCTGCAATCGACGCTCACTCCACCTTTACCACCAAACTCCAACGCAAGCTCGTTGAAGCGTGTCAAATCCAAATCCATAAGCACCGCAGCTTTGTCCAAAAACCCGTTTTGTCGCATAAATGCTTCGAACCTATCGGGGTAGCGCTCTTTGAATCGATCCACCACTTTGCGTGTCGCTTCGAATCGGATTTTACCAAAAGAGAATATTCTATTCGCACGTCTTTTATTAAAAAAATAAAATGCCGGCTCATCACCGAAATAGACCCCTACGGCGCTGCCGGTATGTACGTGCTGCCTCAAGACACCCCAAAGAAGTGTAGCAGGGAAATCTCTATACACGATACGTGGGTGTTCTATACCTTCATCCTGAAAGACGACAACTTGTGAGGCAGCAATTCTGTCGAATTTATCGATTTTGTCCGTGATGCCATCTACATTGGCCCACGAATCGTACAACGTCACCGTTTTCGTATGTGATATTTTCGGAAAGAGAGCCTCGGAGGCCGATAAAAAACAGCGTTTGTGCTTGTTGATAAAGAGTCTCGGTGCCCTATATGGCGTAATAGGAAGATCATAATCTATAACGAATTCGGCCTCTTCGTTTTCATCGAAATATATTACGTCGCGGTCACCGAGTTCGTTTGCCAGCAATGTCGTAAATCCATCCCATACACCGCAGGCTTCGTAAATTTTTCCACTGCTATGTGTCAGGTGTAGCAGTGGTCGCTCGATACTAAATAGAGCCTTCTTTTCACTCGATAGCATCAAAAACTCCGAACCGGGGCGAACGAGCATCGCTTTGGAATCTTCGTTTGGTGTAAGATAGAAGCGAAATTCCCCCCCCGCAGCGTTTTCATACGAACGCTCTTGCCTTCGCGCAACTTATCTGCAGCGAAACTGAAAAGCGCTTTGTACTCCTCTTTTTCATTGGCGTAGAGTATGCGCGAGCCGCCACGATTGTAAATGCGCACCGGGACGTTACACTCCGCGCAGCTAATGAGAGGAAAATCTTGGCGCCGAGGGTTGGTGCGAAGTTCCTCTTGGCAAGACTGACAAGGCTGGAAAACCGCTAAAAGCGTATTTTTTCGCACAAAAGGGTAATGCTCTATCAACGCTGCATGACTGCCACAGGCACGACACATCGTAAAGGGGTAGTAGTAGCGTCGCGATTCGGGGTCGAGCATCTCCTCGATGCAGCGATAGCACAACCCTACGTTGTTAGGCACAGCAATAGGATTCTTGCCTGCAAACTTTTCACTCGCTTCCGCTTTTTCGAAAAAGAGCGAATTTGGCAGATGCTCCTCGAGCGCTTTTAGAAACTCCTCGTTATCTGTAAATTCAAGATGGATGTACGGATAGTCGTATCCGATCTGCACATCCAGATCCATACTTATCGCCACCGCCTCGATAGTGGCTATGAAGTATGTGGTATGCGAAGGATACTTAAATCGCAGTTGCATTTGCCATCGTAGGATTTTGGTATTGTGCGATGATCTCTTCGAGGCTTAGAGTCGGTCTCGCTTCGTATACGATGCCGTCACTTTTCAGTTCCGCAAGCGCAGCATCGATGAGATGTGGGAAGTTTTCTTGCACACTTTTTGACAGAGCGATCTCCACACTCTCGATATCTTCAGGCACCATGCCTATGATGTTGGTTTTCGCTATCTTTTCTAATAAAGAGCAAATCTCTAGCATCTCCACCACTTCCACCTCGTGTGCGGTTTTACGGTATGCCCCCAGCCCCAAGAGCACGTCGCTGGGGATATTGTAGATGCTTCCGGGAGCGTCTTCGATAGAGACGGTATCGAAGATAAGCACTTTGTCATACTCTTGGTAGTAGCGCATGAGCTTGAAGCCAAGCGTCCCACCGTCGACTATCTCTACGTTGTCGTCGAAACGGTAGTTGGCTTCTATATATTTGGCGGCATAGACACCCAGCCCCTCGTCTTTAAAGAGGATGTTGCCTATGCCGATGATTGCCGTTTTCACGCATTGTTTCCTTTGGTACGTTTGAACTTGTAGCCGCCAAAGACGATGGCGATATCACCTTCACGCCAGAAGATGGTGCGCCACACGATATAGTAGATGTGAAACATGATCCACGTGAGAATAAAGTACATCGTCATATGATGTACGTAACGTACATCCATCTTCGTCCCACCGCATACCGGTATCGTCCAGTCCGTCACGGCGTGCAAGAGTGCCGGCCACCATTTGCCGATACTGCTCATACCCGATTCGAGCCCGAGCACATAGAGTTGCAGACCCGTAAGCAGCATCCAAGCTAAAAGCAGGTGAAATATCGTAAAGTATACCACATGGAAACTGTCTTCATGGGAGCTGTCGAAGCGCTTGACGCGATTGAGCGTGACGAGATTGAAGAAAACTTCCCAAAATTCCACGAGATTTTTTTTCGTAGGAATCAGTTTTTTAATGGGTTTATCGAATCTACTGAAAAAGTAGAGATAGGCGATCACGACGGAACTCACATCGAAAATGATCGCCGCATAGAAATGGATGGCTCTGTTCCACGCCATCACGAATTTGTGCGCCGTCGGTTCGCTAATGAGTGTCTGGTAGTAGGGATGCCCTATATAAAGTCCCGTAATGACCGCGGCTATCATGCTGAAAAAGACCACCCAGTGGTTGAGGCGCATAAAGAGAGTCATGCGCTTGATACGTTGAAACTGCGTTCGCATTGTCGCCCCCCTTAGATAGAGCAGGAATTGTTGACTTTGAACTCTCCCAGACTTTTGCCTTTTGTATCCACGATGTGCACCGCACATGCGATACATGGGTCGAAACTGTGAACGGTTCTTAGAATTTCCAGTGGCTCTTCCGGTTTCGCCACTTTGGTACCTATGAGACTCGATTCGTACGCTCCCATACGGTTTTTGTAGTCTCTTGGCGCAGCGTTCCAGGTAGATGGCACGACTGCTTGGTAGTTTTCCACTTTACCGTCTCGTATCTTCACCCAGTGGCCGAGCGATCCGCGGGGAGCCTCTTCGAGTCCATAGCCTTGTGCATCTTTGCTCACCTGATCGAAATCGAACTCCGTCCATGTAGAAAGATCGCCAGAAGCTGTATTTTTAGCCAACTCATCAACCCATTCCATCATGATATCCGACATGAGTTCGGTCTCGATGGCACGTGCTGCCGTACGTCCTACCGTCGAATAGAGCACTTTGGCAGGCAGATTGCCGTTTTTGAGAAATTTATTCACATACTCGCTGATACGTTTGTCCCCTTTGACATAGCCGACCACCATACGAGCAAGCGGTCCCACCTCTACACGCGTATCGTTGTAGATCGGCGATTTTATCCAGCTATATTTGCCCTTGGTATCGAGATAGGCTATGCCACCCTCTTTCTTGCCGAATCCCGTATAGTTGGGAATAGTCTGACCATCGAATGGATGGAGTGGCTTGTCGCCTTGATACCAAGAGTGCGTGACGTCTTCGGCCACTTTTTCCTGATCGAATTCTCTATACTTTCCATCCACAACCACGCCGCTCGGGAAGAGGAGTTCGGATTTGTAAAATCCGTTGTCTTGAAGCCTGAAACCTCCGTAAACGAGATAGTTTTTGAGGCCTCCTCCCGTACCATCTAGCGCTTCGTCGGCATACATCGTACCTGCCATATAGATATCAGGTAGATAGGCACCTTTGATGAAAGCGCGAAAGCCTTTGAGCAGCTCTTTGAAAAGCGCTATACGTGCCGGATTCTTGATATCCTGTACACAGGTCACCCCACCCACGACGATGCTTTGAGGATGCGGGTTCTTGCCACCGAAAATCGCCATCATCTTCGCCGCGTCTCTTTGCAGATCGAGCGCTTGGAGATAGTGTGTGACGGCCAAGAGGTTTTGCTCCGGTGTAAGTTTATAGTGTGGATTACCCCAGTACCCTTTGGCGAAGATTCCAAGACGTCCTTGCTTGACGAATTTTTTGAGACGTTCTTGCACCTCGGCAAACTTGGCACTATCTGCCACCCATGGCGTCGTACCAGCTACTTTCGCCCACTTTTTGGCTTCATCTACCGTCTTTTGGGGATCAGCTTCGAGTGCTTTGGTGATGTCCACCCAATCAAGCGCATGCAGTTGGTAAAAGTGCACCACATGGTCATGCAGATAGAGCGATCCTTGGATGAGATTGCGCACAAGCCTTGCGTTTTTAGGAATCGTAACGCCAAAAGCATGCTCCACCGCTTCTATACTTCGCTGATAGTGTGTCCCTGTGCACACACCACAGATACGCATAGCCAAAAGGCCGCAGTCTCTCGGGTCTCTGCCTTTGAGAATCTCTTCGATACCACGAAACATCGTCGAAGAGCTGTATGCGTCTACGATTGTGTTGTTCTCATCTATGATCGCTTCGATGCGAAGGTGTCCCTCGATACGGGTAATCGGATCCACTACGATATGTGTCTTGCTCATGCTTCCTCTCCTTCACTTTTCTTCCCAGCTACCGCGCTTGCCACCGCATGGATAGCTATTCCTACACCTGCAGCCGTAAGCAGTCCCAGACCGAACTGATCCACACTCTTTTCCACCCCACCATTTGGTGCCATTTTGATGTTGGCATCGGCCATAGGTCGCTCATAGGCATATTTATCCCAAAATCCCGGTTCACTACATCCGATACATCCATGTCCTGCACCGATTGGCCAGTTGACGCTTTCGTTGTAGCGTACGATGGAGCAGTTGTTGAAGGTCATTGGACCTTTACAACCCATCTTGTAGAGGCAGAAATTGTTTTGCGCACCTTCATCGCCCCACTCTTCTACGAACTCGCCTGCATCGAAGTGCGCGCGACGTTCACAGTTATCGTGAATGCGATACCCAAAGGCGAATTTTGGTCTAAGCAACGAGTCAAGCTCGGGAATCTGTCCGGTAAGTACGTAGTGCAGAATAACTCCTACTATATTGGCCGGGTTTGCCGGACATGCGGGGATATTGATGATGGGCTTGTTGTTCACCACATCCATCACGCCTACGGCTCCCGTGGGATTAGGAGCCGCTGCAGGCACTCCACCGAATGTCGCACACGTTCCAACTGCCACTATCGCAGCGGCATCGTTGGCTAGTTTTTTGAGATGCTCTTCGAAGGTCTCTCCACTTGCTCCTATCGTACACCATTCGCGTCCTCGCCCTACCGGAATGGCACCTTCGACGAAGAGAAGATACTTGCCTTTGAAATTGTTCACTGCATCTTCGAGTTGCGCTTCGGCCTGATGTCCGGCAGGTGCCATGAGAGTTTCGTGAAACTCGAGGGAAATGATTTCAAGGATAATCTCATCCACTTTCGGTCCGTCCGCTCTAATGAAGGCTTCGGAGTTGCCGGCACAGTCTTGGAGCTCTATCCAGATGACAGGGACTCTATTCATGAGCTCCGCAGCTTCGGCCACAAGAGGCGTAAAAGATGCCGGTAGCATCAGCATCGCAGTAGTAGCACTCGCCCATTTCAAAAAGTCCCTACGTGAAATTCCCTCGTCTTCTAGGACCTGTGCGATATCTATGTTTCGCAACGGAGTTATTTTTTTCAACTCATCGAGTCTCGCTCGACACCGCTCGTACAGATTTTTATAGTAGGCTTCGCCTTTATTGGTATCCACCCTGGCACTTTTGGCGGTAAAGAGTGAGCGCAGATGTTCTCTGTTCATGACGGCTCCTTATGATTGAATACTCATTCACTATTATACCGCCAAGAGCTTACTTCAAAATTAAATTTTCTTATACCAAAAGCGGAACTTATCTATTTTTGGGACCAAATCAGTGGGTCGTACAGACGCTGCAGATATCGAAGGAGCGAAATATTATATCGGTAGCTTCACATTGCGCTCCAATGAGAGCCTTTTTAATAATCGAAGATTCACCGTTTTTGGCATTGGAAAGATTCCACTGTGTAGGAGTGATAATAACATACTCAGCGATTTTGCCCTTTTCTATGCAGACTTTATGGATGAGTGAACCGCGTGCAGCCTCTATCGCACTCATCGTTTCACCATCCGGTATCTCAAGAGGAGTATAGCTTGGCTCACTTATATCGATGGTTCGTAGATGTTCATCTATCTTTTTTAAAAGAGTCCCGACCTCATAGATGCGTGCAAATATGCGTGTAGTGATGCTGTCTTTATAGCGCCTATGAAGCTGCTTCACAAAAAGATCTCCTCGCAACATAGTACGTGCCAACGGTCCCGTTTCGTAGAACTTCCCTTTATACGTCACACCCTTTGCATGGCTCTTTTCTTGGCCGAATTCCCTTATATTGTGTAGTTTCGCCGGACGAACCTTTCCGTGCAAAATCTTGGAACTTTGCACATATGAATCGCTTCCAAAGGTTATGAAACGATCGAGACTCTTTCCCGTATAGAGCAAGTCCCTCTCTTCTAATCGATCATACAGGCGCTTGAGATCTTTCGAGAGGTTCTTAATATCAAATGCACCAACGAGCAATACGAAATGCTCTCGCACACTCTGGACCAGACGTTTGGCCTGAAGGATTTCAAGCTGCGAAGGATCACAGGTAACGCCACCTGGCAGCGCATAGCTCGAATGGGGCCACTGGCCGCTAAAAATCGCAGCGAGCATGTTGATTTTTTGTATCATCACATGAACCGTTCGAAAATCGTACGTTAGTCCCAACCTATCGAAAACAACCAGATAGAACCACTTGATATGGTTTTGTACCATTTCACAAAAACGAGTGATTTCTCGAATCTTTTTCACTTTTTCGTTTGGTTCGAATCCTGCGAGCTTTTCGAGCGTCCTTACCGTCGCTTGGAGATGCGCATGTCCGCAAATACCGCAAACGCGTGGGTTGATGACGAGCGCATCCAATGGATCACGACCCACCAGTATCTTCTCGATACCGCGATAATGGGGAAATCGTACATATGCATCACGCACTTTTCCTTGCCTACACGATACATCCAAAAAGGCCTCGCCTTCGATTTTCTCTATAAGCTCAATCTTCATCGAATAGTCTTTTGTGGAGTCTTGGGATGTGAAAACTTTTCGCGATCCCTGTAATTGTTAAATACGCTCGTTTTGGCACTCCAAGCGGCATGGTAGCAGGAATTCCCATATATGTTTTTGTCGCAAACAGGTCGCGTTTGGGGAAGTCCGGTTCCGTACATCCAAAACAGGGAGTCCCTACACGCGTTTTGGAAGCGGTCTCATTCCACAATATTTTATTGCAGCTTCCGTGTGTAAAAGGTCCTTGGCATCCTTGTCTATAATACAGACACCCCTCTTTCGTGCCAAACTGTTCGGCATCCACTTTCCACTCGAAATATTCATTGCGCATGCATCCGCTATGCACCGTGTAGGCATAGAGCTCTTTGGGACGATTATATGTATCGAGCTTTACTCTCTCCGCATCCAAAGCGAAAGCTATCCATTCGGGATGAGCGGGACAACCCGGAATGTTGACGGTCTTTTGCGCTAAACTTTTATAATGCTTGGTCTTTTGTGCACCGGAAAAGAGAACACCCGTAATATTTTCGTCATACTCTCTAAAGACTCCCCCATAGACCGCGCAGCTTCCTACTGCCACCACCTTTTTTGCTCTTTTGGCCAATCTCAAAAAGAGCTTTTCTAAATCAAACTCACCTTTTCGCCAACCGGGTTTAAGTCCACCTTCTAATACTAAGATATCACACTCTTTGTCCGATAGTTCATCGAGGGTGCAAGAAGATGGCAGCACGGGATGGTATAGCCAATCGTAACGTCGTAAACAATCCTCTATGTCGGGAAGATTGACAAAAGAGTGGCTATTCCCGTTGCAAGTGACCCCTTGGAGCCAAATAACTTTAGGTCTCATTTTTGAGCGCTCTATAGATGTTTTCAGCTATTTCATCGGTATAAAACTCGATATCGTTTGGAAGCATTCCCTCCCCCATCAAAAAGACCATACCACCGAGATATCCCATAAAAAGACCGAAAGCGCTAAAAAAATCCTGGTCTCTGAGCTCTCCGCTTCGCACTCCCTCTTCAAAAAATATCATTATCTCTGTCACAAAAGGACTGACGCATATCATGCCTTCACATCCATCTTTGAAAACCTCACGATTAGACAGATAGATGCGCAAAAAATATTCGATCAGTTCCGGCCGCTCCTTGGCAGTTTTGAAATAGAGCTCCACTATCTGCTTTATTTTTTCCTTCGCGCTGAGAGGTTGCATATTGATTTGGCGGATTTGATTACCCAAATATTTGGAAATATAGAGAATGAGCTCTTTAGCCAAGGCATCTTTGGAGCTAAAATAGTTATAAATATTGCCGGCACTCATTTTCATCTCTTTGGCAATATCCGCTATCGTCACCTCAAAAAACCCCTCTTTACTAAAAAGCCTCAGCGCAGTATCCATAATCTGGCGTTTTCTTTCTTCCTTGCTTATACGCGCCACTCGTTTCCTTTTTTTGATAATATTTAGTACTTTTTAGTACGACTGTACCATTTCGAGTTTTTTAATAGCTTTTTTCGCGTCAGTAGGATCTGCAATTTTTATTACAGCTCGTGCACTTATCCACCCTGTTCTAGGTTGCAACTCAAAAAAATAATTTTGTTTTTCTTTACATGTAAAAGTTATATCATCACGGCTTTCATCTGTAATCACAGAAATTACGTATCTACCAGGTTTTAAATATTTGTACAAAAACGTTCCCGGAGGTAACGAACCTATAACACGTCCATCTAAATAAATATTAAATAAAACCAAATAACCAAAATAACTTTTTCTAAAAACATAAATTTGACAATTTTTCTCATCTGGCACAAATTTCTTCGCCTGTAGCATTTCATTTTTAGGAGCAAGTGGAGACTTAGCAGTACATGCATTAAATAACATACCAATTATTAGCGATAACAGAATAGACCCTCTATTTTTTATATTCATTTTCATCCTGCCTATCTTCTCCTTTTTACATTTTTCCAAAAATATTATAAAACTTTTCTATAGAGATATAAATTCCCGAAGTAAACACAAGCCAAATAAATCAGTTACAGGGATGATCTAATTTGTATAGCGAACCAAAGTATCAAAAGATTGAGAAAGAATATTGCCATGGAGCTGGAGCGTGAGAGGAATAGTTGCAGTTTCGTGCGCTCTTTGCCGTGGGTTTTGAAAGCGATATACATATGCACGATTGTAGCGATGGTTATAAACGCTACCAAAAAGAGTTTGATAGTCAATTCGGATGCGAGCTTTTGGGGCATTCCTGTAGCGAGGATGTTATCCAAAGAGAAGTGATAGAAAAGATAGAGACCCGTGATGATGAGGATAGTCAGCCAAACGCTCTCAAGGTATCCATAGAGTGGACCGATATGCAAATAGACCTGCTTTTGCGCCTCTTTGTCGCGCAAAAAAATCCCTAAAAAGAAAAGAAATATGCTCCCGCCCACCCAGACGGTGGCAGCGAGAATATGGATATAAAGAATGATATCTATCATTTAGGAAAGCGCCAAGCGCGAGGTTTGCCTGTGTCGATATGGACGAAATTGGAACGTGGATAGTACCCTACTCCGCCTCTATGCAAAGAGAGTGCTGCATAGCGAAGAGTGGACAGATGTACAGCAGGAATGCGTATATCGATAGCGCGCCCTTTGACATGGTAGCTATGCTTTGCAACACCACGATTGTGCAGGCGCAACATATAGTTCGTTTGGGGCGAACGATATCCTGAAATCACGTAGATTTCGCCGGGTCTTCCTAAAAGATTGTAGACATCATGGAGATATTCGATGAGATTGACATCGATTTTGTGTACCTCATCGTTGTGGTAATCGCGCAAAAAATATTCCAAGTTTGCGATTTCATCGTAAATATATTCGCCGTTCGCCCAGTAGGTGGTGCGAAGCTTTTCGCCCGTATGGATATTATAGAGGTTCAGACTCTTTTCATACCCCTTTGCCAGTGTCGTAGAGGGAAGAATTATAGAGGTCGTGAAGATCGCGCTCGCCTTTATAAAGTCGCGTCTGTTCATGGGCATCTCCTCTATCTTGTTGCTATTTAGCGGCTATTGTATCTAATTTTGGTAAACCGGCTAACATTTTCTTATCTAAATTATAAATATCTTTGAAGAAATAGACCTTGCCTCTATCGTCTTCATATACGGTCAGATAGAGCAGATATACCGGTATTATCGGTCTAAAGCGCACAATTTTTCGTTCTCCGTCTTGAATAAGGTCCAAAATATCACGATAGGTATACTTACGGCCTCTTGTGTGCATACGCAACAGATGAAAAAGCTCCAGCGGTTTCTGGACACGGACACATCCCGAACTGAGAGCTCGGTAGCGATAGCGAAAGAGGTTTTTGTGATTGGTGTCATGCAAATAGACATCGAATCTATTGGGAAACATGAATTTCACGACACCCAAAAAGTTATGCGGCCCCGGCATCTGCATGAAAATAAAAGGCAAATGCTCTTCATCGTAACGGCTCCAGTCCACATCTTCATACTCGACGATCGTATTGCCCTTGTAGTCTTTCGTAGCGACGATACCGGATTTACGCAGAGCATCGAAATCCCCGCTTTGCAGACGCGGCCAGATATCTTTTTGGATGATCGTCTTGGGTGCTCTCCAGTAGGGATTGACCACCGCATAGCTAATGGCGTTGCGCATTTGTGGAGTAGGACGTTTTTTGCGCCCTACCACGACACGGGAGTAAAAAATGGGCTTGCCTTTATCGTATACCTGCATAAAAAAACCGGGGATATCTACAAAGACGAAGTAGCTGTCGTTACGCAAAAACCATTTGGCACGCTCGATATTGATAAGAATCTTTTTTATTCTCTCTTCTGCGGGTACGTTCATGGCGTCAAACGTAGCGGGACCGATAACACCATCGGGATTGAGACCGTGATGGCGCTGAAAATCCTGCACGGCTCGCACGAATTTCGAACCGTAAAAGGTTGAGTTGTCATCTTCACCGTAATAGCCCTCAAAAGCCAATCTCTTCTTTATTGCGGGTAAGATATCGTAGTGATGTCCGGGACGAACATAGGGAACATTTGTATTGTCTATACTCCCCCATCCTCCCAATTGTGCCAAACGTGTATATTTTTCCAAAGCGTCATAGAGCCGCAAGAGCACGGGATTACGCATCGCACCCTCTCTACTTTTGTGTCTTGGCAAGATGTAGGTGTCTTTTTGTAAGAACTGTTGCGGGTCGTAGCAGCCGCCGTTACGTACTTGCTGATAGCGTGTTTCGAGGAGGTCTGCTTGGTTTTCGATTTGATCTTTGAGCGCCGCATCGTGCGATGTACGATACTTCTTTACAAGCTCTTGAAGCCTTTTATAGGGAAGTTCCTCTTTACAGACAATTGTGCTATCGGATTGCACAGCATGCAAGAGCTCCATGAGTTTGGGACGCACTTTATCACCTTCGAACCATCTATAACTCCTTGCCGGTGCCAAGACTGAGGGTTCGACGGGATAGGAGAGATTTGCCTCTGAATTGTTTGATACGTTCTGTTCGATTGTGCTTTGGAGTTGCTTTTGGATAGCTGCAGTTGGTGTGTTGGTATCTATATTTGAAGTGGCACAAGCTGCTACAAACGCAGCACACAATACCAAAATCCCCTGATGTTTCATACGTTCCTTTCAATAATTTTTAAGTTTTATGTGACTATAATTCTACCTACATTTCGTCTGCTACGGCCCCATCGTCTAGCGGTTAGGACACCGCCCTTTCACGGCGGTGACGGGGGTTCGAGTCCCCCTGGGGTCGCCACTAACTTCCGCTGTTTTCTTGATCCTCCAGATCATCGATATATTCAGCCAAAGGATCGTTAGGATCTTTTACAGGTTTATCGATCGTTTTATCGATATATTGAGCATCTTCGTCGCGTGGATCGCTGCTGGCGTCTTTGAACTGGTGGATATCCACATGGTTGTGGCGGCGAATCTCTTCTAAAATCTCTTCTTGGATGGCTGCCTCTTCATCGTCGATGGCACAGACATGTGTAGCCGTTTCGGGATCGAGATTTTTTTGCTCGAGCTCGAGCTCTTTTTTGACGATATCTTCGTTTTGTATAAACTTATGCAAAACTTTAAGCACCTCGAGCTGCGCTTCACTACTGAGTTTCGCAAAATTCTCGGCTACGTAGCTTTTGAGTTCCTCTACGTTTTTTGGCAGTTGCATGGCCATCCTCCTTGATTTTTTCATAGTATACACAAATTTTTCTTGTATTCCTCAAAAGGCATCTGACGCGCCACTTTGCCATCTTGCAAGAAAAAGAGTACATCCGCCTCTTCGATGGTGCTGGGTCTATGGGCTATGAGGACGGTAGTGCGCTCTTTGAAAAAGGGTGAGAGATTGCAAAAGATGAGCTTTTCGGTCTCCATATCGATAGCGGATGTGGACTCGTCGAGTATCACGATTTTGGGATCTTGCAACACCATGCGCGCCAGCGCCACACGCTGCCTTTCGCCGCCGCTGAGGCGCACGCCGCCCCTCCCCACCTGGGTTTGCAGGCCATCTGGCAATTGTGATACGAGCGTATCTAATTTGACTAATTTCAAGGCCTCGAAAATCTTTGCATCTTCTATCTCTTCTCCCAGTGTAAGATTAAAACGCAGCGTATCGTTAAAGAGCAATGGCGTTTGGAGCACCAGTGCCACGTGTTTGCGCACCACGTCCAGTCCGATATCGCGAATACTTACGCCGTCATACAAAATATCGCCTGCACTGGGAGCGTAGAGCCCTACAAGCAAGCGACTCAGCGTCGTTTTGCCGCTACCGCTGGCACCTACCAATGCGCTGATTTTGCCTGCCGGAATGGTGAGTGAAATATCTTTGAGCACCTCTTTTGAGGGGGTGTACCAAAAGCGAAGATTTCGCACCTCTATCGCGACAGGCTCTTTTTTAGTAAAAGGATTTTTGCGATGTGCAAAAACAGGCTCTTGGGAAAGCTGCAAGAGCTTGTTGATGCGATCCAGTGCCACGTCAGCACTTTTTTTGGCGTACTGTATGTTGATGAGATCTTGGATCGGCGTCATCATGAACCACAAATACCCAAAAATCGCTAACATCAATCCGATGCTCAGATCGCTATAGGCTACGGTGATGATACCAGCGGCGCGAAAGATCTCGAATCCTCCCACAAAGAGCAAAAAGCTTAGCCGCGTGCCGGCTTCGGATTTGTAGCTAAAATCGATTGAGCGCTGTTTGAGCGCTTTGGCCAACTCCAAAACGCGACCAAAAAAGAGCCGCTCTTTATTCGTGACGCGAATCTGCTCAAAGAGATCGAGCGTCTCTGTAAGAGCATTTTGAAAAAGCTCGATAGCACGGTTCTCTTCCTTTTTAAACCGGGCCACTTTGCGCGCCACCTTGGTGGAAAAGAGCACTACAAAAGGGTTGAGCAGCAAGATAAAGAGCCCCAGCTGCCAGTGAATCATCAAAAGCACCACACTCACCCCAGCAAGAGTCAGCACGGATATGAGAAAGCGGCTGATGGTAGAGCTCAAAAATGCATCGATCGTATTGATATCGCTCACCAGACGGCTCGCCACTGCAGCTCCGCCCAAGAGCTCATACTCGCTCATCGACACATGCGATAAATGCTCCATCACATCCTTGCGGATGCGATAGGTGATATCCTTGGCGATGGTATGAAAAATTTTGCTCTGCAAGATATTAAAAAGCACGAAAAGAGAACGCAAAAGCAGTGTGGCTGCCAGCACCACGAGCGTATAAAAAAGCGGCGATCCTTTGCCAAAGAGCGCATCGATGATAGCTAATAGGCGGCCGGGTTTATGCAAAAGCACCTCATCGACTAAAAGCGGCATCAAAAGAGGCGTGGGGATGCTCACAAGCACCGCCAAAAGTGCGAGGATCTGCACCAGCACGAGCTCTTTTTTATGCGCTACAATGAGCGCGTAGATCTTTTTCCAATCATACATCGCACAGCTCTTGGAGGGTGATTTCCACGCTTTGAGTGAGGCTAGTAAGGTTGTAGCCCCCTTCGAGCAAAAAGGCGACGGGAGTATCGCCTGCAAAATCCAAAATCTTGCGCACGAGATGGCGAAGGCCACCGAATGTGATCTGTGCGGTGGAGATCGCCTCGTCGCGCATCAAATCATACCCTGCACTCACAAGCACGATATCAAAATCGAACCACTTTGGCAGATCCTCATAGAGCGCCAAGAGCTCCTCATCGCTGCAATACTCACCATAGGGACGGTTGATATTGTAGCCTTCGCCTCGTCCCTCGCCTATCTCTTCGATGCTTCCTGTAAAATAGGGATAGTTGTTGCGTTCGTGGGTGCTAAAATAGCAGACGGTATCGTCCGAGTAAAAGATATCTTGCGTGCCGTTGCCATGATGCACGTCAAAATCGATGATCATCACTTTTGCAAAGCCTCTTTTTTGTGCGTAGCGCGCCATAAAGGCGATGTTATTGAAGATACAAAAGCCCTGTCCTGTGCGCCGCTCGGCGTGGTGGCCGGGAGGCCTGATATTCAAAAAGGCTCTTTGTATTTCCCCTCGCGCAAAGGCATCGACGATGGGTTTTGTAGATCCTGCTGCGTAGCTGGCAACTTCGAAACTCTTAGGAGTTAGCAGCGTATCTTCGTTGAGAATGAAGCGATATCCTTCCTCATACGCTTTCTCCACCCACTCCACATAGTGCTTTTCGTGGATGGTAGAGAGCTCTTCTTTGCTAGCTCGCGCTCTATCGTAGCGACGCAGAGGAAAATTTTGGGCCACTTGGTCAATCGCCTCGACGCGAAAACGATTTTCGATATGCTCGTCGCTTCCATGTTCTGTGAAAATGGGATCGTAGACGTAGCCGACCATCTCACATCCCTTGGTAGATATCCGCAAGAGCCTCTACGAAAGTATCGCTATCATTGACACAACGTGCCACACGATAGTCTGCATACCCTAAACGCTCGGCGATTTTGGCATATTCGATATGGAGTTCAAACTCTGTCTCGGAGTTATCGAGGATAAAAGAGATGGGATAGATCAGTACGCGCTTATTGGGAAGTTTTTGCAGCGTCTCTTCGAGGCTGGGCTCTAACCACTTCACGGGTCCCAATTTGGACTGAAACGCCAAGTGATACTCATTGAAACGTGATCCAAGAAGGTCTTTGAGAATCTCTACGTGTTCTGTCACTTCATACAGATAGGGATCCCCTCGCTTGATGATCGACTGCGGCAAAGAGTGAGCGCTAAAGATGAGGTCGTACTCTTTGGTGTCGATCCCGACACTCGCCTCTTCGAGACGCTCGATGATGGCTTCGTTAAAGCGTCTATTGTGATAGAAGTTGGCTATATCGTGGAAGCGCGCGTGAAATCCCAAGCCTTTGGCGGTGTTGTAGAAATCTTCGAGACTCGATTTGGTGGTGGTGGTGGAGTAGTGAGGATAGAGCGGTAGCAAATAAACCTCTTTGACGTTTCTTGCTACCAGCTCTTTGATGGCATCTTTTGCAAAGGGCGGTGTGTAGCGCATCGCTTTGGTGATGTAGAGATCTGGTAGTCGCTTTTGGAGTTTGGCGATGAGCTTGTCTGTGTAGAAATTGAGTGGACTCTTGCCGCCAAGCTCTTCGTAGTTTTTACGAGCCTCTTTTTTGCGCGCGTTGGTGATCATATAGGCTACGAAGCGACGCAATAGCGGATTTTTAATAGTGAGGATATTCTCGTCGTTGAACATGTTTTTCAAAAAGAGCTCCACCTCTTCGAGGTTGTTGGGACCTCCCATATTGAGTAGCACCAAAGCCTTCATACCCGCCCTTTTTTGCGATATCGTATAAAATAGCGATCCACATCGATCAGTTTCGGCAGCGGCGCACCTTCTAAAAGATGCGAGGCCAAGAGTTTGCCCACATAGGGGCCATAGACAAATCCCCTACTGCCAAAACCATTAAGAACGATTATACCTTTTCTTGGTAGCTCTTTGGTATCGAGGGTTTTGAAGCTGCGAATCTTTGGCACCTTCGCATCGGCTATGAGATCACCGGCTATGGGCAGATGATCGCTGACGCTACTGCGCACTCCACAGTACATCTGCTCTATTTCATATGCAAAATCCCCCACCATCGTACGCGCTTCGCGCAAAAGCATGGCAGGATTTTGCGGCGGCTTGCCTTCACGATTGTGCGTAGCTCCTATGGTGACAATGCCATCGATATTGGCCGAGACGGAGACCTTTTTGTGCATCGAGTATGGCAGCTGCAGGTTCGTGCGCACATCGAAGCGTACACCCCCCACTTTGCCGATGCGAATGTAGGGCTCATCGATAAGCGCATCCCACGCGCCCGTGGCTACGATCACGTGCTTTGTGCGAAGACTGCCTACCTGAAAATAATCGCTTCGCTTTTGGATCGTCGCAGGAAAAAAGTACTTCTCAAGCGGTGCACTCAGAACCTCTAAATACTCTTTGGCACGTAAAATGCCTGCAGTGGGAAAGAGAAAGCCGCCTTCTCGCTTTTCAAACGGCACCTCCAAAAACCGCTCCATCCCGGTAAACTTCTCTCCCTCTTTTGGCAGGCGCAAAATCCCTGTCTGATGAAACTGCTCGAAATTGCGGTACCATTCGATGGAAAAGGTAAAAGCTTCGTTGGTAAATCTCTGGAGCTCCCCGCCACGCCCGACGCGTGGGGAGATGAATGCGCCAGCTGCGCCACTGCCGCCGGCTGCGACGGCGCTTTGCTCGATGAGCGCCACGCGTGCACCGCCTCTATGCAAAAAATAGGCTGCATGTACCCCGGCACTCCCGGCACCGATGACTAAAAAATCGTATATCACACCGCGATCTCTTTGATATCGGCGATTTTGCGAAACTCTTTGTAGATCGAGCCTATGAGGTTTTTGCGATTGGCGCGCACTTTGGGATCTTCGGCGTTAACGAGGACATTGTCGAAGAAAAGATCGATCGCGTGCTTGAGGCCAAAGAGTGCCGTCAGGCGTGTTTCATAGTCTGGATACGTGCGCTCTTTGGCTTGCACGAAAGCCTCATAGAGCTTACGCTCCTCCTCTTTTTCGAAAAGATTGGGATCGACCGGGAGGTCGCTTTGGATATCGAGATCCTTGACGATATTGGCCACGCGCTTGAAAGTGGTGAAAATCTCTTTGAAATCGCTGCTTTCGACGATGCTTGCCAGCGCTTTGATCTTTTTATCGATTTCGAGGATATCGCGCTCGCCGCTTGCGATGACGGCCGTGACCACGGAAGGATTGACGTCATAGAACTGATAAAGACGCTCGAGGAAAAACTCTTCGAGTTTTTTGGTATCGAAGTCACGGTATTCGTTCGATAAAGCGGCGAAAACTCCAGAGAGATCAAAAGGTAGCTCGTAGTGCAGCACGATGCGAATCACCCCGTTTGCCGCACGGCGCAGCGCGAAAGGATCGCGTGAGCCGGTGGGGATTTTACCCACGCTAAAGAGCGCCATTAGGGTATCGAGCTTCTTCGATAGCGCCACGATGGCACTAAAAAGCGTGCTGGGCAGTTCGCTCTCCTCGCCACTTGGCAGGTACTGCTCCTTGATGGCCAGTGCCACGCGCTCATCTTCGCCCTGGGCCAATGCGTAGTAGTAGCCCATGATGCCTTGGAGTTCGGTAAATTCATAGACCATTTCAGTGAGAAGATCGGCGTAGCTGAGCATCACGGCACGCTCCAAGAGTGCCTTGGTGGATCTGGGATCTTCGAAGTGATCGCGATAGCGCTCCAAAAGATACTCGGCTATTTTATATTCGCGCAGTTCCTTGTCAAAGAGCGTCCCCAAGCCATCCATAAAAACCACATCTTTGAGCCCTTCAAAATCGAGTCCCTTTTTGCGATCTTGCTCCCAAAAAAAGAGTGCATCGGAAAGGCGCGCACGAAGGACCCGCTCGTTGCCTTTGACGATGAGAGAGTAGTCATCCGTCACAGCATTGCTCACCACCACGAAGCCGTTGTGGAGTTTTTCATCTTTATAGAGCGGGAAGTAGCGCTGATGCTCTTTCATACTGGTTACGATCACTTCGGGAGGCAATTCTAAAAACTTTTCATCGAAAGTTCCCTGCAAAGCGGTGGGAAATTCGGTGATCGCCACCACCTCTGCCAACAGATCGTTATCTTTTTCTATCGTGTAGCCACCCTGCTCGATATTGGCAAATTCGTTTTCGATCTTTTCGTAGCGTGCATCGGGATAGAGGATGACGCCACCCTCTTTGAGTGCACGAAAGTAAGCTTTGGCATCTTCGATAACCACCGGCTCCAAAGAGACGCTGCGATGCACGTAGGTATAGTTCCCAGTCCTGATGCCAAAAAGCGGCGCATCGATACACTCCTCTCCAAGATTGATAATCCCCCATCGGATGGGACGGATGAACTCTTCTTTGCTCTGGCCCCAACGCATCGCTTTGCCAAAATGTAAACTTTTTAGCCACGCATACACCATATCGGGCAAAATCTCGCGCGAGGCCTTGCCGGGGATCTCTTTTTTGTAGTATAAAATCTCTTTATTGCCGCGCTTGGTGGTAGTAAGCTCCTCGACACTCACACCACACTTTTTGGCAAAACCGAGTGCGGCCTTGGTGGGTTCGCCATCTTTGAAGGCTATCTCAAGAGGTGCGCCAAAAAACTCTTCATAGGTGGTCTCTTGTTTGGTGGGAAACTCAGGGTGCCACAGCACCAGGCGGCGCGGGGTGTAGAAAAACTCGAACTCGCACAAAAGTCCATACTCTTGGAGTATCTTTTCCCATTTGGCTTCGATATTGGGAAGTTCTTTCAAAAAAGGGATCGCTGGAAGCTCTTCGACTCCTATTTCGATCAAGAGAGGTTTGGTCATCCCTA
>JALVTF010000059.1 GCA_027024145.1 Campylobacterales bacterium
TTCGTAGAGGCCTTGCGCGAGCACATCCCCGTACAAACGGGAAGATTCGGCGCCATGATGGAGGTGGGTATCATCAACGACGGTCCCGTCACCATCATCGCCGATTCGAGGAAACTATGAAGCGCTGGTTCGCCGCAATGCTTGGATCGCTACTCTCCCTCCAAGGAGCCATCGTCCACCCAAGCCACGCAGCCTTGTATCATTCCATCCCAGCGCCTCTGCCAGCTATGACGCAAAAAGGCTTCTACGCCACAGCCGTACCGTGGCGCAAGGATCTGAGCTTCGCCAAGCGGTTTCATATCGTCGAGTTCGGAGGATTCGAGGATATCGCGGATGCGAACAGAAGCGGCTTCGAAAAAATCGTAGCTTACGAGTGGATGGCAGGCTTTTACACAGACGAAGAGAACGACTTCGTACGCTACGCAAAAGCACACCCCCACAAACTCCTCAGCTCCAAACCCACCAAAGAGAAGGACTTCTTTTACGATATGTGCGACGAGGAGCTTGTAAATAAGCGCGTCGACTACCTCGCACGTCGTGTGCACGAGCTGGGAATAGACGGTATCTTTTTCGACTGGGCCAACAGCAAATTCCTCGAAGAGAAAACGTTTACAAACCTTCGCAAAAGCTTCCACCATCGCCATCCCAAAACCACCTATGCCGCCTGCCTCAAAGAGTTTCTTCGCAAACTCAAAGAGCGCAACATCCTCGTCATCACCAACCAAGCCTACCGCGATCCCGAACTCCTCGCATATGTGGACTACGACATGTGCGAAAGCTACATGAGCGGTGTGGAGGAGATGCACAAACGTGCCAAAATCGACAATCTCTTCACCCATATCCCCTACACCTACTACCAGCCCCTCGAGGAGGTTTTCGAATACTTCGCATATTTTCACAAACTCCAAAAACGCTACGGCTTCAAGAATATGATTTACATGAACTACCTCGCACCCAAACTCCTCACAACCCCTCACGGCTACACCGCTACAAAGCCTGTCGAAGGGATCTACTACAACTACGTACTCGCGAAGCTCGGCGGTTTCGCCCAGTATTCGGAGGTGCCTTTCGACCATGCCCTGGAGCAAGATCCCATCTACTTCTATGATCTGGGTGAGCCCGTAGGCGCGATGCAAAAGGTAGATGATCTCTATCTTCGCTTTTTTACCAAAGGCTTCGTGCTTTTGGCACCCCATCTCCATAGTGAACGCTACATCGCCGTAGAAGCACCCAAGAGCCTCTATGATCTCAAAGAGCACTGCAGATTAGAAAAGGTGGGCAAAAGCATCACGATCCACCTCGCTCCGGTCTATGACGAAATCACGGGGCGTTTCGAACCCATCGCAAAGGTCTTTTTGTATGAAGATTAACTACCTGATCACCGATCGCACAGGCGGCGTAAGCGCTCCACCCTATGAGAGTCTCAATATCGCCTACCACGTGGGGGACGATCCCGAAGCCGTGAGGCGCAATCGCGAAATAGTCGCGCAAAAAACGGGTGTGCAGGCTATCCAGTATGCCAACCAAATCCACGGCAAGGAGGTGCGCTACATCGAGCACCTCATCGAACCCGCCCCTGAGTGCGACGGTTTCGTCACCGATAGACCCGGTATAGGTCTGGCTATCATGAGTGCGGATTGCTACGGTGTGCTGCTTTTTGACCCCAAGGGCATCATCGCGGCAGTCCATGCCGGCAGAGCCGGCGCGACCCTCGGCATCGTCACCGAAGCGATAGAGAAAATGCGCGATCTGGGTGCCTTGACCATCCATGCCGTTATCTCGCCCGGCATTCATCGCTGCTGCTACGAAATCTCCAGCGAGCTTGCCGCCCAATACGAGCCAAAATACATCTACGGGCGGCATCTGGATATAAAAGCGCTTCTTTACGACCAATTAAGAGCCGAAAATGTAGAATCTATCACAGACTACGCCATCTGTACCGCATGCGATAGGCGCTACTACTCCTATCGCCGCGACGGTACCACGGGGCGATTCGCATCGATTATCTGGATGGAGGCGTGATGGAGGAACTCTTTTCGATCATACCGGACTTGCCTGGCGTGCGGGTCTTTTGCTTTGGCGAAGAGCGCCATACGCCGGCACTTGCTAAGTATTGTGAAGAAAAAGGTCACTACCTCGAAATCGTGGTTTTCGATGATGATACGAACGAAGCGCTCGGCGAGCTGGCAGCCAAAGTGCGCCGCATCGATGAGGCAAAAGAGCGCTACAACCTGCGTTCCATGCTCTTCGATACCGTCTTCGTGCCCATCGATATCGAAAAGCTTGCAGACAAGGAGCAGTTCTTTCGCAAGATTTATCGCATGATGAAAAACGCAGGCGACCTCATCGTGCTCATCTCGCCATCCAAAAATGAAGAGATGGAAGCCTTTTTACAAAAACTCAACTACGTCGCCATCAACCCCATAGAGCTTCATAGCGGGCTCATCGCGATGACCGCCAAGAAGATGCATGGCTGGACGAAGGTGTAGTATAATAGCGCTATGGATATATACAAAGATTTTATAGACAACAGCATCAATCCCTTTATACTCTTCGATTCTTCAGGCGAAGTCCTCGAGTACAACAAAGAGGGAGAATATATCCTCTCCATCGTACACAAAGACGAGCTTTTCAATCTCGCTATCTCCCACGCCTCCATGAGTTTCGGCTTCAAGCACTCCTTTATCGATCTTGACATCGGGCACGCGAGCTTTTGTGCCATTACCGTGGGATACCAAGATAGCGAGCGCCTGGGGCTGATGCTGCACAAAAACGTCTGCAGCAAGCGCATCGAGCCTTCCCAAGAAGAGCTCCAAAGCGCCAACATCTTCACCCTCATCGATATCGCCATCAATACCAATCTCACGGAAAACACCAAAGTCCTGGCGGAATTTGATACCTCTATCCCCGAATTCAAACTCAATATCAAAAGATTCTTGCAGCTCCTCAACAAGATCTTCAAAGCCCTCGCCGATGCCAAAGAGATATTCGTCCGTGTCACGGTGGCGACGGGTCGCAGTATCAAAATCGGCTCGAAGAAGTATCAAGTCATCCTCATCGAGATTCGCAGCCCAGCCGTGCACGATCTCACCGTCAAAGACGACGCCTTCATCCTCACCTACGACAAAGAGCGCCTTACGATAGAGCTGCCTTTCATACTGTAGTGTCGTATTTTTTGAGCTTCGTCGTCAGTGTAGCGCGATTGAGCCCGAGAGCCTTGGACATGGCCAGCACACTGCGATAGCGCTTTTTCGCCGCGCGCAGGAGGGGTATCTCGAAAAGCCCCAGAAGTTCCTTGTACCCCTCGTCGATGCGGGGTTCGAGGAACTCTTCCAAAATCTCCATCAGCTTCTCTTCATCCATCGATGCAAAGAGCACACGCTCATAGACGCTGCGCTTGAGACTTACGGCGTTTTTGGAAAGATCTACGTTAAAATCTTCATCGAGCTCTTCGATTTCGAATTCCGCTTTGGCCTTTTTGAGATAGTAGTGCTTGAGTGCTTCCACATCCTCGGGACGCTCGCGCAAAGGAGGCAGCTTCACCATGATAGGAAAATACTCCTCGTAGATGGAGCGCTCGTCGATAGCGGCGGCGATAATGCGTCGTGATTTGTTACGCTGCATGAATGCTATCACATCTTTGACATTTTCGAAGTCGGGGATGAAAACGGTTTCGCTTTCACACTCTTTGGGTACCATACCGCCACGAAAGCGTGGCAACTGTCCGAATATGGATGTCACGAGACGCTCTTTTCCCGTCCCCGGCTCGCCGATGATGAGAATATTCACAGGCAGATTGGCCGCCGCTTTGACTACGTTGAAGGCCTTGATACTGCTGCGCGCACGCGCTATGAACTCTTCCATGCTCTCTCCTTGTATAAAAATTATACAACATTAGTGTTTGTTATAAGTTAAAATTTTTGGCGAAATCCAATTTCTCAAAGGAGTTTCGATGAAAAAGTGGCATGTGGCACTTCTTGCCTTGCTGCCTAGCTTTGCTATGGCAGAAGATAAACTCAACAGCGGTGATACGGCATGGATGATCGTGGCCACCGCATTTGTCATGCTCATGACCCCTGCAGGTCTGGCACTCTTCTATGGCGGTATGACGCGCGCAAAAAACGTGCTCAATACCTACATGATGGTCTTCATCGCCTACGTTTTGGGCTCTATCGTTTGGGTGCTGTGGGGATACTCCCTCTCTTTCAACGGTGACGGCGCCATCATCGGCAATCTTTCAAAAATCTTCCTCAAAGGCGTAACCACCGATAGCCTCAGCGGCACATATCCAGAATTTGTCTTCATCGCATTCCAAGGAACCTTCGCGGCTATTACCGTAGCCATCGCCAGCGGTTCTGCGATCGAACGCATGAAGTTCTCCACTTGGGTGCTCTTTACGATTCTTTGGGTGACATTCGTCTACGCACCTATCGCGCATATGGTCTGGGGCGGCGGCTTCTTGTACAACGACGGCGCACTCGACTTCGCCGGCGGTACGGTCGTGCATATGAACGGTGGTTTGGCTGGGCTCGTGCTTGCACTCTTCCTTGGCAAACGCAAAGGCTATCCAAAAGAGGCTATGCATCCATCCAGCATCATCCTCACGGCTCTCGGTGCAGCGATCCTTTGGTTTGGATGGTTCGGTTTCAACGCAGGAAGCGAATTTGCAGCAGACGGCGTAGCGGGTAGTGCACTGCTCATGACAAACTTCGCAGCTGCGGTAGCAGCCCTCGTTTGGGTACTCATCGAATGGGTGGTCTATAAAAAGCCCACACTCCTCGGTGCAGCTACTGGTGCGGTGGCAGGGCTCGTCGCTATCACGCCTGCAGCAGGTTTCGTGGATGTCCTCGGAGCACTCATCATCGGTGCCGGCGGTAGCGTGATCGGTTTTTGGGGTGTTGCATGGCTCAAAAAGGTCTTCAAATACGACGACAGCCTCGATGCTTTCGGTGTCCACTTCCTCGCAGGGCTCTGGGGTGCATTGGCCACAGGACTTTTCGCGCTGCAAAACCTCGCTTGGGATGGCAGCCCGCTCAAAGACCACGGCGATAGAGCAGCTCAGATGATGGTACAGCTCGAATCAGTAGCAGTTACGATGATCTACACTGCCATTGCGACTGCGATCGTCTACTTCGTCTCCAGCTTGCTCACAGGTGGTGGTAGAGTCGACGAAGAGACAGAAGTTATGGGTCTTGACGAAGCTGTGCATGGTGAGCGCGGTTTCAACCTCAAATAATGCCTAAGGAGCACAGATGAAAAAGATAGAAGCGATAATCAAACCTTTCAAGCTCGAAGATGTCAAAGAGGCTCTCAGCGAAGCCGGCATCACCGGTATGACCGTCACCGAAGTCAAGGGGTACGGTCGCCAGCAAGGCCACAGCGAGCTCTATCGCGGGGCTGAATATGTGGTGGATTTCTTACCAAAAGTCAAAATCGAAGTGGTCGTCAAAGACGATGACGCGGAAATGGTGATCCAAAAGATCTCCGAAGCTGCCCGCACGGGCAAAATCGGGGATGGGAAAATCTTCGTCAGCGATATCGACAAAGTCATTCGTATCCGCACAGGCGAAACGGATGAGGAGGCTCTCTAAGAGCCTCTTATCTTCGCTATCCACTCATCCAGTCTCTTTTCATACCCCACTCCCCTACTCTCATAAAATCGCATCGGTTTGCTCATATACGCTTGCTTCACGTACCCGCCGTAGTCGTGTGGATACTTGTAGCCCGCAAATTTTGGCGGCAAGAGGTGTTTGGGAATCGGAGAGATTTCGCCCTCCTCTACCGCTTTTATCGCTTTGTTGATAGCCTCGTAGGCTGCGTTGGACTTGGGCGAGGAAGCGAGATAGATGACGCACTGCGAGAGGATGATGCGTGCTTCTGGATAGCCTATCTGCTTCACAGCATCCATCGTAGCCACCGCGAGAGGCAGAGCGTTTGGATTGGCGTTGCCGATATCTTCGCTGGCCAGGATCACCAAGCGCCTGGCGATGAATTCAGGCGGCTCGCCGCTGACAATCAGGCGCGCTAAATAGTAGAGCGCCGCATCGATGTCGCTACCGCGAATACTTTTTATCAGTGCACTGGCCAGTGCATAATGGGTTTCATCGCTCTTGGCCCCTTCGTGGTAGCTCGCAGGTGCCATCTTTTGCAAAAGCTCCAGGTCGATACGGCTCTCGATCGCCGCCGCGGTACGTAAGAACTTTATAACATTGCGCGCATCCCCCTGGGAGATACGCAGCAGATACGCCAATGCCTCCTCTTCTATCTGGCAGCCCAGCTTCTGGCACACGCGCATCGCGATAGTACGTAGATCCTCATCGCTCAGCGGCTCGAAGGCAAAGAGCATGGAGCGCGAGCGGATAGCGGCCGTGAGAGAAAAGAAGGGGTTTTCGGTGCTGGCACCTAATATAAGTGCTTGCTCCTTTTCCATAATAGGCAGCAGCACCTCTTGCTGCGTACGAGACAATCGATGCACCTCGTCAATGAAGATGAGGGGTCTTAGAAGCGCACCCTCGTAGCGCGCCACGATTTTGCGGATTTCATCGATTTTAAGGCTGGTGGCGTTGAGCTCGTAAAAATCATATCCGAGCGTACGAGCGATGATGCGAGCGAGCGTCGTTTTGCC
>JALVTF010000060.1 GCA_027024145.1 Campylobacterales bacterium
ATGCTGGAAGAAGCCCTCAAGGCTATCGGTGATTGTGATCTTGTGCTCTTTCTTGCCCCCGTAACGGATGATATTAAATACTATGAGCGCTTTTTAGAACTCTCCAAAGGCCGTCCCCACATCCTCGTGCTTACTAAAATCGACTTGGTGGATAACGCAAAACTCTTGGCAAAAATTGCGGAGTATCAAAGATATCAAGATAAATTCTTAGAGCTCGTTCCTATTTCGGTAAAAAAGAATATAGGCAAAGAAGACCTCTTAGACTCCATCGTCGAGTATCTTCCCGAACACCCCTACTACTACGATCCCGAGCTTCTTACGACCGAGAATATCCGCGATATCTACAAAGAACTGATTCGCGAAGCGATTTTCGAAAACGTCAGCGACGAGATACCCTATGAGAGCGACGTGATCATAGAAAAGATCGAAGAGTCCCCTGCTCTCGATAAAGTCTATGCCATGATCATAGTGGAAAAACCCTCTCAAAAAGGGATCATCATAGGCAAAAACGGAGAAACCATCAAGCGTATCGGTAAAGATGCAAGAAAGCTTATAGAAAATTTTAGCGGCAAAAAGATTTTTCTCAATCTCTACGTCGTCGTGAAAAAAGGGTGGACAAAAACTAAAAAAGGTCTTGAAAACGTTGGCTATATTTTCTAAAATGTTGTTAACGGTTGTTTATGAAAACTTTAAGTAGGAACTGTTACAATACAGTAACTTAAAAAATAAATTTACATTATAGGCAGTGTATGTTCAAAAAGAAACAGCGTGAGAAATATAAAGCTTCTACAAATACCTACCTAACACTTAATCCCTTTGCCAAAACCTACTGTCTCTATGATGGAATAGAGATCAAGAAGCTCTCTTCATTACAATCGAAAAAGAGCGCAAAAAGTATTTCCTATCTCCGTGCCAAAGACATCATCGTCGCAAATATCCAGATAAGTAAAAACATACCCGAAGAGGATATCAAAGATGTCCTCGAAAACAAAGCATATGAAGAGCTCGATCTCGATCCCAGTATCGAATATACGATCTCCTATCTCGAAACTCCTTCACAACTCCATGAAAAAGAGAGAAAATTTCAAGTATTCATCACCGAACCTTCCATTCTTCATGAAATTTTCGACCCAATTGTAGATAAAATCGGTCATATCGATCAGATTCTTCCTGCTCCACTTCTTTTCAAAACACTTTACACCAACGAAATCCTCGATCCAAACGAAACGCATCTCTTTATCTGGTTTCAGCGAGATGACGCCTTTGTGACGGTCTATGCACAAGGCGAAATGCTCTATATGAAATCTTTGAAGTACTCCTTTGCCGAGATGGCAGAACGTCTTAGTCAGCTGCAGGGCAAGGATATCACCCTCGAAGAGGTTATGAAGCGACTCGCGAAGGACGGTGTACGGATAGAAGATTTGGAAGAGTCGCAATTTTACATGCAGCTCTTTAGCGAAATCTTCATGCATATCAACGATGTCGTCATCTATGCAAAAAGAGTGCATAATCTCGAAGTCATCGATAAGATATTTATCTCCTCATCTCTTGGTGCCATCAAGGGAATCGAAGAGTATGCAAAGACCTATCTTGCTCAAGAGGCTTTCGAGTATTCCTTTGATTACGGTATCGAAGCGCATGGACAAAATATAGAAGATATTCACTATCTCTTAGCTCTCACTGCACGTGATATCTACGAAAAAGATGAAATATATCCCAATGTGACGATTTTCCACAAACTCCCACCTCTTCATAAACGCCCAAGCGGTGAGCTTTTGATGGTATTGGGTGTAAGCCTCGTTCTTGCGTTTGCATATCCTCTTTATCAGATCGCACTTTCTTATAAATACAAATTCGACACTGTCATGATGCAAAAAGAGTACGTAAAAATCCATGCAAAGAGAGTGGCACTGGAATCACGCGTCAATGCATTGCGCAAAGAGATTACCGATCTGAAAAAAAAGATAGCAATGAACCAAAAAGATCTCGATAATCGCATGAAGATCTTACAGAAAATCTACGACAAAAAAGTCAACTATACCATGAAAGCCGAGACTATCAGCGATCTGACACAAGATATGGTCAAATTTAAAATAAAAACAATCGCAATTGACAACAACGAGAGTCATTTCGATTTCAACGTGACATCGGTAGATGATAAGCAGATCACGAAGTTTATCAAATATATTACCGACAACAAATACGACAAATACAAAATCACGACAAACGAAATCAATAAGACCGATGCCAACAGCACCGTCTACACCAGCCAACTGAAGGTGGATATTCGATGAAACTTTTGCGACAGATAGATCAGTTTTTTGCTGAACGCAAGCAGAGTGAAAAACTTCTTATATTTGGAACGATTTTTTTGGGTATCGTTTTACTCTCTTATCAATATATTTTCCCCCTTACTCAGAAAATGCTCAAAAATGCCAAAAACCAAAGAGATGCTATCGAAGCTAAAATCAATATCGACAAAGCCTATATCCAATCGATGAGCGTCAACGGTGATGAGAATTTCTACATCAAACAGTATGCACGACAGATCGATACGCTCAAAAAGCAATTTGAACAGATTAACGATAAAAAGGCATATCTCGATGCAAAGATCAAAGAGCTCTCGTATCTTTTGTACAATCACAAAAAGTGGGCACAGTTTCTCAATTCGATAACGGCTAAAGCCGCTATAAATGGTGTAGAGATAAACTATATTCTCAACAATTTTCTCGATGTTACGAAAAATTTCGGGCATGTCTTGGAGATTGAAATCGCCTGTCGTGGTGATTACAAAAACATCATCTCTTTTATCAATTCAATCGAACAGAGCGACCTTGTGGTAGATGTGTACAATATCCATATGCAGGGAGCACGACCTATCGAAACAATATTCAAGGTGTCAGTATGGGGAATAAATTATTAAGAGTGATGTGCATAGGCATTCTTTTTGCCTGCTATGGCTATGCACAATCGAAATATCCGGATATCGACAGACTGATCGAACAGGTCAAATATAAACGTGTAGGACTCTCTCAAACCCAAATAGCACATCTGAAGAATCCCTTTATCGATGAGAAAAAATTACAAAAGATTATTTTGAAACAGAAAATTATTAGACATATTAAAAGGAGAAGGACTACATTCTATTTGGCATCTATTCTCAATGATAGAGCAAAAATCAACGGCAGATGGTATAGCGTGGGTGCAAAAGTGGGATCGTACCGTCTTTCGTACGTAGACCCTCTTGATGGATACGTTATCTTGAAAAACAGACGAAGGTCTCTACGGCTCTACATGCATCGAAAAAGATTGCATCTCATAAAATTTGGAAGCGGAGTATAAAATGAAAAAATTTTTGTTAATGGGTGCACTTACAGCGTCACTCTTTGCGCAAAGCTGCTATGAAAGACTCTTTACACTACAGAGTCGGCCGGGTATAAGTGCACAAGAAGTTGTCAATAACATTAGTGAAGAGTGCGGCTTTACAGTAATAACCGAAGATAGCTACGCAAAACGCAAGCTCTATACCACTCGCTTGGGGCAACTCGATTTGAAAAAAGTCTCTCTTTATAGACTTCTTGACATTGTTCTTAAAGATCATAATATCGATTATACCATTGACGGAGATGTTCTCAAAATCCGCTATCTCATTACGAAAACTTTTCACCTTGATTACGTCAATACACGAAGAAAAAGCAAATCCGTCACGGACGCATCGGTAGATATTGGCTTAGCCAATATTACAGGAGAGGGAAGCGCAGGGACCTCTGCAAATAGCGGACATTCAGGTGGAGATATTAATTCAATCAGCGCCGAAGATGAATTCGATTTTTGGAAAAATGTACAAAGTGAACTCTACAATATCGTCAATAGACCCGGTGATGAATACAAAGCTCCCAAACCGGTGGTCAACCGACAGGCCGGTCTCGTAACCATCACGGGAACTCCCAAACAGATCCAAAGAGTCGAAAACTACATCAAAAAGATCGAAGGACGACTCCATAAAGAGGTGCTTATCGATGTTTCCATTCTCGCAGTGATGCTCAATGACAACATCACCACGGGTATTGATTGGAGTAAATTCGGAGCGTCTCTCGAAGGCGGAGCGGGTATACATCGTGTAGGAAGCGGAAGATCATTTAGTGATCTTCACATAGCAAACAGTGTCAGTACTCTCATAGATACGTCAATTTCAATGAGCGGCATTATAGATTTTCTTAAAAAAGAGGGCAATGTTGTCACACTTTCTAATCCTAAGATTCTTACCCTCAACAACCAGCCTGCCATCATTTCGATCGGCGATAATATCAATTTCAATGTCCCCACTTCTATCACTATCAGTTCACAGGGTGATCTGGGTGAAAAATCTTATACTCCTTCTTCTATCTTCGTGGGGATTCTTCTTAATATCACTCCGGAAATCACAGAAAATGGCGACGTGATTCTCCGCATCAATCCATCTATTTCCGAATTACGTAATCCGGATGATCTCTATTACGATAAAACGAAGCAGACTTTTCGTGAGATAGCCCCTGATACGAAAGAGAAAAAGATCTCGACGGTGGTCAGAGTCAAAGATGGAAGTACACTTATCTTAGGTGGTCTCATTTCAAACACAAGGAACTTTACTATAAACGGGGTCCCCGTGCTCAAAGATGTGCCGGTTTTTGGCAATCTCTTTCGTAGCAATCACAAAGAGAATCAGCGTTTCGAGCTGGTTTTCGTACTCAAAACGATAATTATCGGTGACAATGAAACCGATCTTGGACTCAAAGATTTAGGATACGAAAAACTCGGCTATGGCAAGTAATATTTTCGGCATAGCCAAATCATGTTTTGTAGAATCGAACAATCCTCAAGAGTTCATCGAACTTAGTTCCAATATCGTCCATCTCGAAACTCTTGAGGAACTGGCCGAAAAACCTTTTAAACTCCTCCTTCTTCATGGCGCACCCGGTGTCGGTAAAACGATGCTTTTGAAAAAATTTTCCCAAAAACGATCCGATATATACTATTACGAGCGACCGTTTGCAACCTCGATGGAACTGCACAAAGCTCTCAGTCAAGATATTTTCAGCCAAGGCAGAGATATCTTTTTGCACCTCGAATCCCTCAGTCCGGAGCAAGCGAAAATCGTCATCCTCGACGAAGCGCAAATGTATGATGAGCAAATGCTCGAAGCGGTCCGTATCTTAGCAGATACGAAAAAACTGAAGTTCATCTTGGCCATGCACTCGTCGCACAATGAACATCTCGCGGCTAAAGAACATTTTAAGACGCGCATCTTCAAAACCATTCATGTCGAGGCTCCCGATTTAAGAGAATTCTATGTCTATATACAAAAGAAGCTCTTACGCAACAATCTTTTGGAGCTGGCAAAATCATTCACGCCCACAAATGCCAAGATGATCTATCGATTTACACGGGGCAATCTCCGTGAGAGCGACAAGTTTCTCTTTACGCTTTTTGATATGCTCGAATATTTTTTTACTACAAAGGGCATCGACCCATCTACAATCGATCGAAAATTTATAGAAATGGCGGCAATATATTTAGGATATATCGATGCATGAGTATGAAATCGTAGAAAAGAAGTGGCAGCGATACCACAGAAAAAAGATCGCATCGCGTTTTTTGCTCGTTTTTTTGGGAATTGCAATAGCATCTATGCTTATCTATGCAATCTACACGAAATCGGTCAAACAAACATCCACTCCAAAAATAGAATCTCAAAATACAACCGCACAATCGCTAAGCACGCCAATACACCAAAAAAGCGATATACTCCATCCCGATTTGAGCTTCGAAAGAAATCTCGGCTATATCGCAAAAAGACTCGCACATACCAACTCTCATGGAGCACAGACAACGAATATGCACAAGAAAAACGATGGAAATATAACCAACGCTATACCTACTCATACCACTCACAAAATCGTAGCAAAAACCGTCACAGCTACGAAACTCGATATCATCGCTCTACGCAAACAGTTTGCACAAACGAAAGATATCGGCATCGCTATCATCATCGCACAAGAGTACTACCGCCAAAAGCTCTATCCTTTGGCTATCAAATGGAGTCTCAAAGCCAATAACATTGACAAGAACAATGAAGATTCATGGCTCATTTTTGCAAAAAGTATGTACAAAATGGGCAAAAAAGAGACGGCTCTCAATGCACTGCGTATCTACTATAAAAAATCGCACAGCAACAAAGCGGCCACGCTCTATCGTCTCATGCTAAAGGGGAAATTTTGATAGGAAAAGCTTTTACGGTTATCTTTTTTGCGTACTCTTTGTATGCTGCATCGCTGCAAAGCCTCGTAGAGCACTACAAGCGGGGTGATTACGGCTACGTATGCACAAAAGGCTTGGGACTTTTTTCACAACTCAAAAGATCGGAATCGATGGTGAGCATGTACGCATTTTCCTGCCTCAAAGTCGATAAGTTGGATCGGCTCGCAGTACCCATTCTCATTCTCGGCAAGA
>JALVTF010000061.1 GCA_027024145.1 Campylobacterales bacterium
GCTTGGGTGCAGGTAGTCGGTGGATTGCTTGTGGTGCTTGGAGCTGCGATTTGGTGGTATCGTAGGCGAAAATAAGACCAGCGGCCAAAAGGCCGCTATCTTTAGAGTCTCGCTTCGTAGCGACGAAGCATGTAGAGTCGTTTGAGCATCTTCTTGCGTGCCGCGATTTTTTCTTTTTTACGTCTTTCGGTCGGCTTTTCGTAAAAACGTCGAGCACGAGCCTCAGTGACGATCAGGTTACGATCCACTTGCTTTTTGAAGAGGCGGTACGCTTCCTCAAACGACTGATCAGGTCTTACGAGGATGCCAGGCATACTGACATCACCCCCTTTCGGATATAAATTGGCTGCAATTATACCATAGTTTATGCTATTATGTATCTATGTTTATGTATTGTATGGAGTGGGAATGGGAAGTATAGATAAACAAAAAGAAAAAATTGCGTTTTGGAGAACGATGTTTTTCTTTCTTTTAGCATCAATTTTTGGTGTCGTGGCTTTTTTATTTACGAAATATGAGAAACTCAATGAAATGCAACTCATTCTTGCAAACATCGCAGGTATGATATTGGTGGTTGCATTGATAGCTACAAGCATCAAGCTGAAAACAGAAATAGATAACATTGAGGAGATGTGAAATGGGATACGTAATTAGTATGATGGTTCTTGCGACTATTGCGCTGTTTAGTGTGTTTTATATTTTCCGCGATCAAGATAGAAAACATTCGAACAGCAAAATGCAATAGAAAAAAATTATTAATTAAAATTTAATTTTCCTCCTGCTATACTTTCAACAAATTTGCAAAGGAGGAAAAAATGCGAATGATAAAAAATATCGCAGTAGCTGCTGCGCTTGTGAGTGTGAGTGCGGTGGCGAGTGACGCACTTATCCAAAAGGCCAAACAAGCAGGGCTCAAACCTATACCTAAAAAGATGAGCGAACTCTACAAGCTCATCGACAATCCCAAAAACCCCATCACCAAAGAGAAGATCGAACTTGGTAAAAAGCTCTATTTCGACCCGCGCCTTTCAAAAAGCCATCTCATTAGCTGTAACACATGCCACAACCTCGCTACCGGAGGTGACGACAATATTCCGGTAGCCACGGGACACAAATGGGCACACAATCCACACCATCTCAACTCACCTACCGTCTATAACGCGGTTTTCAACAGCCGTCAGTTCTGGGATGGACGTAGCCCCGACCTCGAAGACCAGGCTACCGGACCTATCCAAGCACCGGTCGAAATGGCGATGGATAAAGAGAAGGCCGTGGAGGTTGTGAATTCGATTCCAGAATATAAAATGGCGTTCGAAAAGGCTTTTCCGGGTGAGAAAATCACTATCAAAACCATCGGCAAAGCGATCGGAGCGTTCGAGCGCACGCTCGTGACTCCAAGCCGCTACGATGATTACCTCAACGGCGATAGCAACGCCCTGACGAAGGCCGAAAAAGAGGGGCTCAAGACCTTCATCGAAGTGGGATGTGCAAGCTGCCACAACGGCGTGGGACTCGGCGGCGGTATGGCTCCATTTCCGGCAGTCGGTAAATATAAGTATGCCAACATCGGCGACTTCCATGGCGATAAGAATGGAATGGTAAAAGTGCCGACACTGCGCAACATCTTAGAGACCGCGCCATATTTCCACAATGGTGCGACGTACGACATCAAAGAGGCTATCGCCATCATGGGCGAAGCGCAGCTTGGCAAGAAACTGACACAAAAACAGATCGATAGCATTGCCACATTTTTTAAAGCCCTCACCGGCAAAAAACCCTACATCCGCTATCCTATGCTGCCGGTCGAAACTGCCGCCACTCCTAAACCCAACCTCGACTGATCCTTCGGGGCTTTCGCCCCGATACGCTATAATGTGCAAAAACCAAAGGGTTTTTGCATGGAATACCGCTACATAGGACGATCGGGTCTGCGTGTCACTTCTATCTGCCTCGGCACCATGACTTTTGGCTCCACCACGCCCAAAGAGGAAGCCTTCAAAATCTTGGACAAGGCTTACGACTTTGGGATCAACTTTTACGACACCGCCGAACTCTATCCCGTTCCACCCGATAGCAAGTGGGCCGGCGAGACGGAAAAAATCGTGGGAGAGTGGCTAAAGACCAAGCCCAGAGACTCCATCATCCTCGCTAGCAAAGTGGCAGGGGCTGCCAGCGGCTGGTTTGTCCCGCCTATTCGCCATGGTCTCACGGCGATGGATAGATTTCACATCAAGCGTGCCGTGGAAGGGTCGCTGAAGCGTCTGGGTACCGATTATATCGATCTCTATCAGATGCACTGGCCAGATACCGTGGTGCCGATAGAAGAGACGATGCGCGCCTTCGACGAGCTGGTGCGAGAGGGGAAGGTGCGTTACATCGGCACCTCCAACGACACCGCCTACGGCCTTACCAAAGCCAACATGGTAGCTAAGTATGAGGGACTTGCACGCTTTGAGTCTATCCAAAACAACTTCAGTGTCCTCAATCCCCGCTTTTTCGATGAGCTGGAGACCGTATGCCGCCGTGAGCAGGTGAGTCTGCTGCCTTATTCACCGATAGCGGGCGGGATCCTCAGCGGTAAATACAACCAAAAATTCATCCCCGAAGATGCCAGATTTTCCCTCTATCTCAAACACCCCGTCAAGCGGGTGCGCGAGCACGCCAAGCGTTTCTACAACGACAAGACTCTCGCCATGACAGCGGAGTTTTTGCAAATCGCCGAGGAGGCCGGCATCCATCCCGTCACGTTGGCCGTGGCCTATAGCAAGCACTTCGATTTCGTGGCTTCCACCATCATCGGTGCGCGCAAGCTCGAGCAGCTGGACGCTTCACTGGCTGCGATGGATTATAAGCTCGATCGTGCTATACTCAAAAAGATAACTGCATTGCAAAAAAAGTATTGCTACCCGATGGGATAGAAGATGAAAAGAGTTGTAAGCTTCGCACTTGTGAGCGTTTTGGCGGTTGCAGGCCAGGTGACGATATATAATGGTTTCGCGTCTGTGGAGGAGAGCAAAGAGATTCATCACCATATCATCGCCCCTTTGCCAAAGAGTATCGATCCTCGAAGTATCGTCATAGACAATGCGCGAGGCTCCTATCGCTTCATCCCGGGAGGCTTCGATAAGCGCGCTTTTTTACGCCATTTTCTGGGCAAAGAGGTGGAGTTCGACCGCGGCAAGAAGAGCTTCAGGGGAAAAATCGTCAGTATCGATCCTCTCATCATCCAAACGCCCAAACGGGTCTTCTTCGATGTGGATTTTTATGCCATCCATTTCCCGAAAGTCTCCATCCAGACCGCACCGAGCCTCTATGTGGATGAGCCCTCCAACGGTACCGTCACGATGAGGTATATTACCAACAATATTCGTTGGAGTGCACACTATACCGCCACATTGGGTGCGCAGCTCGACCTGCGTGGCACCATCAAGATCGACGATAAAAGCGGCTATCGCTATACAAATGTCAAACTCGCTGTGGTGGCGGGAGATGTGCGCAAAAGCACGCCGAGACCCAGGCCGATTCGTATGATGGCGAAAGCCGTGATGATGGAGGCAGCAGCTCCCGTAGCGCCGCGCGCCGTGCAGGGTGTCTATCGCTACGACATCCCGGGACGATGGGATCTCAAAGACGGCACCTTTATCCCCTTCTTGACGCTGCATCTTCCCTATACGATGGAATACCGTGCGGATCTCTACAACCTCCAATATAGCCGTGCCACCCAAAACCTCAAGTTTCGCCGTATCGTGACCTTTAGAACGCCCAAGCCGTTGCCTGCGGGGTCACTCTATATCTATGGAGAGGAGACCTTTTTGGGGCAGACTCACATCGCCGACACCGCACCTGATACGAACGTCCATCTCGATCTTGGGCGAGATTTCGATCTGAAACTCCATGCAGTGACGAAAGAATATGAAAATAGCAAAACGTTTTTTCGCTCACATATGCGCTATACGGTGAAAAATCCCAAATCCAAAGATGTGAGGGTGCAAATTTTCGTCCATCTCCCTTGGCCCGATACGAGAATGTCGAGTGAGCGAAACTATCGCAAAATAGATGCTTCCACGATCCTCTTTACGATTAGTGTCCCTGCCAAAAGCTCGCGTACATTCGAAGTGACATATAACTACCACAAAAAATGACGAAAAAAGTATAGAATCACTTGACTTTTTTCGTCGCTCGGCGTATAATTGCATCAAATACGAAACATTAATTACGATAATAGGTTCGCTATGAACTATATCTATCTTCGCTCCAAAAGCGAACGCTATTCCCTGGCGGCGCAAGAGAAGAGCATCAAAGACTATATGGCTCTCAACGGATACGAAACGGGTATGATCGAGATAGAGGTCTCGCCATACTCCAAGTCGCTCGAGGAGCGCGAAGAGTTTCGTGACTTTTTGCACTCGCTCAAGCCCGGCGATAGACTTTTTGTCTATGATCTGCGTGCTTTAAGCCATAAAATAGGTGAAGTGATTAAAATACTCAATTGTATATTCAATCACAACATCGAGCTGGTGGTGACGAAATTCGGTGTGACGATCGATCGCGAGACGCCGGCGTATGTGCCTATTTCGCTGCTGACGCAGCAGCGCGAGGAGAACAAGAGTGCCGCAGGCCATACCGGAAGACCAAAAGGCAGCATCTCGCGCTCGAAGTACGACAAGTATCGCGAAGAGATTATCAAGATGATCAAGGAGGGTAAAAGTGTGACACAGATCGCCAAAGCACTGGGAGTCAATCGCAGCTCCATCAGAGATTACATCAATTCCAGAGAGCTCCGTAAAATTGCATCGGGGGAGATGGGACGCGTGCATGTGCTCGAACTTCCGAAAACCGAATGTAAAATCAACGCAAAAGGATGAAAATGGCTACCGCTACAGCTAAAGGGTCAAAAGTCAACAGAGCCAAAGAGTATCTCAAAAACTGGATACCCTATCGCTACAAACGCTACGTCTTCTATGTGATCGTGACGATCATTTCACTGGTTTTACCATGGATACGCATCAACGGCAACCACTTTTTCTTGCTCAACTTCGACCATATGCAGCTGCACCTTTTCTTCGTGCGCTTCGATATGCAAGAGCTCTACTTGATGCCGTTCTTGCTTTGGATTTTGTTTTTCGGGATCTTTTTCATCACCACCCTCGGTGGACGTGTATGGTGTGGATGGAGCTGTCCGCAGACGATTTTCCGCGTGCTCTATCGTGACCTCATCGAGACGAAACTGCTGCACCTGCGCAAACGCATCAGCAACAAACAGATCGAGCCCGATATGAGCAAGCCCGAAAACAAGGTCAAAAAGCTGATCGCCATCCTCATCTGGTCTGTGCTCGCTTTCATCGCTGCGGCCGACTTCTTGTGGTATTTCGTTCCGCCAGAAGACTTCTTCCGCTACATCCAAGACCCTGCAAACCACACCATTCTCATGGGCTTTTGGATCGGCATTGCGCTCTTTTTAATTGCCGATGTTGTTTTTATCAAAGAGAACTTTTGTATCTATATTTGTCCCTATGCTCGTGTTCAATCAGTTCTTTATGATGATGATACATTCCAAACGGTGTATGACTATAAACGTGGTGGACACATCTACGACGAACACGGTAACCTGATCGTCCACAACAAAAAAGAGCTCAAAGCACAGAGCGAAAATGCCGAATGTACGCTGTGTGAATCGTGCGTGAAGGTCTGTCCGACCCACATCGATATCCGTAAAGGGATGCAGCTCGAGTGTATCAACTGTCTCGAGTGTGCCGATGCTTGTACGAAGGTTATGGGGGCTCTTGGCAAAGAGAGCTTGGTGCGCTGGACCAGCTACTATGCGCTTGAGACAGGCAAACCGACGCGCGTTTTCCGCTTCCGTATCATCGCCTATATCGTGATGCTTACTATTGCATTTGTAGCGCTTTTTTGGATGGGAAGCAAAAAAGAGCACATGCTGCTCAATATCAACCGCACCAGCCAGCTCTATAAAATCGAGCCGGACGGTCGCGTGAAAAACACCTATGTGTTCCTTTTCCAAAATACCGAGCGCGAAAAACATAAATACTATTTCGAAATCGTCAACAATAAAGACATCAAAATCGCGCGACCGAAACATCCGTTTACGGTGATTCCGGGCAAAAAAGTCAAAAAAGTCGTCATCCTCTATACGACGAAAGTTTTGGCGAAAAATACCGAAAAAGATGTCACGATACCGCTGACGATCAAAGCCTATGCCGTAGACGATCCTAAAAAGATCGTGGTCTATCGTAAAACGATCTTCGTCTTCCCGCGCTGGGATATCTATCAAAAACACGTCAAGAAATAATCCAGAAGATCTCCAGGAGCCATGGCTCCCGGAAGATCTATGCAGCAGCGAACGTGCTCCATAGGGGGAAGGGAGAGCGACGTCTGCGTGCATATCATCTACGGTATGGAGGGGAAGCATGAAAGAAGGGTTTAACGAATATGGCGAGCCGACGCTCCATCAGATGGATGATTACGGCAAAAAAGCGCCCAAAGAGAAGCGTCATGTCATTATGTGGGTGATCATTACAGGTTTGGTGTTGGGCGTCTTCTATGCGATGGCGCGCCACTATTTTTGGAATGCAGGAGAAAAAGAGCTCGACATTCCGCAAGAGCAGCGCATCATGCACTATTAAGGAGCGCGACATGAAAAAGGTGGTGGTCTTAGGCGGTGGCTTTGCCGGCGTGGAAGCGGCGATATTTTTGCGCAAAGAGGGATTCGCCGTCGATCTGGTTTCGCCCAGACCCTATATGTACATCTATCCCACATCTATCTGGGTGCCTGTGTATGAAGCGGAGTTTGCGGATGTGTGCATCCCTATGGATGAGCTCGAAAAGGTCCATGGGTTTACCTGGATCGACGATGAGATAGTGCAGATACGAGCCAGCGAGAAAAAGGCCCTCGGCAAAAAGGGCGAGTATAGCGGAGACTACCTCGTCATCGCCATGGGTGCTGGCAAAGTCAAGCACGAGGGAAGTGAAAACTATCTCTCCATCTGCGGCGATCCCGAAGATGCCATCAGGATGCGCGATCGCATCGACGAACTGGTGAGCCAAAAACGCGGCGGCAAGATCGCCATGGGTTTTGGCGGCAACCCCAAAGATCCCAGTGCCGTGCGGGGCGGGCCTGCTTTTGAGATGATGTTCAATCTCCATAACTATCTCAAGAAAAAGGGGCTCAGAGACCGCTTCGAGCTCACCTTTTTTACGCCGATGCAAGAGCCCGGCAAGCGCTTGGGGCCGCAGGCACTAAAGATGATGGATGTTTTTTTCAATAAACTCAACATCAAAAAGCACTTTGGCAAGAAGATCAAGCGCTTCGAGCCAAACGGCATTGTTTTTGAAGACGATAGCTTCCTCGAGAGTAACTTTACAATGTTTATCCCCGCAAACGCCGGCCATCCCGTTTTTGCAAAGAGCGATTTGCCCCTCAGCGAGGCTGGTTTCGTACTCATCGACGAATACTGCGAAGTGCGAGACAAACCAGGCGTCTATGCCATCGGAGATAGCGCCTACATCGAAGGGCCACAGTGGCGAGCCAAACAGGGACACATCGCCGAAGTGATGGCACGCAACACCGCCAACAACATCGCCGTCGATGCAGGAGCGAAAGAGGGCAAGAAAGAGTCCTACATCCACCACCTCAACATCATCTGCGTCATGGATAGCGGTGACGGTGCGGCATTTGTGTATCGCGACGACAAGCGTGGCTTCATGCTGCCGATGCCGGTGGTGGGCCACTGGCTCAAAAAGGGCTGGGGCTGGTACTGCCGCAACTCCAAACTCGAAAAAATCCCACGCCTGCCTGGACTGTAGGATCGAATTTTTCGGGGAAATCCCCCGAATATGACATCGAGGTATATGAAAATGAAAATCAGAGCTATTATCGATATGTACATCGAGGGCTTTCGCAATATGGGAAAGCTCGGCAAGAAGCTCTGGGCCATTATCATCATCAAATTCATCGTGCTCTTTGTGGTGATCAAGATGCTCTTTTTTCCAGACATCTTGCACGAAAAATTCCACAGCGACAAAGAGCGAGCTGATTACGTGCTGCAAAACCTAACAGGAGGGGGACAATGAATATCGACATGAGTTTGGTGGACTGGAGCAGGGCGCAGTTTGCGCTCACAGCCATCTACCACTTTCTCTTCGTGCCTTTGACACTGGGGCTGAGCTTCATCGTGGCAATCATGGAGACCGTCTATGTCACCACCGGCGATGAGAAGTGGAAAGAGGTGACGCTCTTTTGGATGAAGCTCTTTGGTATCAATTTCGCCATAGGGCTTGCCACGGGGATCATCATGGAGTTCGAGTTTGGGACCAACTGGGCCAACTACAGCTGGTTCGTAGGCGATATCTTCGGGGCTCCCTTGGCCATAGAAGGGATCATGGCATTTTTCTTGGAGTCCACTTTCTTTGCAGTGATGTTTTTTGGCTGGAAGCGAGTGAGCAAGAAGTTCCATCTGCTCTCCACATGGCTCGTAGCCATCGGCTCCAACCTCTCGGCTCTGTGGATTCTCGTGGCCAACGGCTGGATGCAGCATCCAGTCGGTATGCACTTCAATCCCGAGACTGCCAGAAGCGAAATGGTCAATTTCTGGGATGTGATCTTCAATCCCAATGCCGTCAATAAATTCTTGCACACCATCAGTGCCGGCTACATCACCTCGGCTATTTTCGTGGTGGCTATCAGTAGCTACTTCTTGCTCAAAAGCCAGAAGCTGCAAGATTTCGCCAAACGCTCCATCCTCGTAGCGGCCAGCTTCGGGCTCATCACCAGCGGCTACAATATCCTCACGGGAGACAGCTCCGCTTTTACCATCGTGCACGATCAGCCAGTGAAACTGGCGGCCATGGAGGGACTCTACAAAGGTAAAAAAGGCGCAGATATCGTGGCCTTCGGTATCCTCAACCCCGAAAAAGAGGTGGGGGACAAAAAAGAGGAATTCCTGGTTTCAGTAAGCATCCCTCGTGCCCTCTCGATCCTGGGCTATCACAAACTCGACGCCTATATCCCGGGTCTCGACGACCTGGTTTTTGGCAATGAAAAACTTGGCATCGAGAGCGCGGCCAGCAAGATCGAAAAGGGTAAAAAGGCCGTCGCGGCTCTGAAAGCCTTCAAAGAAGCTAAAAAAGCAAACGATATGCCAAAGGCCAAAGCCGCTTTGGAAGAGTTTCGCAAATATGAAAAATATATGGGCTATGGGTATCTGAACGATCCCAAAGAGATCGTGCCAAACGTGCCTATCACCTTCTATAGTTTCCATACGATGGTGGGATTGGGGCTTTGGTTCTTTGTGCTGATGGTGGTGATGCTCTACAAAGCGATGACAGGGACACTCAGCGCAAGCAAAACATGGCTCAAACTGGCTCTCTATTCACTGCCTCTTGGCTTCTTGGCCAACGAACTTGGCTGGATCGTGGCCGAAGTGGGGCGCCAGCCATGGGCGGTGCAAGACCTCTTGCCTGTGAAGATAGCTACCACCCACATCAGTACTACATCGGTGATGATCACCTTCTTCATGTTCGCCTTTATCTTTACGCTCTTGCTCATAGCCGAGGTGCGCATCATGGCCACACAGATCAAGCTCAAAGCACAAGGAGGCCACAATGTTTGAGAAACTCTCCACTCTCGCACTCCAGGAGTATTGGTGGTTTATTATTTCGCTGCTTGGCGGCCTCTTTTTGTTTCTGACATTCGTCCAAGGCGGGCAGAGCAAGATCTGGTCTGTGCGAAACGAAGAGCAAAAGGATCTGCTCATCAACGCTATCGGGCGTAAGTGGGAGCTCACTTTCACCACGCTCGTGCTCTTTGGGGGTGCGCTTTTTGCGGCCTTCGCGCTCTTTTATGCCGTGAGTTTCGGAGGGGCCTATGGGCTGTGGATGGCGATCCTCTTTAGCTTCATTATTCAGGCTGTAGCCTACGAGTATCGCAAAAAACCGGGCAATTTCCTGGGTCAAAAGAGCTACGAAGCTTTTTTACTCATCAACGGTACCGTGGGGATCTTCTTGCTTGGCGTTGCTATTTCTACCTTTTTTACGGGAGCCGCTTTCAAGCTCGATGATATGAAGCATCTGTCGTGGCTTGGAAGCGCTAGAGGCCTCGAAGCCTTGGCCAATCCTTTTAGCATTCTTTTTGGCATGATGTTCATTTTCCTCGCACGCACGTTGGCGGATCTCTACTTCATCTTCATTATCGAGGACGAAGAGATTGTGGCAAAGATGCGCAAGGCGCTGAGAGTCGATTTTGGCCTCTTTTTGGTGTTTTTCGTAGCAGTCGCTGCCATGCTGCTGACCAAAGATGGTGTGGGCTACGATGCCAAAGGCTTTTACATCGAACACTACAAATATCTGCACAACTTTTTGGCCATGCCGGCAGTGCTGGTGGCCTTTTTGGCAGGTGTGGTGCTTTTGGTAGCGGGTGTGGTAGTAAACTTCGCCAAAGTCTGCCGCAGATGCTTTTGGCTTGCAGCCGTGGGCGTGGTGCTGGTGGGGCTCTCGCTCTTGCTCGTGGCCGGATACAACCACACCGCCTACTACCCCAGCACCGCAGATCTGGCAAGCTCCCTGACGATCCAAAATAGCTCAGGCTCGCGCAATACCCTCATCACCATGAGTTACGTTTCGCTGATGGTGCCTTTTGTTGTAGCTTACATCGCCTATGTATGGCGCCTGATGGATCGCAAACCGCTGGATGAGGATGAGGTGGAACACGACGTGATGAGTTATTGATGGAGTTATTACAGACCTTTTGTAACACTTGAGCGATGCGCTTTGACCCGATGGGTCGAAAAGCGTACGCTTCGGGGCACCCATCGTGGTTAACCGCGCAGAGGGAGAGTGTGCAAAAGATAAAGAAAGGAGGAATCTCATGACGTATTCTGAAGCGCTCTTTTGGTATGCCAGCTGGCCGGTGGTGATCTATATCGCATACAAATTCGTTCGCCTCAATCTCAAGCACGCTCCGAAAGATAGCGTTTAAAAATCTTACTGCAGCATTTGCCGCTGGGGTTGCGCACGCCGCAGGCGCAGCCTTGAGCGTTTTTGGCTTTGTATTCTTCGAAAGCTTCCTCGCTGGCATCCGCAACTTTATAATCGAAGCAATAGCATATCGTAGCATCCGGGTCGCTGCATTTGGCGGCGCTTTTGCGAAGTAGCTGGTCGTTGGTAAATGTTTGCGTGCCGCTAAAGTAGATCACGTCGCACGCTTCATTCGTACAGTAGCGATACTCTTTGGCCGCATCCACACCTTCGATGGAGCGAAGGTTTGCGAGGAGATTTTCGTAGCGCACCACGCGGCCTTCGGCGCCACATTTGGGACAGCGATCAGGGATGAAAAATTGCATCAGAGCTTCCTTAAAAATGCTAAGAGTCCTGCTATTATAGCATCTGGTGCAGGTGGACAGCCGGGTATATGGTGTGCTACAGGCAGGTGGGCACTCACGGGTCCGGCGATGGCGAAGCTATCTGGCAGCGTATGGCAGAGCGCGCAATCCCCTAACGTGATCACCCACTTGGGAGAGGGCAGCTGCTCGTAGGCATCAAGAAGGTGTGGCAGCATGTTGAGTGTCACCACGCCGCTGACCAGCAGCACGTCGGCATGGCGCGGTGAAGCGACGAAGTGGACGCCGAAGCGCTCGAGGTCGTAGTAGGGGTTTGAAAGAGCGTTGCACTCGGCTTCGCAGGCGTTGCAGCTGCCGCTATCGACCATGCGGATGGCCAAGGAGCTGGCGAATTTCTTGGCTATCTCGCTTTTGAGCTCTTTTTTGAGTGTCGCAAGCTCCTTGTCGATGGCGAGGTTTTTGGTTTTGATATCGCTCGAAAATCGCTTTTGCCAAAATCGTATCATAGGTCACTCCCTGCATAGCTCAGATCGCAGCTTTTGTTGATGAGGGGAAAATCGGCGATGATGTTGCCGTGCATCATCAGATGCAGTGCCTGCCAGTTGATGAAGCTGGGATCCCTGGCGAAGTAGCGCGCTATCTTGCCATCTTCGATGCGCAGATACTGCATCAGCTCTCCCAAGGAGCTCTCTACATAGGAGATGTAGCTGCCATCACGCAGTGCATCATACGTCATGCGTGCAGGCGCAAAATCCATCATCGCTTCGATGATATCGAGCGAGACGAAGACCTCTTCGAGGCGTACCTTGAAGCGTGCCGCCACGTCGCCTCCTGGCTGGGTAACCATGCGCCAGCCATGCGCGCGGTAGAGCTCTTCGTCTCTGCGATCGAGTGCCACGCCGCTGGCGCGTGCCACGACACCCACGCAGCCATATTTTTTCGCATCTGTTGTGGCTAAGCGTCCCGTGGTATCGAGCCGATCCCACAAAGATGGAATATCGATGATCCAGTCGCGGAAAAACTCCATTTCAGAGCGCAGATGTGCTACGAATTTTTTGAGCGCATCTTTGTCGATCTCCTTGGTCTCGCCACGCACCGCGCCAAAGCCGAAGCGATGGCCGGCAAGACGGTGCAACATGCGTCTGGTATCTTCTGCTAACATACTACAAAAGGCCAGCGCCGCGCCAAATCCCGCGTCGTTGGGGATGAAGCCGAGGTCTGTGAGGTGGTGCGCGATGCGTTCAAGCTCTAAAAGGATGGCATTGTATTTGCGGATATTCTCATCTATCGTCGTATCGGCTGCTTGGGCCAAGAGATTGAGATAGCCTATCTGGTAGGCGACGCTCTCGTTGCCGCTGATCTTCTCGACGATAGCAAAGCCATCAGCAGGATCGCGCCCCTCCATCATCTTTTCTATACCGCGATATTTATAGAAATGGCGCACTTCTAAATGCAAGATCGCTTCGCCTTCTTGGGAGAAGTGGAAGTGTCCCGGCTCGATGATGCCGGCGTGGATGGGGCCGACTCCCACTTGAAAGATCCCCTCACCCTCGATCGCTTCATATTTGTAGGGCTTGAACTCGGCAAGCTGGAGCTTACCGGGTGTAAACTCCTTGCGCATGGGATGGACTGCGGGGAAGCGTTCGTGGTGCACGAGAGGGCGGGTATCGAAGGCGTTGGCGATGCGGATACCGAAATCGTCATGCATCTTTCGCTCGAACCAAAGCGCTGCAGGATAGCGTGCCGCGATGGAATCGATGGCAGGATCGGTGGACGGGAGGGCGTGGCGCTGCGTTTGGCTATCGTATATATCGATCACCTCGAAGCCGTCCGGTAACTGCTCGGCAAAACGTGCAATGAGTCGCATAGCTATCCTTTAGACGATATGTTCGATGTAATCAAACGAAACCAGCAACGCCAAAAGAGCTATCGCAAAGAGTGCAAGAGCGCTCATTTCGCTGGCGTAAACCTCTTTGGGCTCTTCGCTGCCTTCGTACTTCATGCTCTGGTAGACCTCGACGAATTTGTAAAAAATCACCGCTAACAGCAAGAGCATAAACGCGATGGCGCCAAACATCAAGAGCAGGTGGTGGCTTGCTTTGGCCATCTCTACCATCGCACCGAAGCCAAAAATTTCGCTAAAGAAGATGGGACTGGGTGGCAAGCCGATGATGGCGAGCATGAAAAATCCCACGAGGATAAAAAAGAGCGTGCCTTTTACTCCTTTATAGCCGCGCAAGGCGCCGGCGATGTGATACTTGCCTTTGGATTCGAGCACGCCTGTGGAGATGAAGAGCGCAGGTTTCAAAAAGGCGTGGGCGGCGAAGTGCAAGAGCGCTGCAAAATACCCGCCGCTGACCCAAAAGATGGCGATGAGCACCATGTGCTCCACGCCGCTGAGGCTAAAGAGGCGCATGAAATCTTTGGCGCGGTAGATGAGAAACGCCACGATGAAGAGCGTCAGCAGTGCATAGATATAGGTAAAGCCGATGAGATGGGATTCGTTGAGCTTTTTGGCGATGTGTGCAAAGCGAAAGAAGCCTACCATGATGGCGCTCTCCAAAAGGCCGCTAAAGAGTGCCGCTACGGGGTAGTAGGCGGCGCGCTCGATGTTGGCAAGCCACAGATTCATAGGGAAAAATCCCATTTTCACAAAGCTTCCCACCGCTACGAATGCAAAACCTATCTCGAAGAGGTAACTGTTTCGTATCTGGTGGATATGTGCGCCAAGAGCGCTAAAGAGCATCGCCTCTTCGCCGATGGCTGGCTTGGCGGCTGCGTAGATGAGGATGATGCCAAAGAGAATGAGCGCGATGGCGATGGTGCCGACGATCATGTAGTTCCAGGCTTCATGGTGCGCGAAGGCGCTCTTGTTGGTCTTGATCATATAGACAGTGCTAAGAGTAGCAAGCTCCAAACCTACCCAAAAAATCCCCATGCTGTTGGCCGCAACACTGATGATCATTCCGATCCAAAAGAGCGCGAAGAAGCGATAGAAACGTTTGTAGTCTTTGGCATCGATCGCCACGTGCTTTTCGAGGCTCTCCAGTGCCAAGGTCACGCCGATACTCACCACCGAAGAGACCAGCAGGACAAATTTGGCCAATTTGTCGACGGCGATGAGGTCGTGGTAGTACAGAATATGATCGGAAGCGAACAAAAAGAGCACAGGGATAAAGATGGCGGCACTGACGATGGGTAAGAAGCGCTTGATTTTGGCTATATCCAAAAAACTCAAAAGGAGGATCGCCAAAGGTGGCAAAAAGAGTGCTTCAAACATGGCTCGCCTCTTTTTTGAAAAGGAGATTGAGAATCACCACCGCCATGAGGAGGTCGACAAAGATTCCAAGCTCGATGAGCATCGGCATCCCCTCAGTCGCCGTCATGGCCAGCAAAAAGAGGGCGTTTTCCAAAGACAAAAATCCTATCACCTTCGCAAAGACATTGCGATGCTCGATCATGAGCACCAGCGACAAAAAGAGCGACGCGATAGCCAGAGAGATGTAGTTTTTCGCCGCACCCGCGATGATGGGATCGATGAGGTAGAAGGTAAAGACGAGGATCGCCGGGATGAGGATGATGAGATACTGCACCTTGATCGATGGGGTGATGTTGCGCTCGGCTTGAAACTTGACGGCGAAATGTTTGAGCAGATAGGGAATGAGCGCGCTTTTGAGCACGAGCGTGAGGAGTGCAGAGATGAGCATCGCCTCGTCTTGGATGCGCACTGCTTCGCTCATGGCGGCAAGTGCTAAAAAGAGCGAATTGACAGCGTACCAGGCGATGAGACGATAGAGTCTGGTGGTGAGCATCGCGGTGATGAGGGTAGAAAGAAACATCCCGATAAAGAAGTTTGTCATCCTATGCTCCTAAGATGTAGTAGCTAATGAGGGATAAAAAGGCGAAAATGATCGCAAGACCGAGAAGATTTGGCACCTTAAAAAGGCGCAGTTTGGCGGTATTGACCTCGATGAGAGCTACAAGAATCGCGACGAAGGCGACTTTGAGCAAGAAGATAAGGAGTGCCACTAAAAAGGGTGCATCCATTCCAAAAGGCATGAAAAAACTCACAAAGAGCGAAGCGAATATCATGAATTTGATAGCGGCGGCACTCTCCACCAGAGCCAAATACCAGCCGCTAATATCCAAAATCATCGCCTCGTGCACCATCGTCAGCTCCAGGTGCGTCTCTGGGTTGTCCACGGGGATGCGGCCGTTTTCGGCAATGAGTAGGATAAAAAACGCGATGCCTGCAAAGGCGAAGCTGGCTAAGTGCTCGATAGGGAAGTGGTGTGCGAGGTTGATGGTAGCCTGTGCGACGCCGAGATTCTTGGCCATGAGTGAAAGCGCGAAGATCACGAGTATCATCGCAGGCTCCACCAGCGCACTGATGAAGGCCTCGCGCGAACTGCCGATACCGCCAAAACTACTGGCGCTATCGAGACCCAAAAGCATGAGAAAGAAGCTTGAAAGCGCCACGAGACCTGTGAGGGTAAAGGCATCGGTGAAGCTGATGAAAAAGCTTTTGGCCGAAGGGGGAGGCAGCAAAAAGAGCACTACCACCAAAGGAGCTAATACCATATAGGGTGCGATGTGGGTAATGGCGCTCGCTTCTTGGCTGATGAGGACTTCTTTGCTAAGAAGCTTAGAAAAATCGCGATAGCCTTGCAGGGGTGAGAGGGGCTTTTTGAAAAGCAGCCACATTTTGATCATCTTAATAAGGCTCAAAAAGAGAGGCGCCGTGAGCACCATCACAGCGATCCAGAGTATATAAGCGATCACTCTTTGTCTCCTATGACAAGAATTTTGATGCTGGCGATGAGAATAACGGCTTCGAGGACCAAGGTGGCCCAGCTAAAGTGGTGCGCGATGATACGGTAGCCAAAAAGGACAGAGAGCATGAGGTTGAAGATGATGGCGCCGTAGCGTACCTGCTCGAAGTGGCCTAAGCGATAGACCCAGTAGCTGATGACATTGAGGGCTTTTTTGGTGCCCTCGTAGAGTGAAGCTTCAAAGAGCGGCTTGATATGCACATCATAGAGCGCACTGGTAAATTTGGTGGTGTGGCCGGCGACGGTTTTTTTGTGAAAATGCACTTCCGGGCGGTAGAGCCACGCGAAGAAGCGGCGAATCGGTCCTGCGAATCCCGTGGCGGTGTACTGCATCTTGGCGTTGGTGCGGTAGCCGCAGGCCCAGGTGCGATGTGAGCGAGAGCGTACACCCAAAAGCTTCGCCGCATAGTCCAGAGCAAACACCACTACCGCCAAGGCAAACGTAAGAAAGAGTGGTGAAACCACGCCGCCGTTGTGGGCAATGGAGTGGATCGACCAAAAGGTGGGGGTGATGCGACCCGTGATGTCACTCAGGCCAAAAGGCACCAGAGCATCGTCGAAAAGATGCAAGAAAAGCGGCGCGAAGAGCATGAGAGCCAGAACCACCGCTGCCATGGAGAGCATGCCTATTTGCATGAGGCGATTGACTTCATGCGCATGCTTGGCATTATGCGAGCGATGCAGTCCCAAAAAGGTGATACCAAACGCCTTGACGAAGCAGGCTATCGCCAGACCTCCAGTCAGAGCCAAGGCAAAGACCGTAAAGGGGATGGAGATTTTGAGAATGATGTCGCTGATGGAGCTGGACCCCAGCAAGGACTGGAAAATCATCCACTCGCTCAAAAAGCCGTTGGTAGGCGGCAGTGCGCTGATGGAGACGGCTGCGAAGAGAAAGTTAGCTGCCGTGATGGGCATCGTCTTGATAAGGCTGCCATACTTTTCTATGTTTTTGGTGTGGGTTTGGTGCAGCACGGCACCTGCGGACATAAAGAGCAAGGATTTGAAGCTCATGTGGTTGAAGATATGATAGAGCCCTGCGATAAAAGCAAAAGCCGAGAGCAGCGGCAGATGGAGCGAACCAAAAATCATTCCCATTCCAAAAGCGATGAGGATGATGCCGATGTTCTCGATGGAGTGGTTGGCAAGCAGCGCTTTCATATCGTGCTCGGAGAGTGCATAGAGCACGCCGATAAGGCTAGAAATCGCTCCTATAATCAGCACCACCACGCCCCACTCCAAATGCCAAGGATAGAGGACTTCAAGAAGCATGCGCAAAAAGCCATACAGCGCGATTTTGAGCATCACGCCGCTCATGAGCGCACTCACGGCACTGGGGGCTGCGGGGTGGGCATAGGGCAGCCACACATGCATGGGCACGACGCCCGCTTTGCTCAAAAATCCTAAAACCAAGAGAAAAAAGAGCAGTGTGGGGTAGGGAAAGTGCGCGGCGATGGCGTGGAGTTCGCTAAAGGAAAGGCTGAGGTTGCCATCGCTTGTGATGAGGAAAAAGAGCAAAATAAAAACGAACCCAAAATGCGTCATGAAAAAGTAGAGTCTCGCTGCAGGAAGGGTGCCTTTTTCATGGGCGTTGGCGAGGATCAGCTGCCAGCTGGTAAGGCTCATGATCTCCCAAAAAAACAAAAACGCCAAAGGCGTGTTAGAGAGTACCACACCCAGCATCGAGAGGATGAAACTGAGGTAATGTACGAGAAAATGACCTTTGCGCTCGATATGGTCCATGTAGCCCCAGGCGTAGAAGATGTTGGGCACCACACCCAAAGCCAAAAAGAGCACGAAAAGGAGTGAGAGTGTATCGAAAGTAAACATCTACTGCTCCACGAAGTTGTGAAATTCGCTGTTTGTATAGACAATTCTTATCAAAAAACGCAGAAAATAACAAAAACTTATGACGAGGCGATTATAGCGAAATAACTATTAAAAAAAGTTAAATCACTGCCTGTCGAGAGTGTTGAGAAAAGTATGGAATAATGCTTTATAAAGGAGCACAATGAAAACAGTAGCTGTCACTCTCTTTATGGCGCTTACGCTTTTAGGAAAAGATTTCATCCTTGCGCCGCATAATTTTTCACATATCAATAAAGTATGCCAAGTGGCGCATGGCGGAGATAGGATAGTGCTGCGCGGCGGCATCTACAAGGAAGTGCCGCGGCGTATCCACTGCCGGGGAGAAAAGGGAAGTTATCTGGCGATCACGCGCTACGAGGATGAAAAACCCATCATTACGAAGGGAATTCGCCTCAAGGGCGCGTGGCTCAAAATCGAGGGGCTCGCTTTTGAAGGTAATAGCAATGCGCTTCGCTATGATGAGGTGATCCGCCACTGGTGGCGACCCACGAAAGCGATGAGAAATTTCGGCCTGCATCTGCAGGGGCACCACATCCTCATCCAAAACAACATCTTCGGCCATTTTCCCGCCTACGGCCTGAAAATCGCCGGTAAGAGCGACTACATCACCATCGAGCACAACATCATCTACGACAACGCCTGGTGGAGCACGGGCGGTACGGGCGGACTCGTCATAAAAAACATCCATCAAATCGACAATCGCCGTGCAAAAAAGATCCATATCGTACGCAACCTCTTTTTCGGCAACGAGAGTCGCATCATCTCCCGTGTCTTCGCCAAAGGTTTTGCGACGATGGTGATAGACGAAGGAGAGAGCTTCTTGATCCAAGAGCGCGACGACGCCGCCAAACGTGGGGCGAAGCGGGGAGACTACGATGGCATCTACGAAGTGCGAGGCAATCTGATACTCTTCAACGGCAAAGGATCGAGTATCAACAAGGCAGACAACGTAGAGCTGGTGGCCAACGATCTTTGCTGCAACGGCACAACGGCCACGAGTCCCCAAGCTGCCGGCATACGCGTCGACAAAGAGTCGCGCCGTATCGAGGTGAGAGACAACGCCGTGCAGACCTGCGCCGACGGCATAGCATACAGCATCAAGGCAAAAGAGGTGAAGCTGCATAACAACTACGCCAAGAGCGAAATCAAGACCCCTCTGCCGGGTGTTACCTATGTGCAGCGGCTCTATCGCGACCCTGCGCATTGCGATTTTTCCAATCCCTATTTTGGCCAAAGAGCCAACGAACTCTTGGCAAGCTTTCGGCCTATGCTACGTCGCTACGCTATCATCGTGACTCCTACCCACTACCGCGTCGATGTGCAAAAGCAGATCGCAGATATCCTGCGCTATGTGCCGCGCACATCCGCCACACGTATAGAGCGCTTCGAAGATCGCATTGAGATATACAATATCGACAATCGCGGTATCAAAGGGTTGGGCAGAGACTTCATCTTGCGGCTCAAACGCTCAAAGGCTTTGCAACTTAGGTAGCAGAGCGTATGAAAGTCGCGTGCTATAATAGTGATAACAAAAACTAAAGGAGGCAGCCATGGCAAAGCTGACTGAATTCGAACAAAACGTCGCACAAAGAATCAAAGAGCAAATCGCGCTCAACAAAGAAAAACCGGAACTGGGTAACGTGGATCTGGAAAAGGCGATGGAGCTTCTCAAAGAGGGCGGAGCTATCTTACTCGATGTGCGCCCACCTGCCAAAGTGAATGGCGAAAATGCAGAAGAAGCGGATATCCCAGATAGCTACTACACACCCTATCCGGAGTTTACGGAGTATCTCGATATCTTGCCCGAAGACAAGACGACGCCTATCGTCACGGCATGTCTCAAAGGTCTTTTTGCCAGCCGCGTCAAGGCGTATCTGGAGCTGCTCGGCTACGAAAACGTCTATGTCTTTACAGGCAACATCGAAGACTGGATCGCCGCGCACAAAGCGCATACCGGTGCGCTCTAAGATAGCGCTACTATGCTGCGCCCTGCTTGTGGCGGGGTGCCAGCAAAAAATATATAAAAAAATCTACCACAAACCTTCCCATCCCATCACTTGCCTTCGCCTGCAAGCCAAAAATCCCATCACCGCTTTTATGCTCGAAAAAGAGTATACATTTAGTACTTCTTGCCCCTTTCGTCTGCGCAGTCTCTCCCACTACGTCACCACCTGCACCAGCGCCAAAGCCAAGGCACTCGGCACAGATTTCGACGGCTATTTGCGCCTGGAACTCTACGAAGGAGATAAGCTACTCTATCGCAACCAACAGGATTTCAAAGGATGCCTACGCCAAAACATCATCCACACCCTCTTTGTGGCACTGCGCCGTGATATGAACTTTTAAGCTTTTTGGTTATATAATCGCAGATATAACGAAAAGGATCGGTATGGAGATAGGTGCGCATCTCTTTATAAACCAAAAGAATAAGGGTTTTTTGGGTCGCGGACGCGTGGAGCTGCTCAAAAAGATCGACGAACTCGGCTCCATCTCCAAAGCGGCAAAAGCCTTGGGAATGAGCTACAAAAAGGCGTGGGACAATATCGATGCGATGAACAGTGTGGCTCCAAAGCCCATCGTCGAGACCCAAACGGGCGGTCGCGGCGGAGGCGGCGCGCGCCTGACCCCCTATGCCAAGGAGCTGATAGCTCGCTATGAGGAACTGGCGCGTCGCATCAACGAAGCTGCCACGATGGAGGAGTCTCCTGCGTTGCAGCTTTCGGCGCGCAACCGCGTGCGCGTGCGCATCAAAAAGATCAAGCGCAAAAACTTCGATGCTTTGATTACCGGGGAGTTCGACGGCGGCAAGCTCAAAGCCCTCATTACCATAGAAGCCCTCGAGGAGTTGGGACTGCATGAGGGAGACGAGGCTCTCTTTTTGTTCAAAGCGGGTGCTCCCGGCGCCAAAGGCGAAAACTGCCTCAAAGGAATGCTGATAGAGCACATCGACGATAGGCGCTTGAGAGTCCAGGCGGGAAGCACTATCTTTACCATCAGCGGCAAGTTCAAGCTCAAAGGCTACGCGGTGCAGTTTTGCGTCGATCCTGAAGATATCATAGTCGCCAAGGTGTGAAGATGAGAAAAGTTATCGCCATTTGCTTTGCGGCTTTCGTGCTGCACGCAGCGCCTCTGTATGTGGCGGCAGCGGCAAATCTTAGCTACGTTTTGCCTCATATCATCGCAGTCTTCAAAGCCAAAAACCCCGACGTCGTCGTCAAAGTCAGCTATGCCAGCAGTGGCAAGCTCGCAGCCCAGATCCAAAGGGGAGCGCCCTTTGCCATCTTTCTTTCGGCCGACACCTCCTATCCGAAATTTTTATACAAAAAGGGACTGACAGTGACGCGACCCGTGGTCTATGCAAAGGGAGCCTTGGCGCTCTATAGCAAAAAAATAGCGACCCTCGCGGAGCTTCCCAATCTCTCTCGCGTCGCTGTCGCCAACCCCTCCACCGCACCCTACGGCAAAGCAGCCAAAGAGGCGCTCCAAAACGCGGGACTCTATGACAAACTCAAGAGCAAACTCATCTACGGCCAGTCCATCGGACAGACCACAGCCTACGCTATTCGTGCTGCCGATGCGGGGCTCGTGGCCGAATCTGCCATGTATGCAAAACAGATGCAGCCGCTGCGTCGCTATTTTCACACCATCGATCCAGCGCTCTACAAGCCTATCGATCAGGCGATGGTGCTGCTAAGAAACGATGATGCGGCGAGGAGATTTTTCGTTTTCTTGCTCTCGCCCCAGGCCGGTTCGATCTTTCGTGCGTATGGGTATACTCTCGATGATTGATTGGACGCCCTTTACTCTTTCGTTCAAGCTCGCCTTCGTCACCACGCTCATCTTGCTGCTGATCGGCATCCCCGTAGCCTGGTGGCTGGCAAACACCCGCAGCCGCCTCAAGCCCTTCATCGAAGCGCTGGTTTCCATGCCGCTGGTGCTGCCGCCCACGGTCATCGGCTTTTACGTGCTCTGGCTCTTGGCACCCGAATCGATGATAGGAAGCCTTTTGGAAAAGATCGGCATAGAGGTGGTCTTTGCCTTTCCGGGACTTGTGATCGGCAGTATCCTCTATAGCTTTCCTTTTATGGTGCAGCCTTTGCAAAGCGGCTTTGAGAGCGTGGATCGCTCCATCATCGAGGCGAGCTATGTAGCGGGTAAATCTCAGCTTGAAACGCTGCTGCGCGTGGTGCTGCCGGCTATCAAGCCTTCGCTACTCAGTGCCATCATCATCACATTCGCCCACACCATCGGGGAGTTTGGGGTAGTGCTGATGGTGGGCGGTTCGATCCCCGGCAAGACCCAGGTGGCCAGCATCGCCATCTATGAGTATGTGGAGGCGTTAGACTACGAGCACGCCCACATCTATAGCCTCATCATGCTTGCTATCAGTTTCGCGGTGCTTTTGAGCGTCTATTGGCTCAACCGCCGCTTCAAAAGGGTGGCGCAGTGGTAGCATTGGGTTTGCGCAAGATTCTGCGCGATTTTACGCTGGAGGTGTCACTGCGCATAGAGCGCAGCGAATTCGTGGTGATACAAGGCCCCAGCGGCAGTGGCAAGACCACGCTGCTGCGCATCATCGCTGGTCTCGAAAAGGCCGAGGGAGCCATCGAGATGGAAGGGGAGCGGTGGCTGGATGAAGATGGGAGTCTACCGCCCCAGAAGCGCTCCATCGGATTTGTGTTTCAAAACTACGCCCTCTTTCCCACTATGAGTGTGCTCCAAAATCTCCTCTTCGTGCAAAACGACAAGAGCTTCGCCCTGCATCTTTTGCGCCTGGTGGATATGCTGGATCTCAAAGAGCGCTACCCCCACGAGCTCTCGGGCGGCCAGAAACAGCGCGTGGCTTTGGCGCGCGCATATATGCGCCGTCCCAAGGTGATGCTGTTAGATGAACCTCTCTCGGCTCTCGATCCGGCCATCCGTACGCATCTGCAGAGCAAAATCAAGGAGCTTCACGAGGAGTTTGGCACCACCACCTTCATGGTGAGCCACGATGTGGCCGAGAGCTACCGCTTAGCTGATAGGATCGTGCTTTTGGAGCGCGGCAGGGTGCGAGAAATCCTCGACAAAGAGGCGCTACTCTCCCACAAGACGCACCATGTAGGAGAGGTGGTGGACATCAAGGATGGCAAAGCTTACGTAGCCTTCATGGGACAGATTTTTCGCATACCGGCTACGAAGGATATGGAGGTGGGGCAGATGGTGCCTTTGCAAATAGGAGAGATCCGCGCACTATGAGATACGAGGTACTCTATGAGCGGCGCAAGAGCATCCGGGGGTTTGTCAAAGAGGACTACATTCTCATAAAGGCTCCTTACTTCACGCCCCAAAGGGTGATAGAGCAGTTCGTGGCCAAGTACCGCGACTATTTCGCCGCCAAGCTACAACCCGAAAAACTCTACTATCTGGGTGTCCCTTTTCCTCTCGAAAAAACTTCCGATACCTTTCGTTTTTCGGGATCGGCGTTTGTGGGTGAGCATTGGCATGAGGGATATGAGGAGTTTTTGATGGCCAAGGCGCGCGCCTATTTGCCGCAGCGTCTTGCGTATCTGGCCACTCGCTACGAGGTGGAATATGCGCATCTTCGCATCAACCGCGCCAAATCGCGCTGGGGGAGCTGCTCGAGCCGCGGCAATATCAATCTCTCCTGCCGCCTCATGGCTTTGCCGCTGCACACTATCGACTACGTCATCATTCACGAGCTGTGCCACCGCACCCACATGAACCACTCGCGCGCCTTTTGGCGCCTCGTGGCGAGTCGCTGCCCCGCGTATGAAGAGATAGAACAAGAGCTGCGAAGCTTTAGTCTCTTAATGTAAAATCTGTTATAATCGACCATTAGAAATTTTAATAGAGTGGCGCTATGCAACCGACAACTTTCGAACAAGAGCTTTTCGATCAATTCATCCAAGAATCGCGCAAAGGGATTCTTGCCAATATCCTCGCAGCGCTTCTTGTGTTCATGCTGTTTTGGGGCGTGTGGACACCGAAGCTCTTCGTATGGTTAGGGCTATTTGGCGGTGTTTTATTCTACAGGCTCGGCGCGTGCTGGCTCTACAAAAGCGGACGTGTTTCACGCGAAGTCGCTTTTAATCTGACCTATCTCGGTATCATATTTACCGCTTTGGTGTGGGTGGCTGCACTGTGGCTGGTCTTTGCGGATGCGAGGCTGGAATACAAAGTTTTCATAGGTTTTATCATAGCCGGTCTCAGTGCGGGAGCCGTAGCACTCTTTTCGATGATCTATCGCTACAGCGTCACCTATGTCACTATCACGCTCTTGGCTGTCTCTGCGTGGTTTTTGCTCGCAGATACACGTATCGAACACATTATGGGTGTGGGGACGCTTATTTTGTATGCATACCTGCTCCAGGTGGCCAAGGTCTTTTCCCACAACTACCGCAATCTCCTGGCTTTGGCGCATCAAAAGGAGACGATTTTACAAAACTACATCAAAAGCAACAACGAGCTCAAACTGATTTTCGAAAACACACCTATGGGCATCTTCTTTTACGATACCGATCTCAAGATTCTCGATGCCAACGAGAATTTCGCCAAGCTTATCGGTGTCCAGAAAGAAGAGCTCATCGGTTTCGATCTGGGACGCATCCGCAATAACGCCGCCGCCGAGGCGATACGCAAGGCTTTGAGCACAGGTAAGCGCCAACAGTTCGAGGGAGACTATATCACCACGTTGACGAATAAAAAGATTTGCGTCAGGCTCGTGACCAATTCCGTGCGCGATGGGCGAGGCAATATCGTAGGCGGTATCGGAATGATGGAGGATATCGAAGAAGAAGTCCAAACTAAGCAAAAACTCCATAATTTCGCACAGTTCTACCTGGCCAACCCCAACCCCGTCTTCCAAATCGACTGCAGTTCCAAGCGCATCAGTATCGAAAACGAAGCGGCGAAGCAGCTGCGCGGGCGTATCGGGTACTGGGATCATCTGGTAGAGCGTCTGTGCCAGACGCGACAACAGAGCATCGAAGAGCGCATCGGCAAGAAGTACTACGAGTTCGATATCGTACCCACGGAGCACGGTAGGCGCAACATCTATGTCAAGGACATCACCCTCGAAAAACGGGCACAAAAAGAGGCGGAATTTTTCGCCTACTATGACGAACTCACGAAACTCCCGCGCAAAAAGGTTTTCAAGGAGTTCATCAAAAAGGCGCAAAAACACGCCACACGCTACAATCGCTACAATGCGTTGCTTTTTGTGGATTTGGACGATTTCAAAAAGATTAACGATACCTTCGGCCATAGTGTGGGGGATGAGTTTTTGGTGGAAGTGGCGGGACGTATGCGCAAAATCTTGCGTGGTGTGGATGTGATCACACGACTGGGCGGTGATGAGTTCGCGGTGTTGCTGAGTGATTTGCCGGGAGTCGAAGAGGATGCGAGGGCGCGAGCGGAGCATGTGGTGCGTAAGATTTTGGATGCACTCGCCGAACCGATGCAGATCGACGACATTCCCCTCAAAGCTTCGGCCAGTATCGGTATCGCGCTCTTTCGTGACGAGGAGAGTGAAGAGGTCTTCAAAAAGGCCGATATGGCGATGTACGAAGCCAAAAAAGAGGGCAAAAACAGCTACAGATTTTTCACCGAAGAGGTGCGACTACGCTATCTGCACAAAAACAAGCTCTTCAGCGAACTGGAACACTCTATTTTGCAAAACGACTTTTTGCTCCATCTCCAACCCATCATTCGTGCCCACGACGGCAAATGCATCGGCGCCGAAGCGCTGATGCGCTGGCACTACCACCAAAACACCATCCTCTATCCGGACCTTTTCATCAAATTCGCAGAAGAGGGACAGCATATCTACAAGCTCTCTCTTTGGGCTATCAAGGAGGCTTCACGATTGGCGTCTTCACTCCCTGGGATAGAGAGAATTTCCGTCAATCTCAGTATGAAAGATTTACAAAATGAGCGTCTCGTCGAGGATATCATCAAACTTATGGAAACAGAAGGTGTGGAGCCCGCGCGTCTCATGCTCGAAATCACGGAGACCATAGCGCTCGAAGACTATGTGCAGATCAGCAAGCGTGTGGAGGAGCTGCGCGCTCTGGGATTCAAGGTGGCCATAGACGATTTCGGCACGGGGTATTCATCTATGTACTATCTCAAGCATCTGGAAGTCGATACCATCAAAATCGACAAAAGCTTCATCGACGCACTCGAAGTGAGCCACAAAGACCGCGTCCTCACATCCACCATCATCGACCTTGCCAAGCTTTTGGGGCTCCATACCGTGGCCGAAGGGGTGGAGCGTGAAGGACAGTACGAGATTCTCAAAGATCAGGGCTGCGACAAGGTGCAGGGCTATCTCTTCGCGCGTCCTATGCCGCCGCAGGATTTCGAGCGCTATTTAGCGGCCGCAGGCGTAGCGGACGATGGAGCGTAGGAGTCTGTCCATCTTGTTGAGTGTGCGGCGCGGCAGGTGGTAGTATTCGAGCATCGCGATAGGGCGGTGATAGAGCACGAATGTATGGCCGCGCAGGCGAAAGACGAGGATGCGCAGCGGCAGATCGAGACCGGAGCGCACATCCATGTGCATGAGACGAGAGGTGGTGTAGGGGTTGCCAAAAACGATGAGATATGCCGGATCGATGCGGCGTTTGATACGCCGTGCGCTGCGGTAGTGGTCGATCGCTACGTAGATGTGGAGGCGTTTTTTGTGCAAGATATTTTTGAGACGTTTGATGGTCGTGGGGTAGTTGTATCTGCTTTTGTATTGAGCCAGATGCGGAGTCGTAGCACCGAAGAGCCAGAGACCGAGAAGAAGCAAGACGACTTTTTTCATTCCTCTCCTTTTGTTTGATTGTACCATACGACTTTAAATGCATTAGAGGGCTTTTTAAGCATTGATAAGATAAAATAGAACTTAAAAAATCGCGTGGAGTGGTCATGACCAAATATATCTTCGTTACAGGCGGCGTTTTGAGCTCTCTTGGCAAAGGGATTTCGAGTGCGAGTATAGGAGCGCTGCTCAAAAACAGCGGTCTGGATGTCACGATTTTGAAAATCGATCCCTACATCAACGTCGATCCCGGCACCATGAGCCCCCTCGAACACGGGGAAGTCTTCGTCACGGCCGACGGTGCCGAGACCGATTTAGACCTGGGACACTATGAACGCTTCTTGGATATCAAGCTCTCCAAGCGTAACAACTTCACCACCGGCCAGGTCTATCTCTCTGTCATCCAGCGCGAGCGCAAGGGAGACTATCTTGGCAAGACCATCCAGGTGGTGCCCCACATCGTCGAGGAGATAAAAAGCCGCATCAAAAAGGCGGGCAAAGGCAAAGATGTCCTCATCGTAGAGCTGGGCGGCACCGTGGGTGATATCGAAGGGCTCCCCTTTTTGGAAGCGATTCGCGAGCTCACACACGATATGGGGCCGCATCGCGCCTTCAACATCCACGTCACCCTCGTGCCCTACATCGCTGCAGCAGGCGAGCTCAAGACCAAACCCACCCAGCACAGCGTCCAAGAGCTGCGCCGCATCGGTATCAGCCCCGATATGATCATCGCACGCTGTGAGCGACCGCTCCCGCAAGAGGTAAAAGAGAAGATCGCACGTAGCTGCGGCATCCCCAGCCAAAGCGTCATAGAAGCCAGGGATGCCGAGACCATCTACAAAGTGCCCCTCAATTTCTTGCGCCAAGAGATTTTGACACCGATTTCTGAGCGCCTCCATCTTGGCAAGCTCGAACCCAAGATGGATGAGTGGGATATGATCGTTAAAAAGATCATCGCCCCCAAAGATGAAGTGACCATAGCCTTTGTAGGCAAGTATCTGGGGCTAAAAGAATCCTACAAGTCTTTGACCGAAGCTTTGGTGCACTCTGGCGCGGCGCTCGATACCAAAGTCAACATCAAATGGGTGGACAGCGAACTCATCGAAGCAGAAGGCGTCGAGGATTTTATGAAGGATGTGCACGGTATCTTGGTGGCGGGAGGTTTCGGCGAGCGTGGTGTGCGGGGCAAGATGGAAGCGATCCGCTACGCCAGAGAAAAGAGTATCCCCTATCTTGGGATATGTCTGGGGATGCAGCTGAGCATCATCGAGTATGCCAGAAACGTACTTGGCATCGAAGATGCCAACTCCGTGGAGTTCGATAAAGAGACCAAAAACCCCGTCATCTATCTCATCGACGAGTTTATCGACACCTCTGGCCAAAAACAGATCCGCACCCACACCTCTCCTATGGGTGGGACGATGCGCTTAGGCGAGTATGCCTGCAAGGTCAAGGAGGGCACGAAACTGTGGGAAGCCTATGGACATGAAAGCGTGATTTATGAGCGCCACCGCCACCGCTACGAGGCCAATCCAGCCTATAGAGCCAAACTCGAAGAGGCCGGGATGGTGGTGAGCGGCGAGAGCGAAGAGGGGCTCATCGAAGCGGTGGAAATCACCAAGCATCCCTGGTTCGTGGGTGTGCAGTTTCACCCCGAGTTCACATCCCATCTGCAAAAACCAAATCCGCTGATTACGGCGTTTATCAAAAATTCGTTAGTCAATAAATGAAAAGACTCACCAAAGAGGATGTGCGCAAGATCTTAGCCCAGCGCTTCAGCGAAGGCTTTTTGTCTTTGCGCGACATTCCTCGCCCCGACACTCTCAAAGACCTCCAAAAAGCGGCCAAGCGCATCGCCCAAGCGATAAATGAGCGCCAAAACATCGTAGTGGTGGGTGATTATGACGTAGATGGCGTGGTTTCGACCACATTGATGAAGGAGTTTTTTGCTGCTATCGACTATCCCGTGCGCACCATCATCCCCAACCGCTTCAAACATGGCTATGGACTGAGCAAGAGCATCATCGAAGAGGTGCGCGACACCGATCTCATCATCACTGTGGACAACGGCATCAGCGC
>JALVTF010000062.1 GCA_027024145.1 Campylobacterales bacterium
CGATGGTGTACTTGCCAGCCTCTGCATCGAGATCGCAGATGAGTGCCACGCCAAGACTATTAGTCTTGGGTGGTATCAGCATCACTTCGAAATCTGTGAAGCGATCGATGAGACCTGCTAACCTCGCAATATTCGCAGCTCTTGGATGGGTGTAGAGGTCTTCGCCGAGAATGAGTGTGCAGCGATCTTCTCCCAGACGTTTCTTGCGCACCAAGCGCTGCAGGATCTCTGCAATTTCTTCTTCGCCGACGCTCGATTCTGCGCTGAGATAGCCGATATCGAACTCTTGGCTCCACTCTTTGCCAAGTTGCTCTTTTCCCTCCTGAGTGAGCAGTGCATCGGCTAACATGCCCAGCACCGCCTCTTCGCTGCCCACTTCATACTTGACAAATTTCGTCACGATGGGGCGTAGCAGGTCGTCTTCGATGGGGTGCATATTGATGATCTCGGCTTTGTGGCGTTTATGTGCCACGGTGAAGGCGTAGCGCACGGCAGGGTTATCGGATGAAGCGAAAGTACCGAGAAGAACGATGAAATCACTATTACGTACTCTCTCAAGATCGGCACTGTAGAGGCTTTTGCCGCTGTACGCTGCAAAATTTTCCAAAAAGCGCTTATATGCATACGCTTCGTCGTTGACAAGCTTGTAGCCATATTTTTCTTTGAGTTTTTGGAGGATCAAGGCTTCTTCGTTGGTGATGAATGAGGTGAATTTGATAGTGTCGGCTTTTTTGAAGGCTTCGATCGCCGCTTCGAAAGCTTCGGGATCTTTCGCGGCTCTATTTTCGAAGTCAAACCCAAAGCGCCCTGCACCGCAGAGATTGCTAAATTCGAACTCGTTCTTGACGCGATAGATCGCAGGCTCGGGATTTTCGATGGAGGTATGCTTGGTCTCATAGTACAGATGACACGCAGCGCTGCAGTGGGCACAGGCTGCAGGAATACGGCGTAGCTCCCAAGCATTGGAGGTGTACTTGAAATCGCGGCTGATGAGCGCACCTACAGGACAAACAGCGATACACTCACCACAGAAGGTGCAGTCTAATGTCTCGGCGTTTTTGGGGACGATATGGGATTTGTATCCGCCAAAGTAGATATCGATGGCATCGTCACCGATCACTTCGTTGCACACATGCACACATTTTTCACACAATATACACAGACTCGGATCGTACTGGATGTATTTCCAATCTTGAATCGGTCTATATTGATCCTTGGCCGTGAACTCTTGTATATCCACACCAAATTCGAGGGTTTTGTTTTGTAGATCGCACTCGCCGCTCTTGTCGCAAACCCCACACTCGAGCGGGTGGTTGACGTCGTAGAGCTTCATGATGTTCTGGCGATGTTCGAAGAGCTTTTGGGAGCTGGTCGTCACTTTGATACCGGGTGTGGCCGGTGCTTGGCAACTGAGCACGAAGCCCTCCACGCCTTCGACCTCCACCACACACAGACGGCACGATTCTATCGGCTTGACTTTGGAGAGGTAGCACATAGTAGGGATGTAGATCCCCTCGCGGCGAGCCACCTGCAAGATGGTCTCACCTTTTCGTGCCACGACCTCTTTTCCGTCGATATAAAACTTAACCATCGCCTACCTTTATACCGCAACCATAGCTATGTAGTAACAGCGCATACAGCGCTCCGCTTCGGCAATCGCCTGCTCTTGGGTAAAACCGAGATTGACTTCGAGGTTGGTGTGTTTACGCTCTTCGACCGTGAGCTTTTCGCTCACTTGACGTGGAAGACCTGGCAGCCAACCTTTGATCTTTTCATTTTTATCGTAGACCTTGAGTGCACGCAGATGATCTTCCATGATCTCTTCATCCGTAAGCGTCACTTCACCTGTGTGGACATAGCGGCTGATGACACTGGCAGCCCGCTTGGCCTGTCCCACGGCGTTGACGATCGTCATAGGACCATACTCGCAATCACCTGCTGCAAAGACTCCTTTGCGTGAGCTCATGTAGGTCTTGCCGTCTGTTTTTATAGTGCCCCAACTTGTAAGCTCCACTTCCCACTCTTCAGGCAGCAATGAGAGATCCGCACTCTGGCTTACCGCCGGCACGAGATAGTCACACTCGATGGTAAAATCGGCACCCTCGATCTTTTTGAGCTGCGGACGGCCGCCGTTTGGATCTGGAATGAGTTCGAAACGGTTGACTTTAAGGGCTTTGAGATTGTCGTTTTCGTCGGTTATGATCTCTTCGACGGCTGAGTAGAAGACAAACTCCACACCTTCTTCTACCGCTTCATGGTATTCTTCATAGGTAGTATTGCGAATAATAGTGGCTTCGTCACGGCGATAGAGCATGATCACTTTTTTGGCATTGGCACGCACGGCGCAGCGCACCACGTCCATAGAGGTAAAACCACCGCCCACACACACAAGCGTCTTGCCGGTTAAATCAACATAATCTGTGCTGAGATGCTGTTTTTCTTGGATCTCTTTTGGGACGGGGATGCCGTACTTGACATAGAGATTGACACAATCGAGGAAGTTGATGGCCGGCCAGTAGCCTTTAATCTCGTCGCGCTCGTTCTTGGCGCGAATCTTTTTAGAAATCCTCGTTCCCGTCGCCACCAAAATTGCGTCATACTCTTTTTCGAAACGGCGCATGTCATCGGCCGTCACGCGCTTACCGGTAATGAAACGTACACCCTCGAGGGAGTTGATAAGTTCGATATCTTTATTGTACTTTTTTACAGGCATGCGGTACTCAGGTACGCCCACAGCTACCTCACCGCCGAGGACTGGGAGCTCTTCATACACGTCACAGGCCACTCCATCGAGAGCCAGATAGTATGCACCCGTAAGTCCTGCAGGACCGGCTCCTATGACGGCCACCTTTTTGCCCGTAAGCGGTTTTTGTTCTCTCGGATGGAGCCAAAAGAGGCCATGATCATCCTCAAAATCTGCACCGATTCGTTTGAGCTCCATGATAGAGATAGGCTCATCAAGGTTGGCTCTGCGGCACTCATCCTCGCATGGATGGGGACAGACACGCCCACAAGTATGTGCCAAAGGCATGGTCTTACGTGTCGCTTTGACGCTATCATCGTAGCGAAGATCGCGTACGCCCTCGATGTAGGCAGGGATGTCCACGTGCGCCGGACATGCGTCCATACAAGGTGCCGTTACTTTGGCGATGTAGGAAATTTCGGGATTATGGTAGTGTTTAGAGGGTTTTTTGTTGATGACGAGATCTTCTATCTCGTCTTTGAAATACTCCAAAATATCCAAAAGGGGCTTGGGCACCGTGCGGCCGATCTCGCACTTGCTGGTCTCCATCATCGTGCGAGAAACTTCTTTAAGATGTTCGATATCGCTCATCTCCCCTTCGCCGCGTGCGATTTTATCGAAGAGATCATAGAGGATGCGACCACCCCAGCGACCGGGCGCACAGCGGCCGCAGGCTTCGGAATAGACCTGATACTGCGCCGCATACTCGGTGGCCAGCTTGGCTACATCTACATCCTCATCAAAGAGTGCGAAGCCAGCCCAGCCAATGAAGGCTTTGGAGGCGAGATCGATATTGTAATTGACTGGAAAGTTGAACTGCGACTCGTCCCACTGCTCTTTGGGCTTGCCACGGTTGTCTATCAGCTCATCTTTCCAGCATGAAAAGTATACTTTGCTCACGCCGCTCCCCTCTTATTTTTTTCTCACTACTATCGTCCAGTCCGCCTCGTTAAACTTGAGGGAGTTGAGTAGTTCGTGTCCAGCCTCTTTGATCACGTCGGCACTCTTTTGTACCGCATCGAAATTGCTCTTACCGTCACGAACCACTTCGAACAAGAAGATCGCCACTTCGCCGCTTTTGACCTCTGTGTCCAAAAGCTCGAGCATACGATCGTAAAAATCTTCGTGGAGGTGTCGCAAATCGTATCTGACCATGCCTATCCTTTATCTATCGATCTCACCGAAAACGATGTTCGTCGATCCGATGATCGTAACAACGTCGGCCAAGTAGTGTCCCGGCAAGAGGTCTTGCAAAATGCCCGTATGCCAAAAACTCGGTGCGCGAATCTTCATGCGGTATGCGTACGGTTCACCCTCGCTACGGATGAAAAATCCCAGCTCCCCTTTGGGTGATTCAGTGGGGGCGTAGACCTCGCCCACAGGTGGACGCATCCCTTGGGTGACGAGGACGAAATGCTGCATGAGAGAGTAGTTTTGGGTCATGATGTCCTCTTTAGGCGCGCTGATATATTCGGGGGCATGCGCCATGAGTTCTGGTTCGGTCTCTTTGTACATAGGAATGAGCTGACGCAGGATGCGGATGGATTGGCGCATCTCTTCCATGTAGAGCAGATAGCGTCCGTAGCTATCACAGCGATCACTTACAGGAATATCGAAGTCCACTTCGTCATAAAGCTCGTAGGGTTCTTCTTTACGGATATCGTATTCGATGCCGCTACCACGCAGCATGATCCCGCTACAAGCCCACTGCTTGGCCATCTCTGGAGGAATGACGCCCACTTCTTCGAGACGCATGCGCCAGATGCGGTTTTCGGTCAAAAGCCCTTCATAGAGTTTGATCTGATCCGGCAGTTTTTGCAAATAGACATTGAGATGATCGAGCCAGCCTGGAGGCAGATCGAGAGGCACACCGCCGATGCGCACGGCACTGTGGGTCAGACGCGCACCGCAGTAGTCTTCCATCAAATCCATCGCATACTCGCGCTCGCGGAAGCAGTACAAGAACACACTCATCGCGCCCACATCCAGTGCGTGGGTAGCGAGCCAAAAAAGGTGCGAAATGATGCGGTTGAGCTCCAAAAGCATCATACGGATCACTTTGGCACGGCGAGGCACTTTGTCTTCGATACCCAGCAACCTTTCTACAGCCAAAGCAAAGGCGTAGTTGTTCGCCGTAGCGGCGATGTAGTCCATACGGTCGGTGGTGGGCAAGAACTCGTTATAGATCATATTCTCGCCCATTTTTTCCATACCGCGGTGGAGATAGCCGATATCGGGATGGGCTTTTTTTATCTGCTCGCCCTCCATCTCCAAAATCAGGCGCAGCTGACCATGGGCAGAAGGGTGCTGCGGTCCGAAGTTGACCACCATCGTGTTGTCGTCACGCTCGAAAGCGAGGTTCTCAAAATATGGCTCGAGTCTGTTTCTTTGCTGCATGGCTTGCCCTTATCTGTTTCTATCGACGATTTTGGCTTTTTTGAGATCGAAGGTTTCAGTAAGCAGTGCATCGTCGTTAAAGACTTCGATCTTTTCAGGTTCACTGTTGGGGTCTGCGCAGCGCGGCACTTCGTGATGAATGCGTGCGAAATTGCAGGTATCGGTGGTGCTCACATAGGCTGGATCGCGCTGCTCCGGACCGATGATATCGCGATACTCTTTGCCAAAAATCTTGTCCACTTCATACCACTGCGCCGCTTCGTCACCATGGAGCGGATAGGTTTTACGCAGCGGATATCCCACCCAGTCTTCTGGCATGAGGATGCGTTTGAGATTGGGATGGTTGTTGACTTTGATGCCGAACATATCGTACATCTCGCGCTCGCTCCAGTCGGCGCTGCGAAAGATAGGCTCCACACTCTCGATAGCTTCGTTCTCTTTGATGCGGCATTTGACACGTATGCGGCGGCGCTTGCTCATAGCGAGCAGCTGATAGAAAATTTCAAATTCCCCATCTTGGGCTAGATAGTCGATAGCGCTCATCTCACTGAGTACTTCGTAGCCACACTCTTCTTTGAGATGCTTGAGGGTTGCCACGTTATCCTTGGCATCGATGATGATCACCAGCTGACCGCGCATGATGTAGGCTTTTTTGTAGTTGACCGCTTTTGCGAGGCTCTCGAGGTCCGCTTTATAGACCTCATCTTCTACGCTCTCTTCGGGAATGCGCGGCGCCACCCAAAAACGATCTGTATAGTAGGATTTTTTCTGGACGTTGTCTTTTGGCTTATAGGGTCTCATCACACCAACCTTTTAGGCTTTTGTTTTTGGAAAATCGTGCGTTTACGCAGTTTCTTTTGTAAAAGCATTACAGCGTATTGGAGTGTTTCGGGTCTTGGTGCACAGCCGGGCAGGTAGATATCCACAGGAATCACCCTGTCTACACCTTGGACGGTGGCGTAGGTGTTGAACATCCCGCCGGTATTGGCACAGCTTCCCATAGAGATGACCCACTTGGGCTCTGCCATTTGATCATAGAGTCTGCGGATAAACTCCGCATGCTTTTTGGTGAGCGTCCCTGCCACGATCATCACGTCGGCCTGGCGTGGGCTTGCGCGGAAAATGACACCGAAACGGTCAAAGTCGTAGCGGCTGGCACCTGAAGCCATCATTTCGATAGCACAGCATGCAAGCCCGTAGGTCAGCACCCACAGGGAGTTGGTGCGTCCCCAGTTGACCAGTTTGTCCACAGTGGTGAGGGCGACGGGAAGTCCCGCGTTCGCGACGCTGTTCATCGGATGCTGTGCCATTCCAACGCTCCTTTCTTCCATGCGTAGATAAAGCCGATGGCCAAAAGCAAAATAAAAAGAATCATCTCTGCAAACCCAAACCATCCAAGGATTTTAAAGTCAATCGCCCAGGGAAACATAAAGATGATTTCCACATCAAAGAGAATGAACAAAAGGGCAATAAGATAAAACTGGACAGAGATGCGGTTGGGCTGCTTGTCAGGCTCGGGACCACACTCGTAGATGGCCACTTTGAGTTTTTCGGTATCGAGCCGTGCGAGACGACGGCTTACAAACCTCGCAGCTGCCGTGGTGGCGATGAATGCCACACCGGTTATGACGAAAAGCAAAAACGCCCCGAAATAGGGATGCGCCACATGCATGTGCGATATCATCAACGCTCCTTTTTGCAGCGTGGGCAAGGGCCCAGCGTATATCTACAGCAAGTGTAGCAAAAACAATTTTAAAACAGTTTGAGCGTCAGAAGGTATCAGAAAAGTTAATATCCACTGTTTCGGTATGTTACATACCCTCAGTGCAAAAATCCAAGGGATTTTTCGTCTCCAAAGGCGGAGACTTTCTCTTTTTGTATCTCTTCGATGAAGTCTTGCAGCGTAAAGATGGGCTCATCCTTGATAGCTACCTTGTAGGCGGTATTTTTGACGATGAGATTGATCTGGCCGCCTGTGAGGTCGTAGTGTGCGAGCTTTTCTATAGAAAACCCCTCTTCATACTCGGCGTTTTTGGGCAACATCATCTCCCACAGCTTCACACGCTCTTCGAAGCTGGGGCGCTTGAACTCTATCTTGTAGTTGAAGCGGCGCGAAAAGGCGCTGTCGATGGTCTCGAGCAGGTTCGTGGTGGCGATGAGCACCCCTTCAAACCGCTCTATCTGCTCCAAAAATATATTTTGCATCTGGTTGTGCATCTTGTCCGCGCTGCTGCCCGGACTCTGGCTGCGGGCGCTCAGGAACTGATCCGCTTCGTTGAGCAGCAGCACTGGCTCGGTCTTGGCACGTTGGCTGAGATCCCTATACGTATCGAAGATTTTGCGCACATTCTTTTCACTCTCGCCCACATACATCGAGAGGATCTTCGAGCAGTCGAAACTGAGCACCGGTTTTTTGAGTGATTTGGCAAGCGATAGTGCCGTGAGGGTCTTGCCGGTACCAGGAGGGCCGTAGAAGATGATGCGCGCATCGATGCCACGTTTTTTGCTCTTGATTCCCCACTTTTTGAGGCGCTCGGCCACACGCCTATCCATCTGGCGCAGCAGTGCATCGAGAGTCTTGCGGGTTTCGGGGTGCAGCACCACATCGTCGAGCGTGGTTTTTGGCTCGATGAGCTCGAAGATATCTTGGTCTTTGATGAGATTTTGGAGTTTGAGCTTTTTGGAGCGCTTGCGATCGGGGTGGATGATGCGCTGCATGATATCTTCTGTGATAAAGAAACTGCGTGAAAGGCTCCCAAAAGGCGTGAGCATCTCATCATAATCCACGAGGCCGCTTGCGATGAGTTTGCTCCCCTCTTCCAAAAGGGCCCTGTTTTCGATGCGTTCATACTCGTTGAAGCTGACAAGCTCCACAAGGGCGTTCATCTCACGTAGGCCCCCTTCGTTGCCTGCGTACTCCTCTTTAAGCAGCGCCAAAAAGATAATCTGCTCTTTGAGCGAAAGGTCATACTCTCTAAAGAGCTTCTCTACCTCTATCTCACGCTCGGTCACCGCCAGGCGCTCCTGAATGCGCGCTTCGAGGAGCTTGAGCTTGTTTTGGAGTCTATTGATAGTGGGTGCGTCGCCGCCGTAGTTTTGGCGTGCCTGCGCGATTCTTTGGTAGATCTCGATGCGAAAAAACTGATCTTCGAAGTAGTCGAGATGATCTTTATAAGGTTTGCTCTCGGGTAGTGCCACCTCGATGTTACCCTCTTCCAAAAGGCGCAAAAAGGGTACGCTGAGTGCTATGTCGCTATGCAGGAGTTCGAGCTTCGTCGCTTCGTTCGTACCCTTGAGCGTGGCAAAACCGGCCTGCACGACCCAGCCAAGATCGAGGAGCTTTTTAATACGATCGAGCTTGTCGAGATACGAAAGATCTTTATCATCGTAGAGCTCTTGGAGAAGCGAAAAGACGTGCACCTCATCCTCGCCCTCCACGTAGCGCTTGGTCAGCAGCTGTAAAATCTTCGCCTCTTCAGGCGTGGTTTTGAGGTGTGGGTAGATTTTGGACTTGGTCACATCTTTGGTCTGGACGAAATCTTTCAAAAACTCCATTAACACTCCGTAAATGAGTAGAGTAAGGCTATCTCTTTATCCCAGATAGTATCATCAATCGTCTCTAAAATCAAGGGAATATCATCAAGTCTGGGATCGTTCATGATGAAGCGAAAGGCATCGAGGCCGATCTCGCCTTTGCCTAAGCTATGGTGACGATCGACACGGCTGGCGAACTTGGCTTTGGAGTCGTTGATATGCATCCCGCGTAGATACGCAAATCCCACTATTTCATCGAAGGTGCGCATCGTCTCTTCATAGGCTTCGCGCGTGCGGATGTCATACCCTGCCGCGAACATATGCGCCGTATCGAGACAGACTCCTACGCGCGACTTGTCGATGCTTTTGTCGATGAGATAGCGTAGATGCTCGAATTTGTATCCTAAGTTACTCCCCTGCCCAGCAGTGTTTTCAATAACGAGCGTGACGGCATCACTTTGGCGCAGCGCCTCGTTCATAGCATCTGCGATGCGATCCAAGCACTCCTCTTCGCTGATTTTTCTCAGGTGCGATCCTGGATGGAAATTGAGCTTATCCAGTCCCAAAAGTTCGCAGCGCTCTACTTCATCCAAAAAGGCATCGAGGCTCTTTTGACGCTGCGCATCATCTGGGTGGCCTAAATTAATGAGATAGCTATCGTGGGGCAGGATATGCTTTTTTTCTATCCCCGCTTTTTCACAGTGCTCATCGAATTCTTCGATATGCTCTTTCGCAAGAGGCTTCGCTTTCCATTGGCGCTGGTTTTTGGTAAAGAGTGCGAAGGCTTTTGCACCTATCGCCTCGGCGTTTTTGGGTGCGTTGTGCACCCCGCCGCTGGCACTGACGTGTGCTCCTACATATTTATCCATCGAGTCTCCTCATTTTTATTAGGATATGGTTTTTACTATCTTTGAAATAGATATTTTCCGGATTTGAGCGGTAGATTATAGCAAAGTTGTCCTCTTCGATGCGCTGCACGAATCCTTTTGCATCCTTTTGTAGCCCTGCACCCCCAAAAATCGGCTCGCCGCGCAAAATATGGTAGATGAGAAGTCTCGGATAGCGAGCGCCTAAAATGCGCTCATTGAACATCTCATAGCGCATACAGCGGCCGTTGATGCACACACGCTTGGCAGCTATCAGCTCTAAAACGGGCTGGCCTGCCATATAGCCTTCCACTTCCATCCTACGAGCACTTCTTTTGACAAATCCGCTTGCGGCAATTTTGATGGTAGGAGTTTTGAAGATGATATTGGCTGGATAGCTGACGGCAGGCTGCTTGATGGCGCACCCTGCGAAGAAAACAAAAAGCACGAAAAGAAATCGCATAGAAAACCTTTGGTATAATTGAGATAAAAAAGTGAGGCGATGAGCAATTTAGAATTTTTCTTCTACCTCTTTGTCTATGCCTTCATTTTAACATATCTGGTGCTGGGATTTATCATCAGCTTCGAAGCGATGTTAGCTCTCTATGGCGTAAAGAGTGCCGTGGAGTGGATACGCGAGTGGCATAAACCGGCTACCTTCAAAACGATGCTCATCGTCTTCTTGCCGATGCTGCAGCTCGCTTACTTTTTTTTGGAGTGGCTGCCGCACTTTGTGGGCTTCAACAAGCACATCCGCCCCTTCGACCTCGATAGAATCTACTACATCGTCTTTCCCAAGGAAACCGTATGACCCTTTGCATCATAGGCCTCGGCTACGTGGGACTGCCGTTAGCCGTAGAGTTTGGTAAAAAATACGACACCATCGGCTTTGATATCAACGCTACAAGGATTGAAGAGCTCAAGCGAGGTATCGATCGCACACTGGAAGTGAGCAGCGAAGAACTCCAAGCAGCCAAAAACCTCTCCTTTACCCCCTCCATCGAGGATATCAAAAAAGCCAACATCTACATCGTCACCGTTCCCACGCCCATAGATGAGCATAAAAACCCGGATCTTACTCCCCTTATCATGGCCAGCAGGACTGTGGGAAGGGTTTTGAAAAGAGGGGATATCGTCATCTACGAATCCACAGTCTTTCCAGGCTGTACAGAAGAGGTGTGTGTACCGGAGCTCGAGCGTGAGAGCGGACTGAAATTCAACGAAGACTTCTTCTGTGGCTACTCTCCTGAGCGCATCAACCCGGGAGATAAAAAGCATCGCCTCCCCAATATCAAAAAAGTAACAAGTGGTTCTACTCCAGAAATTGCCACAAAAGTGGATGCACTCTACAAATCCATCATCACCGCAGGCACCCACTTGGCACCCTCTATCAAAGTGGCAGAAGCTGCGAAAGTGATAGAGAATGCCCAACGAGATATCAATATCGCTTTTGTCAATGAACTTGCTCTCATCTTCGACAAACTCAACATAGATACGCTCGATGTTTTAGAGGCTGCGGGCACCAAATGGAACTTCCTCCCCTTCCGCCCTGGCCTTGTGGGTGGTCACTGCATCGGCGTCGATCCCTACTATCTGGCGTACAAAGCCAAGGAAGTTGGTTACCATCCCCAGATCATCTTAGCAGGTCGTAGAACCAATGATGAGATGGGAATATTCGTTGCCAACAAAGTAGTCAAACTCCTCATCCACAAAGACCATAAGGTCAAGGGAAGTAAGGCATTAGTGCTTGGCATCACCTTCAAAGAAAACTGCCCCGATATTAGAAACTCGAGAGTCATCGATGTGATACGTGAACTACAAGATTTTGGCATCACAGTGGATGTGTACGATCCTTGGGCGGACAAGGAAGAGGTCAAAAGAGAGTACGACATCGAACTGCTCCAAAATGAGCCAAACTTCGCAGACTACGACTCCATCGTTTTGGCGGTGGCGCACGAACAGTTCAAAGAGCTCGACTACTCCGCTATCCCCCATTCGAGTGTGGTATTCGATATCAAGGGGGTTTTGCCGAGAAATCTCGTGGATAAAAGGCTGTGATGAAGATCTACCTCTCGCCTCCCCATCCAAGTGGTAAAGAGCTGCGTTACATCCAAGAAGCCTTTGCAAGCGGCTACATCGCGCCCGTAGGGCCCTTCGTGGATCGCTTCGAAGAGGCGGTGCGAAGCTACACCGGCGCGCCCCACGCCCTGGCGCTTTGCAACGCCACGGCCGGACTGCATCTGGCTCTACGCACACTTGGCATCGGCGAAGGGGACAAGGTGGCCGTGAGCAGCTTCACCTTCATCGCCTCCCTCGCTCCCATCCTCTACCAAAAGGCCACTCCTCTTCTCATCGACTGCGATGCATCCTGGCAGATGGATCCGGAAGCCTTGGAGATGGCACTTACAAAGGAGCGACCCAAAGCCGTAATAGTGACGCACCTCTATGGCCAAAGTGCCGACATGGCAGCAATAGCCAAGCTTTGCCAAAAGTACGGCGCACACCTCATCGAAGATGCGGCCGAGAGCTTGGGCGCTACGTATGATAGCAAGCAGACCGGCACTTTTGGGATCTTTGGCGTCTACTCCTTTAATGGTAACAAAATCCTCTCCACCAGCGGCGGGGGAATGCTGGTGGGAAATGATGCAAAGCTCATGCAACAAGCACAATTTCTCTCCCAGCAAGCCAAAGAGCCGGGAGTGCCATGGTACGAGCACACCACCTACGGCTACAACTATCGCCTCAGCAATATCCTCGCAGCCATCGGTGTGGCGCAGATGGAGGTCTTGGATGAGCGTATCGCCCAGAAGCGCCAAATTTTTCGCTGGTACCAAGAGGAGCTACCAGACCTCACCTTTATGCCCGAGCTTCCCGGCAGCCGCGGCAACCGCTGGCTCACCACGACACTCTTTCCCACAGACCCTCTCGCTATCTATGAAGCGCTTCAAAGCGAGGGCATCGAGTCACGGCCTTTATGGAAGCCGATGCATCTACAGCCGCTGTGTAAAGAGTTTCGATTCTACGGCAGCGGCGTGAGTGAGCGCCTCTTCGCTCAAGGTCTTTGTCTGCCTAGCGGCACGCAGCTTGAGCGCGAAGATGTAGCGACAATATGTGCCATCATAAGGGAAAAGCTATGATGCTAAAGGCCACCACTCGCACACGCGCGCTCTTTTTTCTCTTTTTCGATGCGCTGCTCTCATTCATTTCACTTCTCCTTGCCTATGCGCTACGTTTCAATTTCCATATCCCCGCCATCTTCTTTCATAGTTTTTGGAAAATCTACCTGCTGCTTGCTGCATCGAAAATCCTCTTCTTATACCTTTTTAAGCAGTACCACTTCACCTGGCGCTACTACGGACTCTCGGAAGCGAAGCGCTTCTTCGCCGCAATCCTTGCAGCCTATACATTCGCGGCACTGATTCTTTGGCTCTTTTACGACTTTTTCATCCTCTTTCCCCGTAGCGCCATCATCATCGATATGATCCTGAGCCTCATCTTCCTCGGAGGTCTTCGCATCGCCAAGCGCGTCTATATCGAATCTTTTGCCAAAAAGGGTTTCAAGAGTGCCGCCATCTACGGTGTCACACACCGCACCAAGCACCTCATCGACTCGTTTCTTAGCGGCGATTTTGGCTACAAACCAGAAGTAGTCGTCGACGACGAAAGAGCCGGAAGTTTCATCAACAATATCCCCATCGTTGCAACCAAGGATTTCTTCGATCGCTTCCATCACATCGAAGCCCTCATCGTAGCCAAAGAGCTCGAACCCAAAGCGCTCGACGATCTCACCAAACGTGCAAAAAAAGGGGGCATCAAAGAGATCAAAATCGCTACACTCACAAAAGAGGAGCTCAAAGACCTCGATATCGAAGATCTCTTGGCGCGCAAACCAAAAGATCTCGATCGAGCAGCCATCGAGAAGTTTGTCAAGAATAAAAAGGTTCTCATCACGGGAGCGGGCGGAAGCATCGGCAGCGAGCTGGTGCGCCAGTGCAAGGAATACGGCGCACAGCACATCATAGCTGTGGAGATGAGCGAATTTGCTTTGTACACTCTTACGCAGCGCTTCGAGGATATCGATGCAAGGCTTTGCGACGTGACCGATCGCAACCAGATAGAGCCTATCATCGCCCAGACGCATCCCGATATCATCCTCCACGCAGCCGCCTACAAGCACGTACCGCTGGCCGAGCGCAATCCCAAAGCCACCGTCAAGAACAACGTCTTGGGCACCAAGAACGTGCTGGATCTGGCCATCAAATACCACGTCCCCCACTGCATTCTCATCTCCACCGACAAGGCCGTCAATCCCACCAACATCATGGGCGCCACCAAGCGCGTGTGCGAACTCTACGCCCAAAACATCCCAAACGGCTCCACCATCATCGCGGCCGTGCGTTTTGGCAATGTCCTTGGCAGCAGCGGCAGTGTGATACCAAAATTTAAAGAGCAGATCAAAAAGGGTGGGCCCGTCACCGTGACGCACCCAGAGGTGATGCGCTACTTCATGCTCACTTCAGAAGCCTGCCAGCTGGTCTTGCAGGCAGCCACCATCGCCAAAGGGCGAGAAATCTTCATCCTCGATATGGGCAAGCCTGTGAGAATCGTGGATCTGGCCAAAAAGATGATGGAGCTCTACAATAAAGAGGTACCTATCGCGTTCATAGGACTCAGACCAGGAGAGAAGCTCTACGAAGAGCTGCTTTTAGAGGGCGTGGAAGAGAAGACCAAGTACCAATCCATCTACATCGCACACGCTACGCCGATGGATTTCGCTACGCTTGCGCAAAAAATAGCCACACTGCTTCAGGCCGACACACCTGCGGAAATCGTCGCAGCTCTCAAGGCTCTCGTGCCCGAATTTCACCACACACCTGCCGGGCAAACGAGAGCATCCTCTCATAATGCGTCCCGTGCCAGTAGATCCGCCCACACGTAGGACAGCGCCAAAAGTCGTTAAAAAGAGCACGCACTTTGGGCGGGAGCCTATCGATCACCTCCTCTTTTTCCACTTTTTGCAACGGTGTGTTGTCCACCAGACAGCGTGTCAATGGCTCGCATCTACACCCAAAACGGCGCAGGACATCCTGCACTACCTCAAGAATCGTACCCTTGGGCACATAGTAGACCCGCTCGCTGCGGTTTGCCAATTCTCTGTCGCGTGTCAGGACGATGCGATTTTGCTCTTTGGCGATTGATAGAAGCGCATCGTCGGAGATTTCGTGATAGTAGAGGGTGTCGATGCCTACAATCCGCAGATACTTGGCCACTCTGGCCAGATGTACATCGGCTACGAATCTGCAACTATCCATCCGCGCCTCTTTTTGGCATACTCCGGCACCGCGATATCGACGAAACGATAACTCTCGATAAGCGGCTCGTTGGTGTAGTCAAACACGATGGCCGATAGGCGATTGCCATAGACCGCTCCCGTATCGATCCCGAAACTCCAGCGGTCCACGCGAGGACGCAAAAAGGGCTGATGGCCATAGACCACATACCCGTAGCGTCCATCATACAGATCGCTCCACCAAAAATGGCGCGCAGGATCGCTGGCGCCTAGATGCACGAAATTGCCTTCGTAATCGAGATAGCGCACCCGCATGATCTGCGCAGCCGCTCTCTTGTCCAGATGATCGAGACTGGTCCCAGGCAAGATACCGGCGTGAACGACTGTTAATATCCCTACGCGCACAAAGAGTGGCAAGGATGCGAGATAAGAAATATCCTCATCCGTCATACGCTCATAGAGCACTAACTCCTCATCCTCCAACTTCATAGGATTGTGCTTGCCGGTGCGCAGGCGCTCTCTTTCGTGGCGGTGGTAGCGCAATATTTTGTCTTCATGGTTGCCGCGAATCACCGTAACGGCGTTTTCTTTGCAAAAGCGCAAAACTTCGAGGGATTTGGGGCCTTTGGCGATGATATCGCCGACACATATCTCACGATCATCACCCTGCACATCTAAGCGATTGCGCAGTGCCATCCACTCATCGAAGCAGCCGTGGATATCACCGTAGACGATGAGTCGTGCTATGTGCGCACCTTCACTTGATTGCGGCCGCTCTCCTTGGCTTCATAGAGAGCTTCGTCGGCGCGGTGCAAGAAGCTTTGGATCGTATCATCTTTTTTGAGCGTAGTCACACCGAAGCTGCAGGTTACCTTGCCGATGCTAAAGGGTGTAGATTCCACGATACGGCGTATCTTTTCGGCCACCATCTTGGCTCCTTGCAATCCAGTGCCTGGCAAGAGCAAAACGAACTCCTCGCCGCCCCAGCGCACGAAGTACTCTTTTTGGCGGATATTGTCACGAACGATGCGCGATAGTTCTCTGAGCACCTCGTCACCCTGGAGATGACCGTGGGTGTCGTTGATCTTTTTGAAGTGATCGATATCGAAGATAACGAGCGAGAGGGGTTCATTGAGATGCTTGGCTTCGATGATCTTGATACCGCAAATTTCATTGAAAGCGTCTTTGAGGAGTGCTCCGGTAAGGGCGTCTTTTTTATAGCATACAGGGGGAGCGACGGGTTTGGGGCGCTCTTTTGGCATCGGCTTGGGATCCTCGCTTTGCTCCTTGGCTTTTGCCTCGGCCCACGCGGGAAAGAGTGCCGCGATCGCCACGAACACCAAAGGCACGATATAGTAGCGAGGATAAATCTCAAAAGGCTCCATCACCATATAGACCTGCACCACTGCAGCCAGCCAGCCCAGCACCAAGTAGAGCAAAAGATATTTGAGATAGGCTTTGAACATGTACTTTAGACCTTTTCGATACTTCCCACCACACGTCCTACCACGCGCACCTCTTCGGGCGATAGGACCTCTACGGGATAGGTAGGGTTTTCGGAGATGAGCTCTACCCTATTATCGGCGCGCAGGCGCAATCTTTTTATAAATACCCCGGCAGCCGTCTCGATCATAAAAACCCCGCTCTTTTTCACGTCGCGCTGGGAGGTATCCACAAAAGCGATGCTGCCGTCTTGCAAGAGCGGCTCCATCGAATCTCCTAATACGTTCACCGCCTGGATATGCTCCAAGGCCTTGGGACCGCCCAAGATATCGACGATCTTTTCATCAAGATACAAAGGTTCGCTCACCAGCTCGTAGTTCCAGGCACCCCCGCCCGCACTGGCGTTTATTTCTTTGAAGTATTTCACATAGGCAAAGCGCTGGGTCGATTCGCACAATGAATAGGGATCTTGGTCATAGAGCAGCCAGTTGATGTTGATACGCCGCTTGGCACAAAAGTCGAGCAGCTCTTTAATGGGCAAACGGCCGCGCTTTTTGAGCATTGAAAAGTGCTCTGGTGTAATACCCAGTGCCCTCGCCACATCCTTGTCGTACACCTTGCGTGCACCCACCTCCTGGGAGATGATATCCTTGATGCGCTCCACTACCTCCTCGAAGCTCAACATATTCGCACCTTTCTCAACATTTCATTAATTTATTCTACCACACTTTCAACATATTGTTAATATTTTCGCGAAGGAGCCTGCTATGAAGATACATTTGGATCTCGACGCCTTTTTCATCGCGGCTGAGCGCATCAAAGACCCCTCCTTGCGCGGTGTCCCGGCAGCCGTGGGCGGAAGGGGCGATCCCTTCATCTTCGATAGCAAGAGCGCTCACAAGATCGATACCATTCACGACAACAGCGGGGCGTTCGTCCCCTCGATTTTCTACAACGCCGATGCCAACTTTCGCGACTACTTCGTGGAAAGTCGTAAAATTCGCGGCATCATCATCACCGCCAGCTACGAAGCGAGAAAGTACGGCATCAAGACCGGCATGACCGTGCGCGAGGCCTTGGAGCTTTGCCCCCATCTTCGCGTGGTGGCGCCCAATCACCTCTTTTACCACCAGCTCTCCCACCGGCTCCATCTCTTTCTCAAACGGCGCATCCCTGCAGTGGAGCAGTTTAGCATCGACGAGTTTTTCGGAGATGTCACCGGCTGGGTGGAGCGCGAGGAGCTCGAAGATTTCTTGCGCGCTTTGCAAAAGGAGATAGAAGAGCACCTTGGCCTTCCCATCTCCATAGGAGCGGCCAAGAGCAAGTGGACCGCCAAACTGGCCACCTCCTTTGCCAAACCCCAAGGCGTCAAAATCGTCGACGATGTGGAGTCTTTCATCCGCGACATCCCCATCGAGGAGTTTCCCGGCATCGGACGAGGGTATCTACGACGCCTGCGGGCTCTTGGGATCACGACGTTAGGCGAAACCCGCCAGATACGCCATATCTTTCATAGCTGGAAAAAACCTGGCATCACCCTCTATCGGCGTATCTGGGGGATCGATAACGAACCCATCGTGCAAGCAAGTCCTCGCAAATCGATAGGAATTTCACGCACCATCGATCCCGTGAGCGATCGCGGGGAGCTGCGTCGGCGCATCCTCATCTTAGCGCGCCACCTTGCCAGCAGTATCGCGAAGCTTGGCTTGCAGCCTACCTACTACGCTCTTGGCGTGCGCTACGAAAGCGGGCTCAAAGCCAGAGCACATCTACGCTCCCATCGCCTCTTTAGCGAAAAACTGCTGCAGCGCATAGCACTAGAGCTCTTTTCGCAGTGTGACGATAGCTATACACCCGTGGTGCGGCTGGGGCTATCGTGCAGCGGATTTTATGCAAGCAAACTCTATGACCTGTGGCATATATACGAAGATAAAAAATTGGCGCGGCTTTTGGAGTGCTCGCACAAGGTGCGCACAAAGTTTGGTATGGATAGTTTGCGTTGGGGAGTGGAGATGTTGGAGGCGGCGAAGCCGCCTGGGGAGAATATTAGTTGAATTCTCTTCGTGGTCTTTGCTCTCTTGGGCGGGCTTCGTTGACTTTGAGGACGCGTCCTTCGAACTCTTTGCCGTCCAGCGCTTCGATAGCCGCCGTGGCATCGCTATCTTCCATCTCTACGAAACCAAAACCTCTGGGGCGTCCCGTTTCTCTGTCTGTGATGAGTTTGACTGAACTCACTTCTCCGTACTGTGCGAAAAGATCGCGTACGTCCTCTTCACTGCTTCTGTATGGCAAGTTGCCTACATAGATCTGCTTCATCGAATGTTCCTTTGAAAATAATGCATCCCGATTTTTATCGGGTAGAACCATTATAGCTGTTTTTTGAAAAAAAAGATAGGGCAGTGGTGTCCCGGGCGGGATTCGAACCCACGACCTTCGGATTAGGAATCCGATGCTCTATCCTGCTGAGCTACCGGGACGCGCAGACGTATGTGACGCCTGTTGGCGTATATGCGGCGTGCGGCTTGTCGGGAAGCGATTCGAGTCTGTCTCCTGGATGGAGTTGCAACTCTTGACCATCTTCGATGATGACAAGTGTTCCCTCTATTACCCAGCGCACTTCGTAGTGGGGATGGGTATGCACGGGATAGCGGGTATCTTTGGCGTCATGCCAGGTGAAGATATTGAAAAAACCCTCCTTGCGGAGGGTTTCGTAGATTTTGGATTTGTCGGTAACGTCGGTGTGGATGACCTTAGCCATTGCGTTTTTTGATGATCTCTTCGGCGACGTTTCTTGGTACCTCTTCGTAGTGGTCGAACTCCATAGAATACGTACCGCGACCTTGGGTGAAAGAGCGCAGATCCGTGGAGTATCCGAACATCTCGGCAAGCGGTACCATCGCGTTGACGATTTTGTTTCCTCCGCGATCTTCCATGCTCTGTACCTGGCCACGGCGGCGGTTGATATCGCCGATCACGTCACCCATGTACTCTTCGGGCACTTCCACTTCCACTTTCATGATAGGCTCGAGCAGTACAGGGTTCGCTTTTTTGGCCGCTTCTTTGAAGGCCATAGAACCGGCGATCTTGAATGCCATCTCGCTAGAGTCCACTTCGTGGTAGCTACCATCATAGAGTGTGGCTTTGACGTCTACCACAGGATAGCCTGCCACGACGCCGTTTTGCATCGCTTCTTGGATACCTTTGTCTACAGCTGGGATGTACTCTTTTGGAATCACACCACCGGTAATGTTGTTGACAAATTCATACCCTTTGCCGGGCTCTTGCGGTTCGAGCTTGATGAAGACATGTCCGTACTGACCGCGACCACCTGTTTGCTTGGCGTATTTGTACTCTTGATCCACAGGCGTTTTGATAGTTTCGCGGTATGCGACTTGTGGCTGACCCACTTCCGCATCCACTTTGAATTCGCGTTTCATACGATCCACGATGATTTCGAGGTGCAACTCGCCCATACCAGAGATGATAGTTTGGCCTGTCTCTTCGTCTGTGTGGACGCGAAAACTCGGGTCCTCTTCAGCCAGCTTCGCCAAAGCCGTCGCCATTTTTTCTTGGTCTGCTTTGGTTTTTGGCTCTACTGCGACACTGATAACCGGTTCAGGGAACTCCATCTTTTCCAAAATGACAGGATGGTTTTCGTCGCAGAGCGTATCACCGGTAAGCGTATATTTGAGACCCACGACCGCACCGATCTCACCGGCAGGAAGCTCTTTGATCTCTTCACGTTTGTTCGCGTGCATTTTCAAAAGGCGTCCCACGCGCTCTTTTTTCTCTTTTGTGGAGTTGAGCACGTAGCTACCGCTGGAGATCTGTCCGCGATAGACGCGGATGAAAGAGAGCTGTCCTACGAAGGGGTCAGTCATGATCTTGAAGGCGAGTGCAGCGAACGGTCCATTGTCCGTAGATTCGACGGAGACCTCTTCACCGGTTTTCGGATCGATACCTTTGATCCAATCCACTTCGGTAGGAGCGGGCAGATAATCTACGACTGCATCGAGGAGTGTCTGCACACCCTTGTTTTTAAAAGCACTACCGCAGAGCATCGGCGTGATGCTCATATCGAGTGTGCCTTTTTTGATACCCTTTTTGATCTCTTCAACTGTAAGCTCTTCCCCACCGAGGTATTTTTCGAGGAGCTCCTCATCCGTTTCGGCCACGGCTTCGATCAGTTTTTCGCGGTACTCCTGGGCTTTGTCTTTGAGCTCTTCTGGGATCTCGATCACTTCATACTTCGCGCCCATCGTCTCGTCATCCCAGACGATCCCACGCATCTCCACGAGATCCACGACACCACGGAAGTTGTCCTCAGCGCCGATAGGGATCTGAATAGGCACGGGGTTCGCTTTGAGGCGATCGCGGATTTGGCGCTCTACCTCGAAAAAGTCCGCACCGATACGGTCCATTTTGTTCACAAAGACGATGCGGGGGACATGGTATTTGTTGGCCTGGCGCCATACCGTTTCAGACTGTGGCTGCACGCCACCTACGGCACAGAACACAGCAACTGCACCATCGAGAACACGCATGGAGCGCTCCACTTCGATAGTGAAGTCCACGTGTCCCGGTGTGTCGATGATGTTGATTTGGTGGTCACGCCAAAAACAGGTAGTCGCAGCGGAGGTAATCGTAATACCGCGCTCTTTTTCCTGCTCCATCCAGTCCATAGTCGCAGCACCCTCATGCACCTCACCGATTTTGTGGCTGATACCGGTGTAGTAGAGGATGCGCTCGGTGGTGGTCGTTTTCCCTGCATCGATATGCGCAGCGATACCTATGTTACGTACTTTTTCTATGGGAGTTTTTCTAGCCATACCTTATCCTTTGATGCGATTGATAGAAATTTTGTGTAATTGTAGCGAAGAATAGCCGCAAAAGAGAACCTCTTGCGGCAGGGAGTCTTTGTGACGGACGGATTTGCTTACCATCGGTAGTGTGCGAACGCTTTGTTGGCTTCCGCCATTTTGTATGTATCTTCTTTTTTCTTGTAGGCTGCACCGCGTTTGTTGGCTGCATCGAGTAGTTCGTTCGCAAGGCGCTCAGCCATAGTGCGCTCGTTGCGGTTGCGTGCAGCGTCCACGATCCAGCGGATTGCGAGAGATTGTTGACGAACTGGCCTTACTTCAACCGGTACTTGGTAGGTAGCACCACCTACACGGCGGCTTTTGACTTCTAACAAAGGCTTGACATTTTCGATCGCTTCGTTGAATACGTCGATGCCTTTGAGATCTTTGTTTTTCTCTTCGATCATTTTGAGGGCGTTGTAAAAGATCTTTTGCGCTACGCTCTTTTTTCCGTCCCACATCAGTTTATTGATAAACTTTGTAACAACTTTGCTGCCGTAAATCGGATCTGGCATCACCTCACGTACGGGGGCTCTTCTTCTTCTCACGTCTAGCTCCTTCAAAAAATTTACTCAGGCGATAAGCTCACCTGTGGCTATGGGTGAGAGATTAAATCGCTTTAATTTCTCACGTATGAATCGATTATGATTTTGGTTTTTTCGTTCCGTATTTAGATCTGGATTTCTTTCTGTTTGCCACACCTGCAGTATCCAGGGCACCACGGATGATATGGTATTTCACACCAGGCAAGTCTTTTACCCTACCGCCGCGCACAAGCACGATGGAGTGCTCTTGCAGGTTATGTCCCTCACCTGGGATGTAGCTGATCACTTCATAGCCTGAAGTGAGGCGCACTTTGGCGACTTTACGAAGCGCAGAGTTCGGTTTTTTTGGAGTCGTCGTATAGACTCTCGTACAAACGCCGCGTCGTTGCGGACATTTGACAAGAGCAGGTGATTTGGACTTTTTGATCACCTTTTTTCTCTCTTTTCTTACCAACTGGTTGATAGTAGGCACTGTTCTCTCCCTTTCTTCCAAAATTAGTGGCTAATTATAGTGAACTAAACTTTACAAACAGCTTAATTTAAACTTTTTCTAAGCCGACTCACTCCTGGTCGGCAGGAGCGAGCTCGACATCTTGTTTTTTGTACAGACCCGTACCCACAGGGATCAGGCGACCGATGATGACGTTTTCTTTGAGATCTTCGAGATAATCGATCTTCGCACTGACACTGGCTTCTGTGAGTACCTTCGTGGTATCTTGGAAAGATGCGGCACTGATGACGGAGTCTGAACTCACTGCCGCACGCGTGATACCCACAAGTACAGGCTCGGCGATCGCAGGCTGCCCGCCCAAGCGCAAGATACGCTCATTCTCTTGCTTGAAGGCTTTCTTGCTCACCAAATCACCTGGGATGAACTTCGTATCGCCGCTATCGACGATTTTGACTTGACGCAGCATTTGCGAAACGATGATCTCGATGTGCTTGTCGGCTATGGTAACACCTTGGCGGCGATAGACTTGCTGAATTTCGCTTACCATATAGTACATGAGGGCTTTTTCGCCGAGTGTGCGCAAAATATCGTGGCCGCTGATGGTACCATCCGTCAGACGCTCACCTGCATGGACGAATTCGCCGTTGTGCACGAGGATCTGACGATTTTTGTCTATCAAGTATTCCACCGTCTGACCTGTATCGGCCGTAATGATGATGCGCTGTTTACCGCGGCTTGGTTTACCGAAGCTCACTACACCGTCGATTTCGGCCACGACTGCCGGATCTTTCGGACGGCGCGCTTCGAAAAGTTCGCTAACACGCGGCAAACCACCGGTGATGTCGCGTGATTTTGCCGCAGCTTTCGGTGTTTTTGCAAGCGTTTGAGCCAATTTCACCTCTTGGCCGCTTTGGACGTAAATCGCCGTTTTTGGCTCGAGCACGTAGCGAATAATATCGCTACCATCTTTTGGTGCGAGGACGATCGTCGGTTTGTATTCAGGTGGGACGTACTCGTTGATAGTTAGACGCGTCTCACCTGTGATTTCATCCACTTGCTCCACGGCGGTGACACCTGGGATCACATCTTCGAGGGTAACGGTGCCCTCTTTTTCGGCAATGATAGGAATAGAGTACGGATCCCATTCGGCGATGACCGTTTTGTCGGCTTTTGCAGGTGTCGCGATCATTTCGTTTTTGGCGACTTTTTGGTTGTCATCCACTTCGATCACGGAGCCGCGTGCGATGTAGTGGCGCGCAGCCTCGCGTCCCTGATCGTCAGCGATAACGGCGAAGAGCCCTTTTTCGTCGATCTTTTCGCCTTTTTTCACATCCTCGAAACGCTCAAGATAGTCACCTTTGAGTTTGTAGAACTTCACCTCACCTGCCGCGCCACTGAGGATCTTTTGCGTCACAGGCGCACCGTCTTTGACCTTGAGTTCGGCTGCATAGGGGATGCGATTTGGAACGTTCCATCCCTCTTTGATGATTTCGACGATACTATCACCCGCTTCGACTCTCGCTCCGCTCTCGTAGGGCAAGTAGAGTTTTCCTTCGATTTTACCGCTAATACCTGCCAGTTCGTTTGGTTTGGCGAAGTCGTTTTTCTTAAACGAATAGCGCACTTTTTCTTTGCCATCAGTGAGCGTGATGATCACCTCGTCATGGATCGTTTTGATATCGAGCTCACCGTCAAAGAGTGCTTTGACTTTCGGTTCTACCAAGAGCACACCGGCGTTGCGTCTGTTGGCAACGATAATCTTGCCGTTTTCTGTTTCGTACGTCTTGAGGTTATAGTAGCGAATGAAACCCTCTTTTGTGGCTATGATCTGGCGCTCTTCGGCTGCACGGCTTGCGGTACCACCCACGTGGAATGTTCGCAGCGTCAGCTGGGTTCCCGGCTCACCGATAGACTGGGCTGCTATGATACCAACTGCTTCACCCGGTTTGACCAGTTTGCCTTCGGCCATGTTGAGACCGTAACATTTGGCACATACACCTTTTTCAGCTTTACACGTGATCGGTGTACGGATCACGACAGATTTGATACCGGCCTCTACGATGCGACGACTCTTATCTTCATCAAGCAGCGTACCTTCTGGATAGAGGATCTCGTTGGTCACAGGATCGATCACATCCTCAGCGAGCACACGCCCGAAAATACGATCTTCGAGGGATTCGATAAGCTCGTTCCCCACTGAGATTTCAGTGATCTCCACACCTTCATGCGTGCCGCAATCTTCGATGGTAACTTTGACGTTTTGGGCCACGTCCACCAGTTTACGCGTCAGATATCCAGCGTTTGCGGTCTTGAGTGCGGTATCTGCCAGACCCTTTCTCGCACCGTGGGTGGAGATGAAGTACTCAAGAACGTTGAGTCCCTCTTTGAAGTTCGAGATAATCGGCGTTTCGATGATGGTACCGTCAGGTTTGGCCATAAGTCCGCGCATACCGGCGAGCTGACGGATCTGTGCCGCACTACCCCGTGCACCGGAATCTGCCATCATGTACACGGAGTTGAAGCCCTCTTTGTCGTGCTTCATGAGTTCCATCATCTCTTTTGCCACTTCGTTGGTCGTATCTGTCCAGATGTCGATAATTTTGTTGTAGCGCTCTTGCTCTGTCAAGAGACCTGCTTGGAACTGTTGCTGAATCTCTTTGACCTTCTTCTTGGCCTCTTCGATAAGGCGTTTTTTCGATTCTGGTACCTTGATGTCGTAGGCGCTGATAGAGATACCTGTTTTTGTGGAGTATTTGAAACCAAACTCTTTGAGTTTATCCAAAAATTCTGCGGTTACTTTCGGTCCCGCTTCTTTAAAAACATAATCTACGAGATTTGCAATATCCTTTTTCTTCAAAACTCTGTTCCACAGATTGAGAGGCACGAAATCTGGCAGGATCGATTTGATAATCATACGACCTGCAGTGGTGTAGACCACTTGATTGTCGATTTTGGTACGGATCTTTGCGTTGATATCTAAATGTCCGGATTCAAGGGCTATCATCACTTCGTCGATATCAGCAAAGAGTTTGTTGGCACCCTTGGCACCCTCTTTCTCTTTCGATAGGTAGTAGATACCCAAAACCATATCCTGTGTCGGTACTGCGATAGCACGACCGGAAGCTGGCAAGAGGATGTTCATGGAGCTGAGCATCAAAATCTTACATTCTGCTATCGCCTCTTCAGTCAGCGGAACGTGCACCGCCATCTGGTCACCATCGAAGTCGGCGTTGAATGCCGAACAGACCAGTGGGTGGAGCTGAATCGCTTTGCCGTCGATGAGGACGGGGTGGAAAGCTTGGATAGAGAGTTTGTGGAGTGTCGGCGCACGGTTGAGAAGCACCGGATACTCATCGACAATCTCTTGGAGGCACTCCCAGACCACATTGTCGCGATCTTCGATCATCTTTTTGGCCTGCTTGAGAGTCGTCGCATAGCCTTTTTCTTCCAGTTTGGCCATGAGGTGTGGTTTGAAAAGCTCCAGTGCCATCAGTTTAGGCAGACCACACTGATCCATGCGAAGATTCGGACCTACAACGATGACGGAACGTCCCGAAAAGTCGACACGTTTCCCAAGGAGGTTTTGGCGAAAACGTCCCTGTTTCCCTTTGATGATCTCACTCAGAGACTTCAAAGGTCGTTTATTGGCACCCTTGACGGCATTGCCACGGCGGCCGTTATCGATGAGAGCATCCACGGCTTCTTGGAGCATACGCTTTTCGTTGCGCACGATAATATCGGGCGCATCCAAATCCATGAGGCGTTTGAGACGCTGGTTGCGGTTTATGACGCGGCGATAAAGGTCGTTCACGTCACTAACGGCAAATTTCCCTCCATCGAGTGCCACGAGTGGACGGAGATCCGGTGGCAGTACAGGAACGACTGTAAGCATCATCCATTCGGGTCTATTACCACTTGTGATAAAACTCTCGATTACTTTGAGGCGTTTGACGATGGTTTTGCGCTTTGCTTCTGAGTTGGTCTGCTTCATCTCCTCTTTGAGCTGCTCGAAAGTACCCACGAGATCGAACTCCTCAAGCAGCTCCTTGACCACTTCGCCACCCATGCGCGCGTCAAATCCCGTATCGCCGAAGTGCTGCATCAGCTGCTGGTACTGCTCTTCATTGAGCACGTCGTACTTTTTAACAGGATTTTTCTTCTCAAAATCGTAGTAAGCTTCGCCTGGGTCTTTGACGATGTAGGCTTCGTAGTAGAGCACGCGCTCGAGGTCTTTCATCTTGACCCCAAGGAGTGTGCCGATACGGCTTGGCAAAGAGTTGACATACCAAATATGGGCAACTGGCGTAACGAGCTCGATGTGCCCCATGCGGCTGCGGCGCACTTTGCTTACGGTCACTTCCACACCGCATTTTTCACATACTACGCCTTTGTATCGCATCTTTTTGTATTTGCCGCACAGACACTCATAGTCTTTAATCGGTCCAAAAATCTTGGCACAAAAGAGCCCGTCGCGCTCGGGCTTGAGCGTACGGTAGTTGATGGTTTCAGGCTTTTTGACTTCCCCGTGGGACCAGCTGAGAATCTTTTCTGGACTTGCCAGCTTGAACTGGATAGCCTTGATATCTTTTGGTCTCTTCTCTTCACCGATTTCAATTGGTACCAGTTTCTTCATCGTCTTTTTCCTCATCTAAAATTTCTACATCGATTCCAAGAGCTTGGAGCTCTTTTGTGAGCACGAATAGGGTCTCAGGAATGCCGGGTTCCGGGATAGGTTCGGATCGTGTGATGGCTTTGTACGCCGCTACGCGGCCTTCCACATCATCAGACTTGATAGTAAGCATCTCTTTAAGGGTATGGGCTGCACCGTGTGCTTCGAGAGCCCAAACCTCCATCTCACCAAATCTCTGACCACCAAAGAGCGCTTTCCCGCCCACAGGTTGCTGCGTAACGAGTGAGTAGGGACCGGTGCTGCGTGCGTGGACTTTCTCATCCACGAGGTGGTGGAGTTTGAGCATGTACATGTAGCCCACATTGACACGCTCTTTGAATTTTTCACCGGTGCGGCCATCATAGAGTTCGGTTTTGCCATCCATATCCATTTTGGCCATTTCATAGAGTTTGGCGAACTCTTCGGCCGTAACCCCCTCGAAAACCGGCGTAGCGAATTTTACCCCTTTGGCCCAGTCGCGCGCATACTTGATGATCTCATCATCGCTCATTTTCTCAATCGCCTCTTTGGCGTTCATGAGTTTGGCGACGCTTGCGATTTCGATCATCTTGTTGCGCAGCTCTTTGACGAAATCTTTGCGTTTGGATTCGAAGATCTCTTGGATCTGCTCGCCAAGCTTCTTACCGATGAGTCCCAGATGGACCTCGAGAATCTGCCCGATGTTCATACGGCTTGGAACGCCCAGAGGGTTCAAGACGATATCGACAATGCGCCCGTCTTTCGTGTATGGCATGTCGATCTCGGGCACTATGATGGAAACGATACCTTTGTTTCCGTGGCGTCCCGCCATCTTGTCACCCACTTTGAGCTTACGCTTGGTGGCGATGTAGACTTTGACCAGTTTCACTACGCCGCTTGGCAAGATGTCTTCACGCTCGAGGATTTCGAGTTTCTCTTCGTGCTCTTCGGTGAGCTTACGCTTTTCGTTTTGGAAGTGCGTTTTGATGGCGTTATATTTTTTCTGCACTTCTGGCGCATAGGATTTCACGAGTGCGTTGAGTGCGAAACGGTTGATGGAGGCGAGCTCCTCTTTGGAGATCTTCTCACCCGCTTTGAACTCTTTATCTTTGATTTTCGCATCTTTTTCCAAAGGTTCTTTGGAAAGCAGTGAAATAATTCTGAGCATCTCTTCACGGTCGATCATGAGGAGTTTGTCATGGTGTTCTTTGGAGAGGCGCTCTTTTTCCTCTTCATATGCTTTGAGGCTACGGGGATCTTTTTCGTATCCTTTTTTGGTAAAAATTTTCACATCGACCACTACGCCTTCCATGGAGGCCGGGCAGTAGAGGGATTTATTAACCACATGGCCTGCTTTTTCACCAAAAATAGCGCGGAGCAGTCGTTCTTCGGGACTCGGACGCACTTCGCCTTTGGGTGAGACTTTCCCTACAAGAATCATGCCTGGCTTGACATAGGTACCGATCTTGACGATACCGCTCTCGTCCAGGTGTGCGATCTCCTCTTCTTTGACGTTGGGGATGTCGCGTGTGATCTCTTCGACGCCGTGCTTGAGCTCACGCGCTTCGATCTCTTTTTCATAGATATGCACAGAAGTAAATTCATCATCGCGGATGATGCGTTCGCTCACGACGATAGCATCCTCGAAGTTGTAGCCGTTCCATGGCATGAAGGCCACGAGCATGTTTTTGCCAAGTGCGAGCTCTGCATTATCCATGTTCGGACCGTCGGTGATAACCTGTCCCGCTTCGACGTAGTCACCCTTTTTGACGATCGGTTTTTGGCTAAAGCAAGTATTTTGGTTGGTGCGCAGATTTTTTTGGAGCTTGTAGTGATCGATGTAGGCACCGTTTTCATCTTCGCCTAAGATATAGATATTTTCGCTGTCGATCTTCTCTACTACACCGCTTCTACGCGCACGGATCGCCTCCCACGCATCGCGCGCCACCACTTTTTCCATCCCTGTTCCCACCATGGGCGCTTCGGATTTAAGAAGAGGCACTGCTTGACGCTGCATGTTCGAACCCATCAATGCACGGTTCGCATCGTCATGTTCGAGGAATGGAATGAGGCTCGCCGCCACACCCACCACCATACGTGGTGTGAGGTCGATAAGTTCTACTTTGTTTTTTTCTACAAGGATAATCTCGCCATCTTTGCGCGCTTCGACAAAATCGCCTTTGATTTCATTGCCATCGATAATCTCGGTATTGGCTGGAGCGATAATTTTGCCCTCTTCCTGCGCAGCGGTCAGATAGACGATCTCATCTGTGATTTTACCGTCTTTGACTACCTTGTAAGCCGCTTCGATGAAACCAAGATCATTGACCTTCGCATAGGTAGAGAGGGTGTTGATAAGTCCGATGTTTTGGCCTTCCGGTGTCTCAATAGGACAAATACGACCGTAGTGTGTAGGGTGTACGTCGCGCACTTCGAAGCCGGCGCGCTCTTTGATAAGCCCACCTTCTCCAAGAGCAGAGAGGCGACGTTTGTGTGTAATTTCGCTGAGGGGGTTGGTTTGGTCCATAAATTGTGAAAGCTGCCCTGTCGAGAAGAATTCTAAAATTGTATTTGTAATCATCTTCGAATTGATCAGGTCATGGGGCATCAGTTCATCGAGGTTGCCACTCATAGTGGTCATTTTATCACGAATCGCTTTTTGCATCTTCACCAGACCCGTGTGCAGCTCATTGGCCAGAAGTTCCCCGATAGCTCGGATACGTCTGTTCCCCAGGTGATCGCGATCATCGATACGGCCCTGACCGTTTTTGACCTTGATGAGATACTGGACAGTCCTGATGATATCTTCATTCGTAAGGACTGTGACATACTCGGGGACGTCGAGATCAAGTTTGTGGTTCATCTTCATACGTCCCACGCGTGTGATATCATACTTTTCGGGATTGAAGAAAAGATCCTTGACGAACGCTTTGGCGTTCTCTTTCGTCACAGGTTCACCAGGTCGCATCACTTTATAGATACGAATTGCGGCTAAGTCGTTTTCATCTTCGATGCCTTCAGTTTGCTTAAGAAGTTTGAGGCTCTCTTGGTCGGCTAAAAAGGAGTTGATGATTGCTTTGTCTTTGCCGGCTGCCAAGTCATTGACGATTTCGAATTCATCGATACCTGCTTCGATAATCTTTTTGAGTTTATGTTCATCGAGATTTGTCAGAGTATCGTAGAGTACTTCGCCGCTTTCTTGATCGATGATAGGTGAAGCGAGATAGCGATCCATCAAAACATCGAGAGGAAATTCGATATATTTTACGCCCTCTTCTATGAGTTTTTGTGCTTTTTTCTTGGTCAGACGTTTGCCTGCTTCGACGATCAGGTTGCCCTGTTCATCGCGCACGTCGAACTCTACACGGCCCACGAAATCTTCGGGACGAAACTCGATGAAAAATTTGTTATCTTTTGCGATGATTTTCGTAATGGGGTAGAAAAGTTTGAGAATATCTTGCTTGGAGTATCCCAGTGCACGGAAAAGAATGGTAGATGGAATTTTTCTGCGTTTGTTGATGCGCACATAGAGTACATCTTTGGGATCATACTCGAAATAGAGCCATGCACCGCGATCCGGGATGATCTGTGCCGTATCCACCATTGTCCCACCGGCTGTGGTAGCCTCTTCTTCTTTGAATATGACACCGGGTGAACGATGCAGCTGGTTGACCACGACACGTTCGACGCCATTGATGATAAAAGAAGTCCTATCTGTCATGTAAGGGATGTCACGAACATAAATATACTGCTCTTTGACATCTTTCACACCAATTTTCTCGCCCGTCTTCTCGTCACGCTCCCAGAGTACGAGGCGGATTTTGAGTTTGAGCGAAACACTGTAGGTAATGCCACGCTCCATACATTCACGCACGGTGTATTTGGGCATCACGATTTCGCTGTCCACATACTCTAAGGAGATACGATTTTGCTGATCGTGGATCGGGAAAATTGATCTAAAAACTTTTTCTATACCGCTGCTTTCGCGCGAATCCTTGTGAGGCATCAAGAAGTTTTCGTAGCTGCTCTTTTGCAGTTGCAAGAGGTTGGGAACATCCAAATCTTGGGGAATTTTGGAAAAATCGACCCTGAGTCTGCTTCCGGAGTGTAAACTATTTAGCATAGGCTAACCTCATTTTCTATGTAGTTTTACCATATGGTATTTGGAGAAGGGGGTGTATTATATCGCATTTAGGTTTAAGAAGAGGAAAGGATCCTCTTCTACTTTTTGGGAAAAGATTTATTTAATTTCTACTTTAGCGCCGGCTTCTTCGAATTGTTTTTTGAGCTCTTCAGCTTCCTCTTTGCTGACACCTTCTTTGATGACGGTAGGTGTGTTTTCAGCAGCTTCTTTTGCTTCTTTGAGGCCAAGGCCAGTTACTTGGCGAATCACTTTAATAGTGTTGATTTTTTTCGCACCTGCATCAGTAAGAACAACATCAAATTCAGTTTTTTCTTCAGCTGCTGCACCGCCTTCAGCGCCACCAGCTGCTACTGCGCCAGCAACAACGGTAGGTTGTGCACTTACACCAAATTTTTCTTCGAATTCTTTAACAAGCTCGCTGAGCTCCAATACGCTGAGATTAGAGATATACTCGATTACATCTTCTCTTGTACAAGCCATTGTCTCTCCTTTTTAGTTTTTAGTTTTCTTTTTGTTGACGAATGTTTTCAAGCACAGTCACGAAGTTTTGCTTCGGTGCATTCCATACATACAGCAAATTGCGTAGAGGTGCAGTCCAAACAGAAAGAAGCATTCCAAGAAGCTCTTCTTTGCTTGGAAGCTTGGAGTATGCTTCGATTTTCTTTTCGTCCGCAACCTCGCCTTCGAAATACCCTTGTTTGATTTTAAAGGTGTCCTTGTTTTCCTTCGCAAAGTCAGTCACAGTCTTTGCAAGGTCCACAAGGTCATCACCCCACACGAGCACATTGGTGTCTTTAAGCACGAAGTCTTCGACGCCAATGTTTTTAAGGGCAATCATCGCAAGCGTGTTTTTGACCACGCGGACTTTGAGTCCTTTTTCCTTTGCAACTTTACGCAAGGCTTCGAGCTGAGGAACACTCATACCTTTGTAGTCGCAATCGATGATTGCCGCAGCGTTTTTAAACTCTTCGGTGAGGTAATTGACCACCTCTTCTTTTTGGCTGCGTGTCAAAGCTTTTTACCTCCTTTCCGACAGAAGACTTCAAGCAGGTCTTATGGTTGCCCGCTATCTTCAGTCTAAGATAAAGCCCTTAGTCTTTGATATCCATAAGTTCTTGCGTATCGAGCTCGACAGCCGGACTCATAGTCAAAGAGATCGCGCCGTGACGAATATAGCGCCCCTTCGCTGCGGCCGGTTTGAGTTTGTTGATTTGTGCGACGAATGCTTCGAGGTTCTCTTTGAGGGCCTCTTCGCTAAAGCTCGCTTTCCCGATACCAGCGTGAATGTTCCCTTTTTTATCGACACGAAAGTTGACTTGTCCCGCTTTCGCGTTTTTTACAGCCTGGCAAACATCCATTGTCACAGTGCCGGTTTTTGGGTTTGGCATGAGCCCTTTAGGCCCGAGGATTCTACCGATTTTACCCACAAGACCCATCATATCGGGTGTCGCGATAGCGATATCGAAGTTGATATTACCGCTTTGGATCTCTTCTACGAGATCTTCGGCTCCCACGATATCTGCGCCACATTCTTTGGCTTCATCTGCTTTCGCACCTTTTGCGAAAACTGCGACGCGTACAGTTTTGCCTGTTCCATGAGGAAGGACTACGGATCCTCGCACCATCTGATCGGCATGGCGTGGATCGACACCGAGTCTAAGGGCAAGTTCGACAGTTTCATCAAATTTGGCAGATTTGAGTTCTTTTACTTTTTTGACAGCTTCGTCTACTGAGTAGATTTTGCCTTTTTCTATCTTTTCTAATAGTTGTTGATATCTCTTTGAATGTTTTTTAGCCATTATTCACTCCGCATTGGTTTTTTGCTACCACGTTATTTAAGATCCTGTGGTGAGGATCAGTCGACGATCTCTACACCCATGCTTCTGCAGCTGCCTGCGATGATCTTCTTGGCAGCTTCGATATCGGTAGTATTGAGATCGGGCATTTTCGTCTTTGCGATCTCTTCGAGTTGTGCAGTGGTGATTTTGCCCACTTTGTTTTTGAGTGGGTTGTCACTCCCTTTTTGGATACCAGCTGCTTTTTTGATGAGATCTGTAGCAGGTGGCTGTTTCGTAACAAACGTAAAGCTTCTATCGTTATAGACGGTGATCACGACAGGGATATTGAATCCCATCATATCCTTTGTCTTTTCGTTGAAAGCTTTACAAAACTCCATAATGTTTACACCACGCTGACCAAGCGCTGGTCCTACAGGAGGAGAAGGATTTGCTTTTCCGGCTGGAATTTGCAGTTTAAACTGGTCTACTACTTTTTTCGCCATTTCTTTCCTTTCTTAGACTTAGATAATCTTTTCTACTTGCGTATAGAGGATCTCCACCGGGGTACTTCGTCCGAAGATGGAGACATTGAGCTTGAGTTTTCCATGCTCCATATCGTACTCTTCTACTACACCGGTGAAGTTCGCAAAAGGACCTTCCGTAATGCGCACCATCTCTCCAGGCTCGTAGGAGATTTTCGGTTTTGGAGCACCCTTTTTCTCCGTTTTTTCCAAAATCTTTTTTACATCCTCTTCACTGATAGCCGTCGGTTTTTTCGATTCACCGATAAATCGTGATACGCGCGGCAGGCTCTGAATTTTTTGCCATAGATCCGTATCGAGATCGATATTGGCAAATACATAGCCAGGGTAAATGCTTCGCTCAGTAATCTTCTTTTTGCCGTTTTTTACTTCGATGACATCTTCAGTTGGCACAACGACTTGTTTGATTCTCTCTTCGAGATGCTCTTCTTTTGCGAGATTCTCTATCGCAGTTTTTACAGCTTTTTCGCTGCCTGCGTATACCTGTATCGCATACCATTTATGTGCCATAAATTTCCTTACCTTACATTATGTGAGACAATATGAACGACATTGTCCCATCGACAAGAGCCAAAAAGAGTGACACCACCGTTACTACGATGAAAACAGCGATATATGCGTTCTTCACTTGCTCTTTGGTCGGAAAAATAACTTTATGTAACTCTTCTTTGGCTTTGTGAAAATAGTCAATAAATTTTTCCATGGTTTTCCTTGGTTACCGTGGCAGGGCAGGAGGGACTCGAACCCCCGGCCTGCGGTTTTGGAGACCGCTGCTCTACCAACTGAGCTACTGCCCTATCAAAAAAGGTAAAAGCGAATGCTTTTACCTCTTACAGTTTTGCTTCTTTATGCACTGTGTGCTGTTTACAAAATTTACAATATTTTCTGATTTCGAACTTCTCTGGATGCGTTTTTTTGTTTTTTGTCGTGTGGTAGTTTCTTCTGCCACACTTTTCACATGCCAAGTGGATAATATCTCTCATTATTCGCCCTTACGTATGCAGGGGACAAGCCCCTGGCATTATTCGATGATTTTACTTACAACACCTGCACCAACAGTTCTACCACCTTCGCGGATAGCGAAGCGAGTTCCCTCTTCGAGAGCGATAGGAGCGATAAGTTCTGCAGTGATTTTTACATTGTCACCAGGCATAACCATCTCTACGCCCTCAGGGAGTGTGATAGTACCAGTTACGTCAGTTGTACGTACATAGAATTGTGGTCTATATCCGCTGAAGAATGGAGTGTGGCGTCCACCTTCCTCTTTTGTAAGGATATAGACTTCCGCTTCGAATTTCGTGTGAGGTGTGATAGATCCTGGTTGTGCGAGAACTTGACCGCGTTCAACCTCTTCTTTTTTCGTACCGCGAAGAAGTACACCGACGTTATCACCGGCTTCACCTTGGTCAAGCTCTTTTCTAAACATTTCAACGCCAGTGACAGTTGTTTTTTGTGTTGGGCGAAGACCTACGATCTCTACTTCGTCACCCACTTTAACTACACCACGCTCGATTCTACCGGTCACAACGGTACCACGACCAGAGATAGAGAATACGTCTTCGATTGGCATCAAGAATGGTTTATCGATGTCGCGTTCTGGAGTAGGAATGTACTCATCCACAGCTTCCATGAGCTTGAGGATTTTTTCACTCCAAGGTCCGATTTTGCCCTCTTTCGCTTCTTCGAGTGCTTTAAGAGCAGAACCTGCGATGACAGGTACATCATCTCCAGGGAAGTCATATTCGTTGAGCAGTTCGCGAACTTCCATTTCTACAAGTTCGAGAAGTTCAGGATCGTCTACCATGTCCTCTTTGTTGAGGAATACAACGATGTAAGGAACACCAACTTGGCGTGCAAGAAGGATGTGCTCACGAGTTTGTGGCATAGGACCGTCTGCTGCAGAAACAACGAGGATCGCACCGTCCATCTGTGCAGCACCGGTGATCATGTTTTTGACGTAGTCGGCGTGTCCAGGACAGTCGACGTGCGCATAGTGGCGTTTGTCTGTTTCATACTCTACGTGAGAAGTAGCGATCGTAATACCGCGTTCTCTCTCTTCAGGAGCGTTGTCGATTTGGTCGTAATCTCTTTTTTCTGCGTACCCTTTTTCTGCAAGCACTGCAGTGATCGCAGCTGTAAGGGTAGTTTTACCATGGTCAACGTGTCCGATCGTACCGATGTTGACGTGTGGCTTGGTCTTGACGAACTTTTCTTTTGCCATTATCTTCCTCCATTGAAATTTAAAATAGCGGCCTAATTATACCAAAATTTTACGGTGACCCCAAACGTTACATCATGGAGCCCAGAAGCGGGATTGAACCGCCGACCTCTTCCTTACCAAGGAAGTGCTCTACCACTGAGCTATCTGGGCATCTGAATGTAACAGCATGATAGCGTTGTTGGAAGCGAAACTATGTAGGTACGAGAAGCTACATTAGTTCAGCTCCCAGTTTATGGAGCGGGAGACGGGACTCGAACCCGCGACCCTCAGCTTGGAAGGCTGATGCTCTAGCCAACTGAGCTACTCCCGCGTCATGGTGGTGGGAGGAGGATTCGAACCTCCGAAGGCAAAAGCCAGCAGATTTACAGTCTGCCCCCGTTGGCCGCTTGGGTATCCCACCATGTACTGGTCAAACGCTGAAATCATGGAGCCGGCGGAGGGACTCGAACCCACGACCTGCTGATTACAAATCAGCTGCTCTAGCCAACTGAGCTACGCCGGCATCATTAATGGACGAGTGGAATTATATTGAAAAATTTTTTGGCTGTCAAGAGCTTGGGCTTAGCCCAGAAGCTCTTGTGCTTTTTGGATGACGTTTTCGATAGTAAAGCCAAACTCTTTGAAAAGCACGCCACCGGGGCCACTGGCACCGAAGCGATTTTCCATACTTACCACCATGTCTGCGAAACGATACCACTCGATAGCACTGGCCGCCTCGATGGCCAGCACTTTCGTGGCGGGATCGAACACCGCTTTACGATACTCCTCGTCTTGCTCCAAAAAAAGCTCTATGCACGGCATGCTGACGATATTGGCGTTGATCCCTTTTTCTTCCAGGTGGCAGCCCGCTTGCAGTGCCAGCATCACTTCACTACCGCTTGCCGCGATTGTGAGCACGGCGTTGTCGCGTTTTTTGATGATGTAGCCGCCGCGGCTCGGATCGCCAAAATCTCGTTCGGGCTTGAGGGTTTTGAGTTTTTGGCGAGATAGGGCAAAACCACAAGGCTTGTCGAGCTTAAGTGCTACTTTCCAGCACTCCACGTTTTCGCTGGCATCGGCTGGACGAAACATGTAGAAATTGGGCAATGCACGAAAAGTTGTCAGCTGCTCGATGGGCTGGTGCGTGGGACCGTCTTCGCCCACACCGATGCTGTCATGGGTCCAGATGAAGTAGTTTTTGAGTTGAGAGAGTGCCGCTATGCGCACGGCGGCTTTTTGGTAGTCGCTAAAGACGAAAAACGTAGCGTTAAATGGAATGAGCAATCCATAAGCTGCCATACCGTTTGTGATGGCACCCATGGCGTGCTCGCGGATACCGAAATGGAAGTTCTTTCCATTTGGGAAGTCTCCCATACCTTGGAGATAGGTTTTGTTCGATGGCGCCAAATCCGCACTGCCTCCGACGAATCCAGGAAGCGCTTTTGCGATGGCGTTGAGAATCTTACCGTTGCTCTCACGCGTAGCCACCATGCTACCTGGCTCGAACTGAGGCCACTCGATGCTCTCGAAATCAGGGTTTTCGAGGCGTGCAAGCATCTCGTTTTGCTCTTTGTAAGGAGATTCGGTAATGAGCTTTTTCCATTCGCGCTCGGCAAGCTCCCCTTTTTCTACCGCGCAGCGAAAGCGTGCTAGCACATCTTCTGGCACATAGAAGTGCTCGTCGGGTGGGAAACCTGCTTTTTCCTTGGCACAGCGGATATCCTCTTCGCCTAACGGCGCGCCGTGGGAGTGGGGATCGCCTTCGTAATGGCAGCTCCCTTTAGCGATGGTGGTGTGGGCGATAATGAGTACCGGCTTTTTGCGTTTTTTGGCCCAGCGCAGTGCCGCGTCGATATCTTCGTAGTCGTGGCCGTTAACCTCTGTCACCTCCCAGTTTTGGGCTTCGAAGCGGCGTTTTACATCTTCGTTCCACGCTAATGACGTATCCCCTTCGATGGTGATGTGGTTGCTGTCATAGATCATGATGAGATTATCCAGTCCGAAGCGTCCTGCAAGAGCACAGGCTTCGTAGCTAATCCCCTCTTCCAAATCCCCATCACCGCACAGGCAGTAGACGTTGTGATCGATGATTTTGGTAGTTTCGGTATTGAGTAGGTGCGCTGCATATTTGGCGGCCATCGCCATACCCACGGCATTGGCCACGCCTTGCCCGAGGGGCCCAGTGGTGATCTCCACGCCTGGGGTGTGTCCATATTCGGGGTGACCGGGGGTTTTGGAGCCAAACTGGCGAAACTCCTTGAGGTCTTCGAGGCTCACATCATAACCCCACAGATAGAGCAGTGAATAGATAAGCCCTGTGGCGTGGCCGCCGCTAAAGACGAGGCGATCGCGGTTCAGCCATTTTGGGTTTTTGGGGTTATGGCGCAGGTGCTGCGAGAGCACCACCGCTACGTCTGCGAGGCCCAGCACCACTCCGGGATGCCCGCTATTGGCCTTTTGGATCATGTCGAGCCCAAGAAATCTAATGGTATCGGCCATCTTTTTGAGCATTTTGGTATTCATGCGCTATTCCTTATGTCTTGTGATGTAGTGTGCTAAGAGCGTGTGCAGTTCATCTGCTACGTCGCTATCCATGGAATCCAGCATCTCTTGGATCTCATCGGCGAGTTTATCGGCTTGCGCTTGAGCTCCTTCGAGCCCCAAGAGATTGACAAACGAATTTTTCGCTGTGTCGTTGTTTGTAGTTTTTCCGGCCTCTTCGGCACTTTTCGTAGCATCTATGATGTCATCTTGGATTTGAAAGAGTAGCCCGAGCTTGATGCCAAAATCGTAGAGCTTCTCTTGCTCCGCTTCATTCATCACTGCGATGATTGCTCCCATTTTGAGGCTGGCTGCAATCAGCTTGGCCGTTTTATTGATATGGAGGATGCGCAGTTTTTCGAGGGGAAGTTTACGATTTTCGAAATAGCAATCGAGGATTTGGCCGTGCACCATACCGTATATCCCACCGTTGTATGCGAGCTCGCGTGCAAGAGCGTTTTTGACGTCGCTATGCAGCGCTGCAGTGGCAATGAGATAGAAAGCGTGGGTATTGAGAGCATCGCCTACCAGCACGGCCGTAAGCTCGTCGAATTTTTTGTGCAGTGTCGCATTGCCGCGGCGAAGATCCGCATCATCCATCACAGGCAAGTCGTCGTGAATGAGCGAATAGGTATGGAGCATCTCTACCGCCAAAGCCGCGCGCATGGCAGAGGGGACTAAAAGCGGATTCTTGGCCTTGACGACGCTGAGCAGCAGCATTGGTCGGAAACGCTTGCCGCCGGCAAGGAGCATATAGTGAAGCGCCTCTTGGTAATAGGGGTGAAATGTCTCGAGAGTGGGGAGGTTTTCTTGCAAATAGGATTCAAACTCTTCGCGTAGCTGCATCAGCCATTTCCGAACATAGACGGATTCATGAGATTCATGGCGAGGTTGCGCTTGTCCTCTTCCACCATTTTGAGCACGTCGTTGATAGCGCTGATGAGGAGGATCTGCAAAGACTCTTTGTCTTCGAGCAGCGAATCATCTATCTCGATATCGATGATTTCACCTTTGCCATTGGCTGTGACTTTGATGAGACCGCCGCCGCTTTTGGCTGTAAAGGTCTTTTTCTCTGCCTCTTCTTGGAGCTTTTTGGCTTTCTCTTGCATTTCCTCGAAAACTTTGCCAAGCTCCCCGAGATTGAGTTTATCGAACATCGCCGCCCTTACATTTCGTTTAGGATTTCGTCGATGTTGTTGTTTTCATCCACGAGCACGATGGTAGGCTCATACTCGGCGAGCTCCTCTTGAGTATACTGGGCATACGCTACGATGATGACTTTGTCACCAGGATGGGCTTTGCGCGCAGCCGCGCCGTTGAGGCAGATCTCACGTTTGCCCCGCTCACCCTTGATGACGTAGGTCTGGAAGCGCTCGCCGTTGTTGATATTGAGAATATCCACCTTTTGGCCCACACGCAGCTTCGCAGCCTCCATGAGCTCTTCGTCGATGGTGATGGAGCCAACGTAGTTGAGATTGGCGTCCGTCACCGTCGCACGATGGATTTTGCTATACAGCATTTCGATTAGCATCTATTATGCTCCACCTGCCATTTTGATAACATCTGCGATGCTCATAGGCTCATCCCAGTACTCTTTGGGGATGAGATACTCCTCCACTGGAGTACCGCCAATGATATGTTCTTCTATAATTCTATCAATTTTTTCCTTAGAGAGTCCCACATACATGTAATGACCTGGCTCGACGAGCATCACGGGCCCCAGTTGACAGCGGTTGAGGCATCCTGTGCGTACCGGTTGGACCGCAGCGATGATTCCCTTTTCCATCAATTTTTGTGCCATATATTGAAAAAGCTGTTGGCTTTCGGGATTGTTTTGGCTCACACAGCTTGGCTTGGGAAATCCCGGAGGTGCGGACTGTTCGCATTTGAAGATGTAGAATGTCGGTTGTGGAATACCCATGGTCGCTCCTTTAATTCATACTAAATTTGTCCGAATTGTAACAAGAAATTCTTAATGCTACTTTGATGTACAGATATGCAAACATACTTCAAGCTCTCTTTAAAAGTGACTCGACATAGTCGCGATCGCTAAAAGGGATTTTCTTACCCCCTACCTCGATGTACTCTTCATCCCCTTTGCCCAGAATTAAAAGAATTTCATCCTCTTGCAGCTCTGCAAGCGCCCTTGCGATAGCCTTGGCGCGATCTACCTCCTCTACCACAGGTGTGCCGTTTGTGATGCCTTGGCGGATATCTGCGATGATCTGTTGAGGCTCTTCCGAGCGGGGATTGTCGCTGGTAAGATAGATGCGTTTGCAAAATTTTGCAGCCGCTTGTCCCATGAGAGCTCGCTTGCTGCGATCGCGGTCCCCTCCCGCACCAAAGAGTGCTACGATATTTTTGCCCGGGAAGGATTCGAAAACCTTTTGCATTCCATCGGGTGTGTGGGCAAAATCGATGACGATAAGAGGCTCATAGTTCACTATCTCCATGCGCCCTCGCACGCCGCCGAAGTTTTCCACAGCTTCGGCTATTTTCGCAAGGGGTTCATTGGTAAGCATATGCACCGCACCCACAGAGGCCGTGATGTTGTAGAGATTGAAAAGCCCCACGAGCGGTGAGTGAAAATCGACGGTCTCGGAGCCAAACTGCAAGAGCGCGCTAATACCCTGCTCCATCGAATAGGCCGCGATTTTGTACGTGGCCATCTCTTCGATAGCGTAGGTACGCAAGTTTTTGGGATTGTAGCGGATATAAGGATCCTCTTTGTTGATGAGCTTGGGCGCTTCGTCTGCGAAGAGTGCACTTTTTACGGCCGCGTAGTTTTGCATACTTTTATGATAGTCCAGATGGTCTTGAGAAAGGTTGGTAAAGACTTTCAGAGCGAATTGCAGGCCTTCGATGCGTTCTTGAGCGATAGCATGGGAGCTCACCTCCATGACAAAGTGCGAAGCCCCACGCTTTTTGGCTTGGAAGAGGTGATAGATCGTCTGGCCGATGGGAGGCGTGGTGTGACTCTTGGCACCGACCTTTTCATCGGCGACGAAAAAGCCGCGTGTACCTTGCAGCGCCGCAGGATAACCCAGATCATTGAGCAGCGAGTAGATCGCTGCTGCCGTCGTTGTTTTGCCGTTGGTTCCCGTGATGCCTACGATCTGCATATCGGTAAGTCCCAATTTTTGGAGAAGCTCTTTAGGTCGAAGCGTATTTTGGGGAGTAGCATCGATATATTTTTCGTTTTGGCGCGTCAGCAAGAAATAGTCGGCACTGCCTAATTCTTGGGTATTGTCCGTTACCGTGAAACTACCGAAATCGTAGATCATACTTTTGTGCTTTGGAGTCTATCCAGAAGCTCGCCTAAGCGTTTATCGGCCGGATAGAGCTTTGTGGCATCTTCGATGTAGCTATAGACCATATCTGTATAGCCCGATTCAATGAGCTGGTGGATAAAATCAAAAAAGTCGCTCTTTTTCGTTATTACCACTTTGGTACTGAACATAATATCTTCGAAGGCTCTCTTGAAACTTCCTCGCTCCTTGACGATTTCTTTAAAATCACTGTAACTGATCCCTTCCGGTACTACGGATGGAGTTTCGATCTCGAGCTCACTGAGACTGTTTTGTGCGCCATCGAGAGTTTGGATCATCGCGATGATACGTTTGTATGGTTCCGGCTCACCTTCATCCTTGAGCACCAAGAAAAAGTCATAGAGCGCTGCCGCCTCTTCTTCGTCTTCGCTCACCAGATCACAAAGCATTGCACCCATCTGTGCTTCGAGGTTTTCCGGATCTTTGCGCAAAATAGCCAAAAAGAGATCGAGCGCCTCTTGATAGCGACGCTCCATAAAGAGACGCCCAGCCTCATCGAGCATTTTTCGGATGCTCATTGACCTTTCTCTCCTTCATACTGCATCGCAATATCTTCCCATTTGTCTTCATAGCCCGGCGGGATGTTGATCACTTCGATATCGGGATGGATCTTGATTTTAAGCTGGCGCTCCACGCCGTACTTGAGGGTATTGCCCGATGCACTGCATCCCACACACGCACCGCCAAGCTGTACGAAAACTTTGCCGTTGCGTACGCCCAGAAGCTTGATATCGCCTCCATCGAGAGCGATCATCGGGCGAATCTCTTCGATAATTTTTTCGACTGCCGGCTTGAGGTCTTCATCGGTAAAAGGGAACTGCATCGCTATCCTTTAACAGTTTGAAGGAATATAGTTTATTTTCGGTTAAAAGGAGATTAAATTTAGCGGTTAGCAGAGGCAAGAGCCTCTGAGAGAAGATTAAACGAGCTCGATGAACGCCATGGGAGCAGCGTCACCACGGCGAATACGCGTTTTCGTGATGCGCGTGTAGCCACCGTTGCGCTCTTTGTATTTTGGAGCGATTTCGTTGACAAGCTTCTTAGTCGCTTCTTTGTCTTGTAATGCTGCAAAAACTGCTCTGTGCGCGTTAAAATCGCCTTTGCGCGCACGGGTGATCAGTTTTTCTATGAAACTGCGAAGCGTTTTCGCTTTCGCTTCGGTCGTTTCGATTTTTTCACTCATGATCAAGGCGATGGCTAAATTCTTCAATAGCGCTTTTCTATGCGCACTCGTACGACTCAGTTTTCTATATCCGTGTCTATGTCTCATGCATTATCCTTTAGGCTTTGGATTTTTTGGAGGACCGCCTCTTTTTCAGCTTCACTCATACTGCTTACATCCACACCCAAATCTGCAAGCTTTTCTTCGATTTCATCAACAGATTTCTTACCGAGATTTTTGATGGATTTGAGCTCTTTTTTGTCCATCAAAAGAAGCTCTCCCACATACTGCACGCCTGCTTTTTCGAGACTGTTGTAGCTACGTGCACCGAGATTGAGAATATCGAGTGGCTCGAAAAAGATTGTATTTGCACTCACATCAGCCGTAGCTCCCGTGCTCTCTATGACATTGAGGTCCCCATCGAAAATCGCCATTTGGCTTTTGAGAACGCCAAGAGCCATTTTGAGTGCTTCCACTGGATCGACCTGTCCGTCCGTTTCGATATCAAAAACGATTTTCTCATAATTTGGGTTGTCTTCTACAAGAACGTTTTCGATCTCGTAGACCGCTTTTTTGACTGGAGTAAAAAAGGCATCGAGTGCGATGAATCCTTCGGGAAGCTCGTCACGAATAAGTTCGCTGGGCACGTATCCGATGCCTTTTTTAATAATAATTGTAAAATTGAGTTTGGCATCTTCATTGAGTGTGGCCAGGAAATTATCCGGCGTCACCACCTCGACGGTCTCGTTACTCAAATCAGCCCCTCTAAGCTCTTTAGGCCCTTCGAAACTGTATTCAATCGTCGCCTCTTCGGCTTCGGGGTCTTTGAGTTTGAAACGAATATTTTTGAGATTGATGATAAACTCCGCCACATCCTCGAGCATGCCGCGGACGCTATCAAATTCATGCTTGACGCCCTCGATCTGAATGCCTACAGGAGCATATCCCACTGTCGCACTCAAAAGCAGACGTCTGAGAGGATGTGCCACAGAGATAGCGTAGCCTTTTTCATATGGATAGACACCCAGACGGACATGGTTTTCTTTAATTTTCTCTACGTCGATATTAGTTGGAACCGACGGACTCACTTTGATTTTACTCATTGCCAACTCTCTTTTATGATTTTTTGAGCTAGGCCCAAAGGCCTAAAAGCTATTATTTAGAGTACAGCTCGACGATCAGACGCTCTTCGACTGGGATTTCCACTTCGCTGCGCTCAGGCACGCGAGTAAAGATACCGAAAACTTTCTCTTTATCCACATCGACCCATGGCACGATACCAGTTTGGTTGGTCAACTCCAAAGCTCTTTGGATTTGTGGATTGTTTTTGCTCTTTTCGCGAATCTCGATCTTTTGACCCGGTTTGACACGGTAAGAAGGGATGTTAACTCGTTTGCCGTCCACGAGAACGTGACCATGGCTCACCAGCTGACGTGCGAAGCGGCGAGTCGTTGCAAATCCCATTCTATATACAACATTGTCGAGACGCTGCTCAAGAAGTTTGATCAGGTTCTCCCCTGTGTTGCCTTCGATTCTGTTGGCTTCTTTGAAGAGATTACGGAACTGCTTTTCAGCTACACCGTACATAAATTTCGCTTTTTGCTTTTCGCGCAGCTGCAAGCCGTATTCACTGATTTTGCTTCTTCTTTGACCATGCTGTCCAGGAGGATATGGTCTTTTATCCAACGCACTCTTGCCCGCAAGGCGTCTTTCACCTTTGAGTGCGAGGCTCACACCAAGTCGTCTTTCGATCTTTTCTACCGGACCTCTATATCTTGCCATCGTTTCTCCTACTCAAATTTTTTTCGTTCTGTGTGGCGTACCGTTAGAGTTTGTTATACACGTCTTCGTTTAGGAGGTCTACATCCGTTGTGTGGCAACGGCGTGATATCTTTGAAAAAGAGTACGCGGATACCCTCGATGGCACCGACACTCTTGACTGCCGTATCGCGGCCGCTTCCTGGACCTTGGACTTTGATACCCACTTCTTTGATACCATGCTCTTTCGCTTTTGTCATGGCATCTTCGACAGCTTGTTGCGCTGCGAACGGAGTGGATTTCTTGCTGCCTTTAAAACCGAGGCTTCCTGCACTACTCCAGGCGATCACGTTACCCATTTCATCAGTAACGGTCACCACGGTGTTGTTAAACGTGGCATTGATATAGACGACACCGCGTGCGATATTTTTCTTGACTACTTTTTTTCTCGTTCTCTTCTTAGCCATCTACTTATCCTTTTTTAGAACCTACAGTTTTTTTCTTACCTTTTCTCGTGCGGGCATTTGTTTTCGTTCTTTGACCACGCACAGGAAGTCCACGTCTATGGCGAAGGCCTCTGTAGCAGCCGATATCCATGAGTGCTTTGATATCCATGGCCACTTTACGGCGCAAATCACCTTCGACCATGTAGTTTTCGCGGATGTGTTTGTTGATTGTCGCCACTTCGTCTTCTGTAAGTTCGTAGACACGTTTATCGTAGCTGATGCCTACTGCATCGAGGATTTTTCTCGAAGTCGTCAGACCGATGCCATACACATATGGCAATGCATATTCGATGCGCTTGTTTTTAGGTAAATCTACACCTGCAATCCTTGCCATGCACTATCCTTGTCTCTGTTTATGTTTTGGATTGACGCAGATGACGCGAACCACGCCTTTGCGTTTGATGATTTTGCACTTGTCGCACATTTTTTTGACTGAAGGTCGAACTTTCATCACTTCTCCTTAAGGTATATCGGCACTCAGACTAACGGTACGCTTAGGTTTGACGAGCGAGTCAAACCAACCCTTGTAAGAGGAGTGCCGCCTCTTACAAAGACTCTTCCCACAGTTCCCCAAAAAGGGATGTAATGATACTTAAAAGTTGCTTAATTTAAGCTTATTTATATCTAAAGGTGATGCGACCCTTGTCGAGACTGTAGGGAGTCAACTCCACTTTGACTCTGTCGCCGGGGAGAATCTTTATGTAGTGCATACGCATTTTGCCGGCAATATGGCACAGCACCACATGGCCGTTTTCGAGCTCTACGCGAAACATTGCGTTGGGCAATGCCTCTTTGACGACACCGTCCACTTCTATCACATCATCTTTTGCCATCTCAATCCTCCTTGCTTAAAATTTCCGCTTTGCCGCCAATGACCGCAACGGTATGCTCGTAATGACTGCCTCGCAATCCGTCTTCGCTCACCACAGACCACTTGTCGTCCAAAATTTTAGGGGTCCCAAGCTTTTGGCATATCATGGGCTCGAGACAAAAGACCATCCCCTCTTTGATTTTGGGTCCGCTTTTGGGCGAGCCATGTTCGAGATAGTTGGGGATTTCGGGCTCCTCATGGGGTTTGCGCCCTATACCATGCCCGCAAAAGCCATGTAAAGGCTGATAACCACGAGCTTTGATAAATTTCTCTATCTCGTAGCTGAGCTCTTTGAATCGCAGTCCCGGGCGAATGATCTCGATAGCGAAATAGAGTGTATCTTTGGCTATTTGGATGAGTGCCTCGTCGGCTTTGCTTATTTTGCCCACGCCCACAGTCACTGCGGCATCCCCGTACCAGCCATCCAGCTCCGTCCCAATATCGAGGCCAATGATATCGCCTTCTTGCAGTGTATATTCAGTTGGAATACCGTGAATGATCACTTCATTGACAGAAGTACACACACTGGCAGGAAACCCATAGAGCCCCTTGAACGACGGACGTGCACCCTGGGAGCGGATGAATTCTTCGCCTAAGCGATCGAGTTCAAGCAGTGAAACACCCGGCTTGCACTGCTCGCTGAGATAGCTCAATGTTTTTGCTACGATGATATTGGCTTTGCGAAGCTTGTCGATTTCGGCAGGTTTGCGAATAGGAATAGCCATCACAAACCTACCGCACTGAGTGTTTCGTACTTACTCATGTAGATCTGCGCTTCGATCTTACGCATCGTATCCAAAGCCACCTGCACCACGATAAGCACTGCTGTACCGCCAAAGTAAAACGGCACTCCCATCGCTTTGACGAGCACCCATGGAAGCGTGGCGATAACTGCGAGATAGAGCGATCCCCAAAGCGTGAGGCGGCTCGCCACTTCATTGAGATACATGGCCGTAGGTTCGCCTGGTCGCACACCGGGAATGAAGCCGCCTTGACGCTTAAGGTTGTCTGCTATCTCCTTGCCATTAAAGACGATGGAGGTGTAGAAGTAGGCGAAGAAAATCACGAGTGCGAACATCAAGAGATTGAACGTGAAACCGTTGGGATTGAGAATATCGGCAACTTTTTGCAAGATAGGATTGTGGCTCGATTGTAAAATGGTCGATGGAAACATCAAAAGGGCAGAGGCGAAAATCGGTGGAATTACGCCGCTGAGATTGAGTTTGATAGGGATATAGTTCATGATGCGTTTTTTCTGATTTTGCATCAAGACTTTACGCGAATACGAGATCGGGATACGGCGCTCCGCGAGCTCCATGTAAATGATAAAACCTACCGTCACCAAAACGATCAAAACGATGGCGATAAGGACGAGAAAATTCATCTCACCGGTATTGACCAGGTTGATAGTCCCCCCGATTGCCGCAGGAATGCGACTGACAATCCCGGCAAAAATAATGAGTGAGATACCGTTACCTACACCGCGCTGCGTAATCTGCTCACCGATCCACATCAAAATCATCGTCCCCGCAAGCATACTGATAGCCGCAATGGTCACAAACGTGGGCATATCGATCATGATAGCCGGTTCACCGCCTTTGCCTGTAAGCGCATGGAGTCCCATGGAAACACCTACAGCCTGTATGAGTGTAATGACAATCGTAGCATAACGGATAATCTGCATATATTTCGTCATGCCGTCGCGCTCTTTTTTAAGCTGACCGAGGGCTGGAAAAGTAGCCGCAAGGAGTTCCATAATGATCGAAGCGGTAATGTAGGGCATGATACCGAGAGAGATGATGCTAAGCCTTCGTACGGCGTTGCCACTAAAGAGGTTGAACATTCCCAGGGCATTGCCTGCTTGCGTATCGAAAAAATCTTTGACTACATCGATATTGACACCGGGGACGGGGACATACGCCAGGACTCTGTACAAAAACAGAAATCCCAGCGTAATAAGGATTTTATTAACGAGTGACTTACTCATTATTTTGTCCGCTATAAGAGATATTATCGTCTTTGATTTTTGCAACGATCTCTTTGACACCTTTTCCGATAAGTTTCACGCGAACCACATATTTGGGAAGTTTATAGACACTTCTGATTGTCTCGATTGTAATCTCATCGAGCCCAGCGATCTTTTTGGCTTTATCCACATTGATCGCATACGGTTTTTCGATGCGAGAGTTGAAGCCCACTTTAGGGAGTCTTCTTTGCAGTGGTTGTTGGCCACCCTCGAACCCTCTTTTTTGCTTAAAGCCGGTTCTACTTTTTTGACCCTTTTGACCGCGTGTAGCAGTTTTTCCCATACCACTACCTTGACCGCGGCCCACACGTTTGATTTTGTGCGTGCTTCCGGGTGCTGGTTGGAGATTGTGTAGTGCCATGATCTATCCTTATCCTTTGATTCTCTCGAGTGCTTCTATTGTAGCACGAACCAGTGTCGCTGGGTTGTTTGATCCCAAAGATTTCGTCAAAATATCTTTGATACCGGCAAGTTCGAGTACGGGACGTGCCGCACCACCGGCGATCACACCGGTACCTTGACTTGCTGGTTTGAGCAAGATTTTGCTGGCGTTGTATTTGTGCTCGATATCGTGCGCGATAGTCGTACCTTTGATATTCACTGTCGTGATGTTCTTAAAAGCGTTGTCGATCGCTTTTTTGATGGCATCAGGCACCTCTTTTGCTTTTCCGATGCCATAGCCTACATGCCCTTTTCTATCACCCACGACGACGAGGGCGCTGAAGCGAAATCGACGTCCACCTTTGACCACTTTCGTAACGCGGCTGATGTTGACAACAACTTCTTCGAACTCTTCTCTATTCCACTTTTCCATTCGCTACCCCTAAAACTTGATTCCGTTTTCTCTCAAAGCGTCAGCAAAAGACGCTACGACACCATGGTACAAATAGCCATTCCTATCGAAAACGATGGTCTCGATATTGAGGGCCTTGAGTTTCGCAGCCATATCTTCGGCCACTTTTTTCACCTCTTCCTTGTTGGCTTTCAAGCCCATCTTCGCTCCGTCGCTATATGCGAGCGTATGCCCCTTCGTATCGTCGATAGCTTGGGCATAGAAGTGTCTATTGGACTTGAAGACAGAAACACGAGGTCTATCGGCCGTTCCGGTGATTTTGCCGCGAACTCTTCTTTTTCTTTTGATTCTGAGTCTATTTTTTCTTCTTTGAACGCTCTCTCTCATATCCTACCCTTTACTTCTTAGCGGTTTTACCGGCTTTTCTGATGATCACTTCGTCGACATACTTGACACCCTTGCCTTTGTACGGTTCAGGTGGTCTGAAGCTTCTGATCTCTGCGGCCACTTGTCCCACTTTTTGTTTGTCGTGGCCTTTGACGGTGATGATATTTTTCTCTACAGTAATCTGGATTCCCTCAGGAATGGCATAGTTGATAGGGTGGGAAAAACCGAGCTGCAGTTCAAGCTCTTTGCCCTTAACTTGCGCTCTGTATCCCACCCCGTTGATTTCGAGTTTTTTCTCGAAACCCTCTACGAGGCCTTTGATCGCATTGCTGGTAAGAGCTCTATATGTTCCCCAAAATGCTTTGCTCTGTCTGTCGTCGCTGACGGGAGAAAAAATGATTTTGTTATCTTCGATTTTTACGTTCACTCTATCGCCAAACTCCACCTCTTGCGTGAGGTTGCCTTTTTTGGCGATGAGTTTGCCATCTTCGATTTTCACTTCGACTCCGCTTGGAATCGCTACCGGTTGTTTCCCAATTCTACTCATGTCGTTCCTTTATACGATATTTCTACGAGTGACTCGAATGGATATCGTATTACCATACACTACAAAGCACTTCGCCGCCTACACCCAAGCGGTACGCTTCATCGTTCGGTAACACACCTTTGCTCGTGCTCACAATAATCGTGCCGTATCCGTTTTTAAAACGTTTGATCTCTTCTTTACCTTTATAGACACGGCGACCTGGTTTGGAGATACGCTTGATTTCGTTGATGGCAGGTTTTTTCTTTTTGCCTACCTCTTCATACTTCAAAACCACGTTGATATACTTTTTGTTGCCCTCTTCGACAACTTTATAGCTCTCTATGTAGCCTTTTTCTTGCAATATTTTTACGATAGCTTCCACGATTTTAGAATACAGAAGCTGTGTCACTTCAAGACCGCGCATCTGCGCATTTCTGATTCGCGTAATGGAATCCGCAATCATATCGTTGATCATTGTTGTTTCTCCTTCATGAATATCTAATAGGGTTCGTGCAGCGCACGCTACCTATTAGTGAATTACCAGCTTGACTTTTTGACGCCTGGCAGCAAGCCTTCACTTGCCATTTTTCTCAGACAAATCCTACAAAGACCAAAATCTCTATAGACAGAGCGGGGACGACCGCAGATGCGGCAACGTGTATAGGCTCGTACCTTGAATTTAGGCTTTCTTTTTGCCTTCGCGATCATACTTTTCTTTGCCATTATTTACCACCTTTAGCAAATGGGAATCCGAGTTTTTCCAAAAGGGCAAAAGCCTCTTTATCACTATCTGTCGTTGTCACGATAGTGATATTCATCCCGTGTGTTTTGATGATGTTGTCATAGTCCACTTCTGGAAACATCAGCTGCTCATCGAGACCGAAGTTGTAGTTTCCGCGTCCATCGAAACCGTTACGAGGAAGGCCTCTAAAATCCTTCACACGTGGGAGCGCAATGTAGATGAGCTTTTGCAAAAAGTTCCACATGCGATCACCGCGCAGTGTCACCTTCACGCCCACAGGCATACCCTCACGGATTTTGAAGCCCGCTTCGGACTTGCGCGCTTTGGTTACCACCGCATGCTGACCGGTAATGAGGCTGATGGTATCTTGGATACTTTGCATCAGTTTGCTGTCGCGGCTCGCCTCACCGGCACCCACACTCACGACGATCTTTTCGAGAGCGGGAATGAGCATAGGGTTTTGAATTTCGAGCTCTTTCGCGAGTTCGTCTTTGACTCTATTTCTATACTGCTCTTTGAGTTCTAATGTCATGATGCGCCACCTTCTACTTTACGAACGTTAGAGATGTGGATAGGCATCTCTTTTTGGACAAATCCGCCTTCGGGATTCTTTTCGCTGGGCTTCACAGCCTTTTTGGCCACTTTGCAGCCCGCTACGATAACAGCGTCTTTATCTTTTAGGACTTTGAGAACTTCGCCTCTTTTGCCTTTGTCATCGCCGGTGATCACTTCGACGATGTCTCCCTTTTTGATCTTAAACTTTTTATTCGCCATTAGAGCACCTCCGGTGCGAGTGAAACGATTTTCATGAAGTTTTTATACCGTACTTCACGACTGACAGGTCCAAAGATACGCGTTCCGATGGGTTCGTTTTTATTATCGAGAATAACGGCTGCATTGTCGTCGAAACGAATCAAAGAGCCGTTTTCTCTTTGGATCTCTTTTTTTGTGCGAACCACTACGGCTTTGACCACTTGGCCTTTTTTTACTTTGCCGTTAGGCGTCGCTTTTTTAACTGAGGCGACGATGATATCACCGACAGAAGCGTATCGTCTTTTCGAACCACCCAAAACTTTGATACACATAATCTCTTTTGCGCCGCTATTGTCTGCGACGTTGAGTCTCGTAAAACTTTGAATCATTACTTCACTCCTGCCTCAACGATCTTTTGGAGTCGATAGGACTTTCTCTTCGAAAGCGGTCGACATTCGACGGCAGTGACAACGTCACCTACATTGGCTTGGTTTTTTTCGTCATGCACCAAGTATTTTTTGAATCTCTTGACGATTTTATGGTATCTTGGGTGCATTACTTTACGTTCTACAAGCACAGAGATTGTCTTGTCACCGCTTTTTTTGACCACGGTTCCTTGAATCGTTCTCTTGTAAGCCATTACTCAGCCCTTCTTTTCTCCGCGATAGCGGTTTTGATTCGTGCGATATCTTTGCGTGTTTTTCTGATTTGGCTCGTATCCTGAAGCTGCATAGTCTTGAGCTTCATGCGAAGCTCGAACAGCTCCAACTTCTTATCCCTCAACAACCCTTCGAGCTCTTGGAGGCTCTTATCTTTCAGCTCAGTATAGTTCATTTTCACTCTCTTGTGTCACGATTTTTGTTTTGAAAGGAAGTTTATATCGTGCAAGGTCGAGAGCTTCGCGTGCAAGGCTCTCTTCAACGCCGGCCATCTCATAGATGATACGACCGGGTTTGATATTCATCACCCATTTTTCGACACCACCTTTACCTTTACCCATCCTTGTCTCCAATGGTTTTTTGGTAAGAGGTTTGTCAGGGAAGACGCGAATCCAGATTTTACCCGTTCTTTTGACTTTACGGGTCATCGCAACCCTCGCCGCTTCGATCTGGCGAGAATCGATACGTCCGTGTTCGAGTGCTTTGATACCGATGGTACCGAAAGCCAAGCTACTACCACGGTACGCTTTTCCTCTGTTGCGTCCCTTTTGCTGTTTTCTATATTTCGTCTTTTTAGGCATCAACATGGTTATCTTCTCCTTCTTGGAGCTCTACGGCGTGGAGCTCTTTCTCTTCTTTCGGGTTGGATGCCTTTTTGGAGCACCTCACCTTTGAAGATCCAGACCTTAACGCCGATCACCCCATAGGTAGTGTAGGCTTGCGCGAAACCGTAATCGATTTTCGCTCTGAGCGTATGGAGCGGCACACGACCTTCGAGATACCACTCTGTGCGTGCCATTTCTGCTCCGCCCAAACGTCCTGCTACTTGGACTTTGATCCCTTTAACACCCGCTTTTTGCGCCGCTTGGATCACTTTTTTCATAGCGCGGCGAAATGCCACACGACGTTCAAGCTGCGTCGCGATGTTTTCTGCCGCAAGCTGTGCAGAGGCTTGTGGACGTTTTTCCTCTTTGATATTGATGTAGACATCTTTGCCCACGAGTTTTTGGAGCTTTTGTTTGAGTTTTTCGATATCGGCACCTTTTTTACCGATGATGATACCGGGACGTGCCGCAACGATGGTTACGCGCAGTTTCTTAGCAGTGCGTTCGATGATGATATTGCTGATCCCTGCGTAGTAGAGCTCTTTTTTCAAAAATTTTCTAATTTTGTGATCTTCCTCGATACGATCGGGCATGATGTTATAATCAGGAAACCAGCGTGACTCCCAGTTTCTGTTGATACCAAGTCTGAGACCTATAGGATTGACTTTTTGACCCATTAGCTATCCTTCTTTGCTACTTCTACATAGATATGTGAAGTTGGCTTCATGATTCTGCTCGCACGTCCACGTGCTCTTGGACGAAATCTCTTGAGGTATGGACCGCGATCCACACGACAAGAAGTGATCACAACCTCTTCTGGCTCATATCCACCGTTCGCAACTGCGCTCGCGATCACTTTCGAGATCACTTTCGCAGCTTTGTTTGGAGTAAATTCGAGAGCTGCGAGAGCCTCTTCGGCGTTCATTCCCTGAACCTCTCGTGCGACAAGTCTCGCTTTTGTCGGTGAGAGTCTGATAAATCGAAGTACTGCTTTACTCATCACCTATCCTTATTTCCCGATTTTCTTCTGTACCGAGCCTTTGTGGCCGCGGAACGTTCTCGTGGGCGCAAATTCACCGAGCTTGAATCCCACATGATTTTCAGTGATATAGACAGGTACGAACTGGCGTCCGTTGTGGACGTTGATAGTCAAACCTATCATTTCAGGCACGATAGTGCTTCTGCGAGACCAGGTTTTGATGGGTTTTTTATCGCCTGTCTCTTTTGCTTTGAGCACTTTTTTCATAAGATGATCGTCTACGAATGGACCTTTTTTGATACTTCTAGCCATCTTCTACCCTCTTATTTCTTTCTTCTTGAGATTATAAGCTTATCACTCGCTTTTTTGCGACGTGTCTTATAACCTTTGGTCGGCATACCCCAAGGAGTCACAGGGTGACCGCTCGGACCGGTTTTCCCTTCACCACCACCGTGTGGGTGATCGACTGGGTTCATTGCAGAACCTCGCGTTTGCGGTCTGATACCTCTATGGCGGTTGCGTCCGGCTTTACCGATGACGATATTGATGTATTCTTCGTTGCCCACGACGCCTACTGTTGCCATGCACTCACCGAGCACTTTTCTCATCTCGCCGCTGGGGAGTCTGAGGATGACATATTTATCCTCACGACCCATGATCTGTGCGTATGCGCCGGCGCTTCGTGCCATTTGACCACCCTTGCCGGGTTTGAGCTCGATATTGTGTACGAGCGTACCTACTGGGATGTTTTTGAGTTTCATTGCGTTGCCGGGAAGAACGTCCAGACCGCCTTCTGCTGCTTGGACGGTATCGCCCACTTTCAGACCACTTGGCTGGATGATGTAGCGCTTGTCACCGTCGCGATAGACCACGAGAGCGATACGGCAGTTTCTGTATGGATCGTACTCGATGGTCGCTACGCGTCCTGGGACGCCGAATTTGTTGCGCTTGAAATCGATGATACGATAGAGCTTTTTCGCACCACCCTCTTTGTGGCGTGACGTGATGCGTCCTTGGTTGTTGCGTCCCGCTTTGACAGGAAGTTTTTTGAGCAGCTTGCGCACGCTTGGTTTTGCCGTGATGTCGCTGCTATCGACGACGCTCATGAAGCGTCGGCTTGGTGTATACGGTTTATATTTTTTAATCGCCATGTTCTATCCTTACACCGCTAAGCTTTCGATTTTTGCCCCTTCAGGCAACTTCACGTAAAACTTTTTATAGTTGTTACGTTTTCCTTCGATTCCACGAAATCTCTTTGTCTTTCCGTTCATACGAAGAGAGTTGATTTTGACTGGCGTGACGCCGAAATACTCTTTCAAAATCGCTTTGAGCTGATTTTTGGTCACCTTGTCGCTCGTTTGGATAACGATATATCCCTCTTCTTGAAGGCCCAAACTTTTTTCTGTATAGACGATTGATTTGATATCTGTAATATCTGCCATCTTAGCCCTCTTTTACAATTTTTTCCCAAACGGGTTTTTCCATTACGATCGCATGGAATGTCGCCGCAAGATATGCGTTTAGTTCGTTTGGTTCGATCAGATATGCGTTTGGCAGGTTGCGAAACGCAAGGAACGTTTTTTCATCGATGGTATCTTTGACAAAGAGCACGTCACGCGCGCCGATCTTTTTCACGATCGCTGCAGCGTCTTTCGTTTTTCCAGACTCTACTTTGATCTCATCGACGATAAAGAGCGCTCCGTTTTCGCCTTTTTCATTGAGTGCAAACTCAAGCGCTTTGCGCTTTTGCTTTTTGTTCACTTTGTGTGTGTAGTTTTTAGCGTTCGTAGGACCGAAAACTACGCCACCGCCTACGAAGAGTGGTGAGCGAATAGATCCTGCACGCGCGCCACCGCGACCCTTTTGCTGCCAAGGCTTGCGACCACCGCCACTGACTGCGGATCTATTCTTAGTGTGCGCGTTGCTTGCGCGCAGATTCGCCAAGTAGGCTTTCGCATAGAGATAAAGGTTATGCGGGTTGATGCCTTGGAAATTCTCAGGCAGTGCAACCTCTTGGTCTTTTTCGAAATTTTGGTTCAAAACTATCGCTTTACTCATTTGACAATCCTTACTTTGCCTAGTGCTCCGTTTGGTCCAGGGACTGAGCCTTTGACGACCAAGATCATATTTTCGGGATCGAAGCTAATCACTTCGTTTTGGACGGTTACTTTTTTGTTGCCGTACTGTCCGGGCATTTTCTGTCCAGGCATGATGCGTCCAGGCCACTCACACATACCCACAGAACCGGGCGCTCTATGAAATCTCGAACCGTGGCTGTCTGGACCGCCGCCGAAGTTCCATCGTTTCACGACGCCGCTAAATCCGCGACCTTTTGAGTTGAAGCTGATTTTGACTCTCTTTGCATCACCTAGCGGTGAATAGTCCAGATCGCCCGCTTCTTTGTTCGCCACTTTGAGGGTGACGAATCTATTAAACTGCGGTTCGAGACCATATTTTTTTTGCTGCCCTTCGATGGGCTTGTTGCGGCGTTTGCCGTGGCTGTATGCGACGATAGCTTTGTCGTCACCGACAAGCTCGCATACTTTTGCTTCTTTGACTTTCAACAGCGTCACAGGTACGCTGGGAACGCTGATCGTTCTACTCATTCCGATTTTTTCTACGATAAACTCCATCTATTTCCCCTTACTCGCCCATTGACCTAACTTCGACATCCACTTCGGGAGCCAAGTCAAGCTTCATCAGTGAATCGACAGTATCTGGTGTCGCAGATACGATATCGATAAGTCTTGAATGTATACGAATTTCAAACTGTTCGCGTGAGTCTTTGTTGATGTGTGGTGATCTGAGCACCGTGTATTTTCTGATTTTTGTCGGCAAAGGAATAGGACCTCTGATTTCGGCACCCGTTCTCTTGACCGCTTCGACGATTGCCGAAACACTTCTATCCAACACCCTGTGATCGTAAGCGCGAAGCTTAAGACGTATCTTTTCCATTCCAACCTTTCACAAAGAACTTGTTGCAATAGCAACATATTTGGGAACGAAATTATAGAATAGCACTCGCATCAAATCAAGATTTTTGGCTATAATGGTGTGAAATTATTTCCTTTTGGGAAGGAAAAGTGGAGCTATTAGAGTTTTTCTACGAAAAGAGTATCATAAAACAGCACTTTTTGCCAAGACGTGTGCAGCTCGCACCATCTTCGCGCATCCTCCTCACTGGACCCAAATACTGCGGCAAGTATGCGCTGGTGCAGCAGTTTTTACACACATACGCCGAACCCAAAAAGACGCTGCTTGTCGACTTCGAGGACGCACGTGCCGACAAGGAGGAGATAGCACGTACCATCGATGCGTTCATCCAAGAAAAAGAGATCTCCACTCTCGTCTACTATGGCTACACGCCCGAAATTCCACTCCCCGAGTGTCGTCAGCTCATCGTGGTGGCGCACCACGACGTGGAGTTAGAGGGTTTTCGCCGCTACAGGCTACGCAATCTCGATTTCGAAGAGTTCATGCTCTTTGAAAAGCGCAGCGAGCCCAAAGTGGCCATCAACCATTTTTTACGCCTTGGCAACTATCCCGAAACGGTGCGCATTGAAGAGTACAAAAAGGATAGGCGCATCCAGGAGCTCTACCGCCTCAGCTTCGGTGCAAATTTTACCATCTTCAAAGAGCTTGCCTACTACCAAGGCCATAACGTGAGTGTGCACTTTCTCTTCGAGCGTATCAAAGAGCGCCACAAAATCTCCAAAGATCGCTTCTATGCGCTGCTTAGTAGCTGGGAGCGAAGCGGCTACATCCACTTCATCCCCAAATACGGTGCCAAGCGTGCCGCCAAGAAGCTCTTTTTTCACAATTTCACCGCCAAAAGCGATCTGTGGGTACAAAAGGAGTTTCCCAAAATCTTCGAAAATATGGTCTACTTGGAGCTGGTCGACGAGGATGTCTGGTACCTCGAGCCGCTGGGACTCTATCTACCCGAGCATCGCAAAGCGGTGCTGGCCATTCCCTTCGGCACCGAAGCGCGCATCCAAGCACGCATCGAACAGCTGCTGGCCAAAAACCGCATCGATATCGACACCATCGAGGTGATCACCGTAGCCAACAGCTTTCGCTACGAAGTAGGTACGATTGTCTGTGAAGTGCTGCCCTTTTATGAGTGGGCGCTGGCAAAATGAAAGGAGCCACATGGTGTTATGCGGCATAGACGAGGCGGGTCGGGGACCTTTGGCGGGTCCTTTGGTAGTAGCCGGCGTGGTTTTTACGAAACGTATCTATAAGTTAGACGATTCGAAGAAACTTACCCAAAAACAGCGCGAAAAGCTGTTTGATCGCATCGCGCATAGCGCACGCTACGAAATCGTGATTATCGACAACGACGAGATTGACGAACGAGGTATTTCGGCTTGCATAGCAAAAGCCTTGCGTACTATAAAAGAAAAGATTGCAGCCGAGCGTTATCTCTTCGACGGCAATACGAGCTTCGGCGTCGCAGACATCGAAACCCTCATCAAGGCAGATGAGAGCGTCAAGGAGGTGATGGCCGCTTCCATCCTCGCCAAAGTCACCCGCGATAGATTGATGTGCGAATATGACAAGCTCTATCCAGAATATGGCTTTTGCCGACACAAAGGGTATGGCACGAAGGAACACATCGAAGCGATCCGTCGCTACGGCCTGTGCCCCATCCACCGCAAGAGCTTTCGCCCCAAAGCCTTGCAGCCGACGCTGTTTTGATAGCAAAGACATAAAATTATCTTTTTGTCAATTGTGACGCATTTTGTCGTGCAAAGAGTGTAGAATATGAAAAACGACGCACGAAAAGGAAGTGCTATGCACACCATTACCTGTCCCAACTGCGGTACCAAGATAGATATCAACAAAACCCTCTATAGCGAGATCGAAGCAGAGGCGAAGGCGAAACTGGCAAAAGAGCTGGAGCGCCAAAGAGAGGCATATGAAAAGCAGCGCAAAGAGCTTGAGGCCAAGCAAAAGGAGATCGAGCTCGAGCGTGAACTTTTGGCCAAAAAAGCCGAGGCCAAAGCCCAGGAGATGCTCCAAAAAGCACTGGCAACAGAGCGTGCAAAAATCAAAGAGGAGATAGCCAAAGAGCAGCAAGCGCTCATCGAGGAGCTCCAAAAAAAGCTAGCCCAAAAGAGCCAAGAAGCCGCAGAGCTGGCACGCGCCAAACTCACCATCCAAGAGCTGCAGCAACAAAAGGAGCAAGCGGTGCTCGAAGCCAAACTCCAAGCGCAAAAGGAGCTGCAAGAGCGCCTGGCAAAAGAGCGCGAAGAAATAGCCAAGATGGTAGCTACCGAGCACGAGCTCAAACTCAAAGAGAAAGAAAAGCAGCTCGCAGACTTGAAAGCCAAACTCGAAGAAGCCCAGCGTAAAGCGGATCTAACGAGCCAACAGCTCCAAGGAGAGGTGCAAGAACTGGCCATCGAGGAGTACCTACGCAGCACCTTCCCGCTCGATAGTATCGAAGAGATCAAAAAGGGGCAGCGCGGAGCGGACTGCGTGCAGATCGTCAATACCCGAAGCCTCACAGGCTGCGGCAAGATCTACTACGAGAGCAAGCGCACCAAAGAGTTTCAAAAGAGCTGGATAGAAAAGCTCAAAGCCGATATGCGAGAGCTCGGTGCCGACATCGGCGTGATCGTCACACAGACCCTGCCAAAAGATATGGAACGCATGGGAATCGTGGATGGCGTGTGGGTGTGCACCTTCGAAGAGTTCAAAGCGTTAGCACCGATACTGCGCCATCAGATCATCGCTATCGCCGAAGCTACGAAAGCCAACGAAAACAGAGCCGACAAGATGAGCCTGCTCTATCGCTACCTCACATCCAATGAGTTCAAAATGCAGATAGAAGCGATCGTGGAGGGGTTCGTGCAGATGCAAGAGGATCTCGATAAAGAGCGCCGCGCGATGCAGCGCATCTGGAAGCAGCGCGAAAAGCAGATCCAAAAGGTGCTCGATAGCACCATAAGTCTCTATGGCTCCATCAAAGGCATAGCCGGCAACGCCATCGGCCATATCGAAGCGCTGCAGCTACCCTACGACTCAGGCGTAGAGGCTGATTGACCCCTGGTCGTTTTTGGGTGGTTGCAGCGATTTTTGGAGCTCTTGCATCATCTGCCGGGTCTGCTCCATCATCTTTTTGAGCAAACTCACCTGCACCTGCTCTTTGACCTTTTGCTGCGACTGCATCGTGGCCAATGTAGCTGCATCGGTGGTGGAAGATACTTGCATCGGTATCCTTTACCTTTTTACTCTTTATCGGCTACAAGTGCGTTTCGTTGAGCTTTACGGCGATAGTACAAAAAGACTACAACTACCAGCACCATCACGATGGCGAGGATGATGTGAAGGTATTCTTTGATGCGCTCTTCGTTGTGGCCCAGGAAGTAACCCAGCCCCAAAAGCACGGCGCACCAGATACCGGCTCCCAAGAAGGTGTAGAGCGCGAAGGATGGGATATGCATCCGCCCGATGCCGGCAGGCAAGGAGATGTATTGGCGCACCCCGGGAACCAGCCTACCCCAAAAGGTGCTGGGATGGCCGTATTTGGCGAAGAAATCTTCCACTTTTTGCAAAGATTCTTCTTTCAAAAAAAGATACTTGCCATACTTTTGCAAAAAGGGTCGGCCAAGCTTGTGGCCGATGGCGTAGTTAAAGAGCGCGCCGGCCAGACTCCCGCCGGCTCCAGCTATCCAGGCGGATAGAATATTCATCTCTCCCTTGCTGGCTAGATACCCGGCCGGAACCATCGCCACCTCGCTGGGGAAGGGAAAAAAGGAGCTCTCCAAAAACATCATCACAAAAATCCCGATATACCCCATATCGCCGACAAGCTTGACGATAAAGTCGACGATTTCAGCCATTGTAGACTTTTTTGAGATTTTCGAGCTTGCTGGTGGCATTCAAAAGCAGCATATCGGCCAGCACCAGCGCCATCATCGCCTCAGCCACCACACTGCCGCGCGCCGCGACGAAGGGGTCGTGGCGCCCCTTGAGCTCCACCTCCACCTCGTTGCCGTGGATATCCACGGAGCGCTGCTTTTGAAAGATTGAGGGAGTAGGCTTGAAATAGACTTTGGCCACTACGTCTTCGCCGTTGCTAATTCCCCCTAATATGCCGCCTGCGTTGTTGGTGACAAAGCCCTCTTTGGTGATTTCGTCGTTGTTCACAGATCCCAAAAGCTTGCTGGCCTCGGCTCCCAGGCCGATTTCCACTGCTTTAGCGGCATTGATACTCATAAGAGCGCTGGCAAGCACTGCATCGAGCTTGTAATAGATCGGCTCGCCCAGCCCCACCGGCACGCCGCTCGCTCGCACCAGCACCGCGCCGCCTACGCTATCGTGCGCGTTTTTGGCCTCCAATATCGCAGCCTTCTGGCGCTCCTCTACGCTTGGATCGAGTGCGAAAATTTCACTGCTTTTGGCATGAGCAAAGTCGTACTCTTTGGCTGCAATCCCCGCCACTTCGCACACACCGGCTTCCACTTCGATGCCAAATTCTCTTAGCAACAGCTTCGCTACGGCTCCCGCCGCCACTCTGGCCGCCGTCTCTCTGGCGCTGCTGCGCCCGCCACCGCGATAGTCGCGGATGCCGTATTTGTGATGGTAGGTAAAATCCGCGTGGCCGGGACGGAAGATATCTTTGATGTTGTAGTAGTCTTTGGACTTTTGATCTTTATTGAATATCACCATCGCGATGGGTGTGCCGGTGGCCTTGCCCTCGAAGACACCGCTGAGGATCTCGACGGTGTCGCTCTCTTTGCGAGCGGTAGCAAACTTGCTCTTGCCGGGACGCCTGCGATCCAGCTCGCTTTGGATGAACTCCTCATCGATCACGAGTCCTGCCGGCACGCCGTCGACCACACAGCCGATCGCCTTGCCGTGGGACTCTCCGAAAGTGGTGAAACGAAATTTGATACCGAAACTATTCATTCTTCGCCTTCAAAATCGCCAGCGCCTTCTTGGCGGCCTCTTGCTGTGCGTTTTTCTTGCTGCGCCCTTTGGCAGTGGCGATGGTCTCGTCATGCAGCTGCACCGCCACTTCGAACTCTTTTTGGTGATCGGGACCACTGGAACCCAAGAGCTTATAGGTAGGAGTCACGCCGTAGCGCGCTTGCGTGAGCTCTTGGAGGGTGGTTTTGTAGTCTTTAAAGAGCGATCCAAGATCGATCTTGGGATATTCGGCCTCAAGAAGTGAGAGCGTTATTTCGCGCACTTTTTCAAGCCCTTTTTCTAAATAGAGCGCTCCCATCACCGCCTCGAAAGCGTTGGAGAGAAGGCTTGGCTTCGTGCGGCCGCGGTTGTTCTCTTCGGCTTGGGAGATGAAGATATACTCACCGATTCCGAGGCGATTAGCCAGCTTCGCAAACCCCTCTTCGTTAACCAGTGAAGCGCGCAGTTTCGACAGCTCCCCTTCGTTGGCTTTGGGAAATTTTTTGAATAGATATTCCCCCACTACGAGGTCCAACACCGCATCGCCCAAAAATTCGAGCCGTTCGTTGTTGTAGGGAGCTTTGTAGCTTTTGTGGGTGAGTGCTTCTTTGAGGAGCTCTTTGTCGCTAAATACGTAGCCCAGTCTCTTTTCAAACTCTGCCAACTTTTCCATCGCTTTTCCTTCGAAAAGAGACAAAGTAGCGGAGCCATCTCCACTCCTTTGTCACTTTTGATATTGCTGTGCCATCTCTTTTGCTATTGTATCACATCTTTCGTTCTCTTCGTGTCCCGCGTGGCCCTTGACCCAGTGCGCTCGTATTTTATGGGGTGCGGCGACTTCCAAAAACTCCCGCCAAAGATCGGGGTTTTTGACGTTTTTGAAGTTTTTCTTCTGCCAGTTTGATAGCCATTCGTTGATAGCCCGCACCACGTAGTTTGAGTCGCTGTAGATATCCACGATACAGGGCTCTTTGAGCGCTTTAAGCCCTTCGATGACGGCGCGTAGCTCCATGCGGTTGTTGGTGGTATGGGGCTCGCCGCCTTTTATGATGCGCTCTTTATCTTTGTAGCGCAGTATCGCACAGTATCCGCCGGGCCCCGGATTGCCCAGGCTCGAGCCGTCACTGAAAAGAGTCACCTGTTTCATAGTCGCCTTTCTTCGCTAAGACCAACTCCACCTGCGGTGAGCGCACGCAGCCACACTGTGGGCACATTGTAAATGGGAAAGGGAAGATGTTTTTGCACTTTTTGCATAGATATTCGAAATCGAGCGTGGCTTTAGGGTAGTGCAGGAGGATATCGAGCTCGAAAATCGCACTCGTTGTAGCCTTTTGGATATAACCCTTGGCGCTGTAGAGCTCTCGCAAAAAAGGATGATCGAACTTCGCTGCTTCTTTTGGCAGCTGCCACAAAATATCGATGATCGCTTCGTAGTCTTTGGGATTTAACTCCCGCCACGCACGATCGGGATCTATGTGAAACAGGTACTCAAAAACGATACGCACGAAGTCGCTATTTTTTTTATATATATCGATGAGCAGCTCGGTCTGCCCTGTGGCGATATAATGCTGCGCTCGCAGATGCAGGGTCTTAGGAGTTGTACTTCCAAGCTCTTCGAGAATCGATGCCACCTCCATCGCTTCGTCCATAAGTCCCATCTTCTCATCCACTACCATCAATTTTTCCAAAATCTCAGGACTGCGCGGTTTGTAGCGCAAAATCTCTTCATATATCTCTTTACTGCGCTGCAAAAAGCCGCCTTTTTTGTAGATATCTCCCAATATTTCCAAAATCTCCAGGCGCTCTTGGATGTCGCTTTGGTCTTTGAGCTGCTGGTAGATCGTTATCGCCTCTTCGTATTTTCCCTCTTTGGCAAAGCTCTGCGCTAATTGCTTGAGTATGTCGCGTGCTTCCAATGTTTTGGGAAGTTTTCCGAAGGCGTCGCTGTACTCGAACCTTTTGAAAAACTCCTCCACACTATCTTTTTGGCGGCGAAATTTCACAAGCGACCAACTGTAGCTAAAAAAGGAGATGATGAAAATGAGGCCGAAAAAGACTAAAAGACCAAAGAGTGGATCGCGGTACGCCAGCAAAAAATCCAAAGCCTCTCCTTTGGCGAAATTATACTATAATAGCGCAATGATAGACAGAAGCTCCATCGAACAACTCAAAAACGTCGTCGACATCGTCGATGTGGTAGGCAACTACATCGAACTCAAAAAAGCAGGCACCAACTACAAGGCGCTATGCCCTTTTCACGACGAGGATACTCCCAGTTTCGTGGTGAGTCCATCCAAGCAGATTTTTCACTGTTTTGGCTGTGGTGCGGGGGGTGATGCCATCAAGTTCGTGATGGAGTATGAAAAGCTCAGCTACCCAGAAGCTGTGGAGAAACTGGCTTCGATGTACAACTTTACGCTGCGCTACGACAAGGGCCAAAGCGACTTAGCACCACTTTTTAAGGCGCTGGAGCTTATCAACGAGTACTACAAGAAAAACCTCTTTACCCACCAAAAAGCGCTGGGCTATCTCAAAGAGCGGGGCGTGAGTGATGCCAGCATCGAAAAGTTCGAATTAGGTTACGCACCGGACTCCAAAAGTCAACTCGATTTCTTGCGCTCGCATCTGATCAACCCCAAAGACGCTCTGACAGCCGGCATCTTGGCCCAGGAGGGGGATCGCGTCTATGCCAGGATGATAGAGCGCATCACCTTCCCCATCTACTCGCCCAAAGGCGCGATCGTGGGATTTGGCGGCCGCACCATTACTGGCCACCCCGCCAAGTATCTCAACTCCCCGGAAACCAAGCTCTTCCACAAATCCAAGATCCTCTACGGCTACCACATCGCCAAGGATGCGATCTTTCGCCAAAAGCAGATGATCGTGTGCGAGGGATATCTCGATGTGGTGATGCTCCATCAGGCAGGTTTCGCTACGGCCGTAGCGACACTGGGAACGGCGCTGACAGCCGCGCACCTGCCTCTCATACGCCGCGGCGAGCCGCAAGTGATTCTCGCTTATGATGGTGACAAGGCCGGCATAGCCGCGGCGATGAAGGCAAGTAAGCTGCTCAGCAGCCACGATATCGAAGGAGGCGTGGTAATCTTCCCAGCCGGCCAAGATCCTGCCGATATGGTCAAAGCAGGCAAGATAGAAGAGTTGCGCGCACTTTTTGCTCAGCCACGCCCCTTCGCGGAATTTATCCTCGAAACCATCGTCAAAAGCCACGATCTTACTAACCCGAAAGAAAAACAAAAGGCACTGTATGAGGGCATCGCCTACCTACGCACACTCCCCGAACTCGTGGCCGAAGAGTATAAAAACTTCTTAGCAGCCCTCTTAGGCATCCTGCCATCGAAAATCCATCTGCACCACAAAAGCGCTCCCCAAACCCCCGCACAGTTAGAGACCAAAGATACCAAGGAGCTTAGCGTCATCAAGACTATCCTCTTGCACCCCGAACTCATCGATAGCGTGCTCGACATCATCTCGCCCGAGCACTTTTTGTACCACAAGGCCGAATTTTCCCTCGCTCTTGAGGGAAACACAGACCATCCCGCGCTACGTGCAATACTTCTCGATGAAGATATCCACCCCATTCCCCAAGAGGCCTTAACGCGAGAATTATTATCTTTTTTGATAAAATACTACGAAAAGAGGATACGCCAAGTGGCCAAATCGCAGCTTCCCTTCGAAGAGAAGAGCTTTTTGATTCGCAAATACAAAGAAAATATCCTCAAACTACGTCAAGGAGAGATCGTTGTCGAATAAGATACGTGCGCTGGCACTCTTTAGCGGTGGGCTCGATAGCTTGTTAGCTATGAAGCTTTTGATCGAGCAAGGGATCGAGGTGATAGGATTGCATTTCGATACCGGTTTTGGAGGACGCGCCAGCGAAGAGAAGAAGCGCTACCTCCAAGAGATTGCCGACAAGATCGGTGCGAAGTTAGAAATCGTCGATATCAAAGAGCAGTTTATCCAAGAGATCCTCTTCGATCCCAAATATGGCTACGGCAAAAACTTCAACCCCTGTATCGACTGCCACGCCAATATGATCCGCATAGCCAAAGCACTGCTGCCACGCTACGATGCGCACTTCATCATCAGCGGCGAGGTGGTGGGACAGCGCCCTATGAGCCAGCGCTTCGATGCGCTTAAAAAAGTCGAAAACCTCTCTACTGCCGACGGTCTGATCCTACGTCCCCTCTCGGCCAAACTCCTGCCGCCCACCATCCCAGAGCAAAAGGGATGGGTGGATAGAGAAAAGCTTCTAGGTATTAGTGGGCGCAGCCGTGAAGTGCAGATGGAGCTGGCCAAAAAGTGGGGGATAGAAAACTATGAGAGTCCCAGCGGCGGCTGTCTGCTCACTGACGAGAACTTCAGCAAAAAAATCCGCGACCATATCGCATATGACAGCTTTGATGTGGAAGATATCGAAGTGCTCAAATGGGGACGCCACTTTCGTCTCCCCGGTGGCGCCAAATTAGTAGTCAGCCGCAACAAGGATGAAAACGAGAAACTGCGCAGTCTCACCCTTTCTAAATATATCCTCTTTTCACTGCCTTTGCCGGGGCCTCTGAGCCTTATTAGCAAAAACACCGGACCTGAAGACAAAGAGCTTGCCGCGCGCATCGCTCTTACGTACTCAAAGGCCAAGCCTGATGAGACATACGAAGTAAGCATAGGCGACGAAACCTTCAATGTTTCGCCCTTTGCGAGCAAAACCGAAGCCCAAAGGTACTTCATCAAATGAGAAACCAGCCGCGCTACCATCTTTTCAAAAACGCACGCTACGCCATCGAAGGACTCGTAGCGGCACTGCGCGAAGAGACGAGCTTTCGCATCGAGGCGGTGCTCTTTGTGCTCTTTTCCGTCCTCTTTTGGCTTTTGCCTCTGCATCTTACGTCCAAAGCCCTTTTGCAAGCCTCTCTCTTCTTGCCCCTTATCGTTGAACTCCTCAATAGCGCCATAGAGCGCACGGTGGACTTGGCATCTGCTGATATCCATCCCCTCGCCAAAGGCGCCAAGGATATGGGCGCCGCGGCGGTACTTTTGTCGCTGCTGATGACAGTGTGCATCTGGCTTGCGGTTTTTAGCTATGAAATAGGATAGCTATGCCTACCGAGGTGGTGATTCTCATTCTCTTCCTCATCGCTTCGCTCTCGGCAATCGTGGCGCGTAAAATCCACCTCCCCTTTACCGTGGCTCTCGTGGCGGTAGGGATAGTTTTGGGCAACATGGGCCTCTTGCACCCACCCAAACTCACCAAAGAGGTGCTCTTCGCCTTCTTCTTGCCTGGCCTCATCTTCGAAGCGGCCATCCATCTCGATAGCCGCGCGATGCTGCGCGATATATGGAGTATCACGGCTCTCGTGGTCCCCGGAGTCGTGGTCTCGATGCTGGTGAGTGCCGCGATGCTGGTCTACATCGGTCAGGTCTTTCCCCAGATTCCCTCTGTCAACTGGCCTATAGCGCTCCTCTTCGGTGCTGCAGTTGCGGCCACGGACCCCGTGGCGGTGGTCTCGATATTGCGCGAATTTGGTGCGCCCAAGAGGCTGCGCCTTTTACTTGAGAGCGAGAGCCTTCTCAATGACGGCACAGGCATCGTGATTTTCGGCCTCGTGCTGGGCTTTATCGATCATCACTTGAATTCTGCAGGCTCCATAGCCATGGAGTTTGTGCGTGTGGCAGGGCTTGGTGCTCTGGTGGGCCTTTTGGTGGCACTCGTAATCGCCTGGATGGTGGAGGACCTCGACGATGCGATGATCGTCATCACCATGACGGTGATCGCCGCCTACGGCTCCTTCGTCATCGCCGACGGTCTCGGAGTCTCGGGGGTCATCGCTTCGGTGACCACCGGACTCGTGATGCAAAACCGCGTTCTCGCCGCTTCGCGCTATCCATCGGTGCGCCTGAGCGTCGAAGAGTTCTGGGATTTCTTCGCCTTCGCCCTCAACTCCCTGATCTTCCTGCTCATGGGATTTTCGGTAAACTTTTCGCAGTTGCTCTCTTTCTGGCCGATGATTTTGTTAGCCTACCTTGCCATGACGCTGGCGCGCATCGTGGTGGTAGGCGGCGTGTGGGCGCTTTTGTATCCTACGAAACTGCACTTCCCGGCCTCCTGGGCGGTGGTGATGTCCTGGGGAGGGCTCAGGGGTGCGCTCTCGATGGTACTCGCACTCTCACTACCGGACTCTTTAGCCTATAAAGATGTGGTCGTAACGATGGTGTTCGGAGTGGTGATACTCTCTATTTTCGTGCAGGGGCTCACCATCGCTCCCCTGGCCAGATGGCTGGGGATTCTTAGCACCAAAGAGGAGCTGGCCGCCTACGAGCTGGCACGCACCCAGGCGATGCTGGCCCAAAGTGTGCTCGATGAGTTAGATTACTTGCAGCGCCACCACATCGCATCACACGAAACACTCCAAAAAATCGCCGAAGAGTACCAGAGCATCAAAGAGCAAGCCCAGCAAAACATCCAGCAAAACAAACCCCAAACCCAGCTTCTCACCACCGAAGAGTCCCTGCGCGTGCAGCGCTACCTCATCAATCTGCAAAAAAACAGGCTCTTAGAGGCCTACCACAAAGGCTCCATCAGCCACGACGTCTTCGAAAAGCTCAACGCCGAGCTGGATGCGAAACTCCTTGAAATAGATAATATGGAAGGCTGATGGGGTCGCTGCACAGCATAGAAGAGACGCTCATAGAAGATATCCGAAAAAATCGCGAGCGCATCGAAAAAGTGGGACCCGGTATCATCACGGGCGGTGCGGGAGACGACCCAGCAGGCATCGTGACCTACACTCTGGTGGGAGCGCAGACAGGTTTGAGCCAATTATGGCTGATGCTCCTCTCCACTCCCATGATGATAGCGATTCAGAGCATGGCGGCACGCGCGGCAATCGTCACAGGCAAGAGCCTCCCCGAAATCACCAACACCTTCTACTCCAAAAAACTCACTGTAGTGATGGTGCTCATCTTGGCTATCGCCAATATCCTCACCATCGGTGCAGATATCAACGCCATCGCCGTGGTGCTGCATCTGCTTAGCGGCGTATCGACTATCTTTTATCTCATTTTCGTCACGGCACTCATAGGTGCGCTCGTGATATTCGGCACATACGGCACCGTCAAACGCATACTCATGGGTACTACGTTGATCTTGGGAGTCTACATTATCGCAGCAGTCATGACGCATCCGCCGCTCATGGCGCTTTTGCAAAACACGTTTTTGCCCCATATCCATCTCGATACTTCATGGATCGTCGCCGCGCTCGGTCTTTTAGGCACTACGATGTCGCCGTATCTGCTCTTTTGGCAAGCGAGCGAAGAGCACGAAGAGCATGCAAGTGTGGTACAAGCCGACATCGTCCAAGCGGACACCATCGCAGGCATGGTATGGTCCAATCTCTTGGCCTACTGCATCATCATCACGGGAGCTGCGCTTCTCTACGGCGGCGCCGACATCGCATCCCAAGACATCCGCACCCTGGCTCTCACCCTCGCTCCTGTAGCCGGCAAATACGCCTTCGTGCTCTTTTGTATCGGCATCATCGTCTCTGGATTCTTGTCCATTCCCGTGCTTGCCGGCTCCACCGCCTATGCCGTGGCCGACACCTTCGGTTGGCGCGAAGGTCTCAGCGAAAAGGTGAGTGACGCCAAAGGGTTTTACATCGTCTTCATAGGCGCCATGGGTTTTGGAGCTTTGATAGATATCATCCCGGGGATCGATGCCGTCGAGGCACTCTACTACTCCCAGGTCCTCGATGGAGTGCTGCTGCCTATCCTCATACTCATTCTCTATGCCATTACGACAAACCGCAAAATTTTAGGAGCGCATACCGCCACGAAGTTTGAGCGTATCTTTGCATTGATCACCTTTTTCGTTACATCTTTGCTTACAATACTCATGATCGTTCAACTTTTCAAAGGTGCATAGATACTTTCGCGTTTATTATGCTAAAGTGTTTCGAGGTATTTGGGATTTTGCAACTTTTTTGCTATAATTTCGCTCGCGGGGCATTAGCTCAGCTGGGAGAGCGCCACGCTGGCAGCGTGGAGGTCGCCGGTTCGAGCCCGGCATGCTCCACCAAATCTGCAATCTTTCGTTTTTCCAATCTCCGAATACATTCCACCCAATTTTTATCGAAACAAGGCAAAAAACTATTGTACGCCTATTATGAAGCATATTCATAATAGTGAACTATGTTCCTTGCAATTTTTTTACCAATTTTCTATAATCACGTATGGACTACTATCTTGTATTGGCTCTTATCTTCCTTATTCTCGCGCTCCTCTATGGGTTCTATCTGATCCTCATCTATCTTGGGACCGACGGGCGCTACCATCTCTACAAGCGTTTCAAACCTTTTCCCAAAGCCTACAAAAAAGTGCTGCTGGAGCATTTCCCCTTCTACTCCAAGCTGCCGCGCTTCCTGCAAAGGCGCTTAGAAGCGTGCATTATGGTCTTTGTCAAAGAAAAGGAGTTCATCGGGCGCGGTATCGAAATAGATGAAGCCAAAAAGGTGCTCATCGCCGCCAACGCTTGCCTGCTTACCATCGGGCATGATCGATGCGAATACAAGCACGTCAAATCGATCTTCGTCTATCCTGAAGCGGTTTTTAAGAAAAATCGCATCCAAAATGGCTGGATCGTGACCGAAGAGGGAGAGGTGCTCCTCGGCGAAGCGTGGCAAGGCGGCGAAGTGGTGCTCAGCTGGCGCGATCTTGTCGCGGGGGATGAGAATCCAAATGACGGCAAAAACGTGGGTCTGCACGAATTCGCGCACCAGCTCGATATGGAAGATGGCGTCGCAGACGGCACACCGCCGATGCCGCTGCGCAACTACAAGCACTGGACCAAGGTGATGCGCCGAGAATTTCACAAACTCCAAGAGCTCTATAAAAAACATAAAAAAGGCTTTTTGGATTACTATGCCCTCACGAATGCCGCCGAATTTTTCGCCGTAGCCACCGAAGCCTTTTTCGAAAAGCCAAAGCAACTGCAGCGCAAAGAGCCTGAGCTCTACGAAGCACTCAAAGAGTATTACCACCTTGATCCTGCATCATGGTAAGCTTTGCTATAATTTTTCAAAAAAAGGAACACAATGGAGTACTACCTCTGGATCAAAGCCTTCCACATTATGAGCGTAATCAGCTGGATGGCAATGCTCTTTTATCTACCCAGGCTCTTCGTCTACCACGCAGAGCATCGTGATAACGAAGGCTTCGTGGAAGTGGTCAAAATCCAGGAACACAAACTCTACTACTTTATCGGTGTTCCCGCCTTTTGGGCCAGTCTGCTAAGCGGCGGTGCGATGATAGCACTGAATCCTGCCATGTTTCATAGCGGCATGTGGCTGCACATCAAACTCACAGCCGCGCTGCTTCTTGTGCTCTATCACTTTTCTCTGCGCAAATTCCTCATCGCCTTCAAAGAAGGTCGCTGCACCAAAAGCGGCAAGTTCTTTCGCTTCTACAACGAAGTGCCCACCATTCTCATGATCATCATCGTCATCATGGCTGTGGTCAAACCCGTATGAAGATAGCGCTGGCTCTCAGTGGCGGCGGTGCGCGCTGCCTCGCGCAGCTTGGCTACATCGAGATACTGCAGGAGCGTCTCGGCATCGAGATAGCGGCACTGAGCGGCAGCAGCGGCGGTGCCATCGCGACAGCCTTTTTGGCTGCAGGCTACACAAGCAGCGAGATTCTCACGATTCTCCAAACGTTTCCTTTTCACAAAATCCGCTTCAACATCCATCGCGGGACCCTCTTTTGCCATGAGCGCCTCTATGGGGAGCTACGAACGCTCGGTATCACCACTTTCGAAGCGTGCAAGATCCCTATCTTCATCACCCTTACGGACTACGAGAACTCCCGGACGCATTACGTCCACAGCGGTGACTTGGCGCGTGCAGTGTTGGCTTCCAGTGCCCTGCTGCCGCTCTTTTGTCCTATCGAGTTCGAAGGACGCCACTACATCGACGGCGGCATCACGGACAACCTCCCCCTCTCACCCCTTCGCGATCAGCCCTACTTCAAAGTGGCTATCAATGTCAACCCTCCGGATGTCTCGCGCTTTGGTAGAGGATTTTTGGGCAATTACAAGCGCGCCTGCTACATGATGCTGGGCGCCAACATCGCAGCCTCCATTCCCTTAGCCGACCACTACGTGGTGATAGAAGGGTGCCAAAAATTTGGTATACTTGAAAGACGAAGTTTCGCTACCATCTATGAGCTTGGGAAGCGGCGAGCCCTGGAAGATATAAAAGTGTGGGAAGAGCTATGTTCGAAAAACTTTTAGACAAAATCATCGACATCACATTCGAAAAACCCAAATACCCCATGCGTTTTCGCGAGCTCATGGAGGCCAACCGCATCCTCATAGACAACCTCGAAATCGCAAATATCCCGGGACTCAAATTTTGCCGCCTCAAACTCTATGCCATCTATTTCGTGCTATGGAACATTCTCATTATCCCTCTTACTCTTATCTTCCACCCCTTTTTGGCCAAGATGAACTGCCACATAGCCATTATTTTAGCTATCATTTTTACATTGCTCTTTTTTGGCACCTATAAAATCTTCGAAAATCGCATCAAAGAGCGTGCAGCGCTACGCCTCATCCAAGAGGGATGGAAAAACTATCTTCCCCACTTTCCCTATGAAAAATACCATCAAGAGGTAGCCCAAATCTACAAAGAGGCGATCGACCGCGATATCCCTAAACACAAAATCGAGCAGTACATCATCGACCGTCTGATCGAGTCCAACTGATTTTGTGCCCAAATCCCAACCTATTGTCCGTCATCTTGGCCCAATCGATCACAAAAGCCCATATTTCGGGACGCATCGTGCGTGCCATGGGAAACGTGGCAAAATAGAGTTGTCGCTGCCTTGCATCTGCTGCATACACCTCTCCCAAAAGCTGCACGCCTTGGATCTTGGCCACATCCGAGGTGCAAAGAAAAACATTTCCCGCACAGCGAGGGTGCGCGAGTGCTTCGCGCATATGGCGTGTCTCGGGGTCGCTGGCGAAGATGAGTGCGATAGCCTCTTCGTCGAAAGTGAAGAAACACGAAGCGCAGTATGGTTCGTCAGATGAGAGTGTCGCGAGGGTGAAAATATGCTGCGAGCGTAAAAATGAGGCTATATCTTTTCGCATTTGTATATAATAGCACAATGAGAGTTATTCTATTGCTGATTTTTGCCGTCAATCTCTTCGCAGCCCAGTACACCATCTCTTTTATCGGCAATACCACCTTTTCCAAAAAACGCCTCTACGAAGAGCTTGGCTTTACGCAAAGCTGGAAAGATAAGCTCTTGCGCCGTCCCTTCAAACCCAAAGTGGATGAAAAGCTCCTGCCGACCCTCCAAGAGGAGCTCGAAAACTTCTACCAGGAGCAGGGATTTTTCGATGTCCATGTGGATGTGCTTGTACAAAACAATCTTGCAATTTTTCGCATCCACGAAGGCAAACCCATTATAGTGCGTGAAATCTCTATGACTTCAAATTTCCCTCTCCACGCACCTTATAAGAAAAATGAGCGCTTCATCATCCCGAAATTTACCGAGTTCAAAAAACGCGTCAAAAAAAGACTCCTCGCAGCAGGGTATTGTAGCTACGATTTTAATCCAAAAGCCTACGTCTACAAAAAGCAGCATGCTGCATATATCTCCATCTACCTCGATAAAGGCCGTATCTGCAAAATTGGCACAATCACCGTGCACAATCTCACTCGCCTCAAAAAGCGTGTCATCCTCTCTCACATCTTCGTCCAAGAAGGCGACGAATTCAACCTCACCAAAATCGAAGAGAGCTACAAAAAGCTCTACTCTTTGGAGTATTTCGACCAGGTGCGCTTCGATTACACGCGCAAGATACAAAACAGCGTCTTTTTCGATATCTATACAAAAGAGCGCCAAAAGCGCAATATCTATCGCGTAGGCGTCGGTTATGAGAGCGACCAGGGCGCGGTCGCCTCGTTCAACTACCGCCATCTCAACTTTCATGGCAATCAAGTCACGCTCAATCTCAAATACTCCAAAATCCAACGCGAAGCATCCCTCGCGCTATTCACCCCTTCTGTCTCCATCGGACCTTTTATGCCCGACATGGTCAATAAACTGGGCTACTACTACGACACCTACGATGCCTTTACGAGCCGTACCTATGCTTATAGCCTCAAATTCCTGCGCGAGTGGTACCACTGGAGCTACGCTTTGGCACTGCATGTGGAACGCACCGCCATCACCCATGCCAGCCAGTGCATCAGTGATCACACCTACACCCTCATCTATCCCAAGGTCTCCCTTTTGTGGGATAGGCGCAACGACAAGCTCTTCCCTACCGCCGGATACTATCTCCTCGGCTCGTTCGAATCCTCGATCAAGAGTTTTTCGAATGCCAACTACGCCAAAGCCACTGCCGAAGCGGGCCTCTATCTGTCCATGGGAAGGGGCGATCTCTTCGCGCGCCTACGCAGCGGCCTCATCGCCAAAAGCGGCTCTTTGCCACCTACCAAATACTTCATCGCAGGCGGTGTCAAGAGCAACCGCGCCTACGGCTATCGCTCCATCTACGCCCTCGATAGCTCCTGCCAAATCGGCGGGAAGTACCTCCTTGAGAGTACCCTCGAGTATCGCCATCCCATCAAGAGTTTCTACGGCGCGCTCTTTTGGGATCGCAGCTACGTTGCTCGCTCTTTTTCGCTAGCGAACTACCGTGACGGCGTCGGAATCGGCGTGCTCTACCCTTCTGCTATCGGGACGATGAAAGCCTATTTTGGCATCGATCCCAAACATCCCAGCCACTCGCAGCTGAGCCTCTACATAGGAGCGGCGTTTTGAGGTGGATACTCCTTTGCATAGAGCTGCTTTTGATATTCTTAGCCGCTGCACTCTACACAGAGATTCGCTGGCATGTTGTAGAGCGAATAATCGATGACTACCTGCATCGCAACCATATCTCCATGCATATTTCCTGGCCCGATCTTACGAGAATAGAGCTTAGTGACATTCGCTACCACCAAAAACCGCTCGCCAAAGGTGCGCGCATCGATTTTGCACTGCTGCCACTTTTTCAAAAGCAGATCCTCATCAAACATCTGCTCATCACCGATCTCGATGGCAACACCCTCACCTCCATCAAACTCCCCCACGCATCTTCGAAAAAACCGACCAAGCTGCCTGTGACGCTCCTGATCAAACGCGTCGATGCCACAGCACACTACCGCCACACAGGCCGCTACGATGCCAAACTCACTGCCACAAATGTTACTCTCCAAAAGGCTACAATCCGCAGCCTCACTCTAAGAACTCCCTACGGCAAGATCCACGCACACGGCAGCTACGCAAAGCAGGCGCTGCAGCTGCGCCTGAGGGCCATACCCGCCAATCTCCCTGTGCAGCTGCGCACCACCCCCATCACAGGCTCTGTGCATATCGACGCAAAGGCGTTGCGTTTTGATCTATCTGCCAAAAAAGCGACGCTGCAAACTCTCGCTATCTCGCAGCTGCACGCCAAAGGAACATATGACTACGTCAAGCTCGCTGCCGATATCGACGCCACCCTCGCAGCCTACAAATCCCAAGCCACTCTGCAAGGAAAACTCCTCTACGACACGACGCTGCACTACCAAGCCCACGGCACGCTCACCAACGCTCCCTATACCCAAGCGCTGCGCTACGATGCGTACAAATCCTTCGCCTACGAGATCCAAGGCAACCTGCATACACTCCAAGCGACTCTTGCCAACGACACCCTGCGCGCTTCGGCACACCTTCAAGATTTCAAAAGTTTTCGCCTTCATATCGCGCCTTTGCAAGCAGCGCGCCTCATCGCGCAAGCACCCAAAGACATGCGCCTCAGCCTCGATGCGGAGGGAACTCTCAACACTGCGAGCTTGCATCTATCGAGCAACTACTTCGTAGCCGACGCGAAAGTCTCGCCTCACAATCTCTCACTCAAAGGCCGCTTCCTCAAATCCTACGAAGATATCGCTTTGGCGCATCTTGGCGATGTGACACTTCATAGCGACTACCACACCTACCATCTGCGCACCCGCCTCTTCGCAGCCGATTTCACATCCGATCTCCAAGGCCAGGTGCACTTCAAAAACGCCACCATCACCATAAAAAACGAAAAGCCCCGCTACCTCGTCACCTTCACCACCCCTTCGCTGCAGCACTTCTTGCAAGAGCTCGCACAGCTCTACCCTCTGCCAAGACTACGCAATATCGACGCCAAAACCACACTCCATTTGCTGTACGACACGCAAACGAAGAGCTACAAACTCTCCCTCGATGCCAAAGGCTTCAAAGGCAAAAAACTCAATCTTTTGGAGTACTGCACGGCCAATCTCCATGGCGATATGCACAGGCTCATCATCGATTACTACGCCGTGGTGTACAACCACCACGGCCTCTATGCCACTAAGCCATCGAAAATCTTTTTCGATGACTCTCACATCACAATCGATCCCTTGTGGATAGAGGACAAAATCCAAATCACCGGCTCGTACGATACGGCGCGCAAAAGCGGCATCTTCCATGCGCATACTCGTCGCTACACCTATTCCTCCATCGAAGGGAAGCTCACGCTTTCTGGTAATCTGCATGCCACCATCACTGACGGCCGCAGCGATATCGAAGGCCACGTGCGGCTCCACAGCGGTCTCATTACCTATAAACCCCAAAAAACACGCATCGTCAAAGACAAAGACATCATCATCGTCGACGAAATCCAAACCCAAAGCAACTACTTTTATGACAATGTAGCGCTCGACATCCACATCGATGCCGAAAAACCGATTCTCTATAAAATCCCCGGCCTCTATGCACTGCTGCGTCCCGATATATTGGTGTACAAAGAGTATCAAAAGCCTCTGCAGCTGCTTGGCATCGTCACAATCTTGCGCGGCAAGTACGACATCACAGGCGGCTATCTCGATATCTTGCCCTCGCAGCTGAGCTTCTACGGCCCACCCACCGATCCGATGTTGGAGCTACATCTGCGCACCAAGAAAGATCGCTACACCATCTTCATCGACATCGGCGGCAACGTGGAAAACCCCATCATGCACTTTTCGAGCGAACCCTACCTCAAACCAAACGATATTTTGGCACTTTTGGCATTTGGCTCCGGCAGCAGTTCACTGGGCCAAGCTTTGGGAGGTGCGCGACTGACATCCATGCTCTCCAATCTCTTTATCAAAGATGTCTTGGCAAACTTCGGCATCAAGCTCGACACCCTCTCGATCCTCACCACAACCCACGGCATCGGCTTCGAGGTAGGTACACACATCACCGACAAAATCAGCGTCGTCTATAAAAACGACGAGATCTCCACCGTCATCATCCGCTACCAAATAAACGGCCACATCGAGACCGAAGCGATTTTCGGCCCTAATCGCAGCGGCGTGCACATCTTTTACCAAAAAAGTAAATAGCGCTCCTCTTGCGATTTTAAGGCTGCGATGCTACACTTCCAAAAATTTGGAGAGATGATGAAAGAAGCGATATTGTTCGATCTGGATGGCACCCTCATCGATAGCGCACCGGACTTAGCAGCGAGTCTCAACCACACCCTCGCTACGCTGGGACTGCCCACGTATGATCTGGCTACCGTTCGTAGCTGGATAGGCGGGGGAGCTACGAAGCTCTTGCAGCGAGCCCTCGGCGGCTCCAAAGAGCCGAAAGAGGTGGATGAAAAGCTTTTAGCAAAAGCCAAAGAGATTTTCTTCGCCCATTACGGCGACAATCTTTGCAACCAAACGACGCTCTACCCTTGCGCCAAAGAGCTTCTTGAAAGCCTCAAAGGCTGCTACCGCTTGGCGCTTGTGACCAACAAGCCCACACCCTTCGTGCGCCCCATCTTGCAAACGTTAGATATCGATATCTTCGACGTGGTCTTGGGAGGCGAGAGCTTGGAGTATAAAAAACCTCATCCTGCTCCGCTTTTGCACGCTTGCGAGCTTTTGGGAGTGCGGTGTGACGAGGCCCTGATGGTGGGGGATTCCATAAACGACTACCAAGCGGCCAAGAGCGCCGGTATCGACGTGATACTGGTACCCCACGGCTACGACGAGGTGGAAGCTTTTGCCAAAGAAGAGGAAATCAGCGATCTATGCACCCTCAAGGAGCGACTATGCGCATAGCGATCATCGGCGGCGGCGTGGCGGGAGCATCGAGTGCCATCTATCTACGCAGCCTCGGAGCCGACGTGACGCTTTTTGAAAAACGTCGATTTCTCATAGGCGGACCGCCTGCGTGCCACCTGCATGCGGGTGGTAACCTCTATCCCGATATCGACGATGCGCAGCGCAAACAGCTGCTACGCGAATCGGTCGAATTTCTTCGCTACTATCCCCAGGCGATCGAGCAGCGTCCCACGGTGCTGGCCGTACCCAAACATATCGCCATCGATGCGGTCGAATTAGAGCGGCGCACGCAGCTCTTGGCAGAGTATTACCGAGAGCTTGTCAAAAAAGATGCGGCCAACGAAGTCTTAGGCGATCCCGAGCACTACTACCTCACTTTTAGCAAAGAGCAGCTCCTCGAGCTACGCGAACTCCCCACACCCGCAGTGCCCCAAAACCACGTAGAGTGGCTCATCGCGTACAGCAAAGAGGTGGACTTGGAGCGCCTCAAATTCCCCGTGCTTTTAGTGCAAGAATACGGCATCAACATCTTTCGCCTCAGCGCCATCGCGCATCTGCGCCTGCGAGGCGCGGCCGTGCACACCTCCGCGCGCGTGACGAACGTGCGCAAAAAAGGCGACAAGTTTTTCCTCACCTACGAAAAAGATGGCAAAAGCCACACTGAAGCTTTCGATTTTCTCATCAATGCAGCTGGCTTTGAGAGCGGCATCATCGACGATATGTTAGGCTACAAGCGCAAGCGCCTCGTAGAGTTCAAAGCCGCCTACATCGCCAAGTGGCACAGCCGCCATCTCTATCCGGAGATGATCTTTCACGGCGTGCGCGCCACCGAGCACGGGATGGCACAGTTCACTCCCTACCCCGGCGGCTACTATCAGCTCCACGGTATGCGCAAAGACATCACCCTCTTCGAAGATGGTGTCGCCACCAGTACCGAGGAATCGAGCCAGCCACAGCTTCCTCGAAAGTATCTCGCATGGATCGAAAAAGGGTGGCCTCGTGACGCGGCACTCCACCGCACCCAGCGCGCCATCGAGTATCTCAGCCGCTATCTGCCCTCTTTCAAAGAAGCTGCACCTACCGCTACGCCACTTTTTGGTGCGCAGCAAATCCCCGGGGAGGATATATCTTTGCGTGCAGCTGAGGTGAGCTTCGAAGGAGAGCGTTACGCTCGCTGCGAGATCGTCAAGGTCTCTTCGATTTTTGCGATGCTCGATACCATCACCCAGCGCCTCATCGATTTAGGAGCGCTACAAAGCAGCGCCCTTGGCAAACGCGGCTACGGTGAGCTGTGCGACGAAGAGGAGATAGACAGGCTCGCACGCACCATCGCCGTAAGCCGCGGTTATCCCGAAGCCATGGCGCGCTTAGCGCTGCCCTACGGCCCGTAGGATGGTGCTGCGCAGCTCCTTGGTATCGTAGTGCTTGGCTGTTTTGATGCGGATGAGAGGGAGTTTTGCGCTCTTGCAGGCCCACTCTATGAAGCGATCGCGCTCGATCCTATCGGCTCTGGCGTGGCTGGCGTCATCGAGCTCGATGGCTGCGATAATATCCAGTCCCTCATCACAAAGCACATAGTCGAAATGCTTACAAGCCACTTTATTAAAAGCGCTTCGCCAGCGGCTGCGATCCTTGGCGCTGATGGGCAGCAACAAATCGGCAGCCCGCACCTTGGCAAAGATGAGATACCTATCCCCCACGGCACGCTGCAAGGCAAAGTAGAACTTCCTCTCGCTTGCGGTAAAGAGATTTTGGACTTTTTTGTATTTGAGTGGCGGCTTTTTGCGAAGAAAGAGGAGTATCCCCAGCACTATCAAGACAAAAATCGCCACGATGATATACTGGTCATTCGAAAAATGCATCTGTATCGCCATCCTTTTGTGCTACACTATGTAAAGGTGCATAATAGTAGCATAAAGGATGAGAATGAAAATAGCATTCTTCGAAGTCCGCCCCGACGAAAAAGCGTTTTTTCAAAAGGCTTTGGCGCACGCAAACGTGGAGCTCTTCTTTTTTGAAAAAACGGCGCAGGAAGTTATCACCACACCTCGGGATTTCGATATCGTCTCGGTCTTCATCTACTCCAAAATCGATGCCGCCTTGCTAGATAAGTTGCCAAACCTCCGTTACGTCCAGACGCGCTCGGCAGGCTATGACCATATCGATATCGTAGAGTGCTATAAAAGAGACATCTATGTCAGCAATGCCAAAGGATACGCGGGACCCGCGGTGGGGGAGTTCGCCTTCGGACTCTTGCTCGAAGCACTGCGCAAAATCCACATCGCCATCCATCGCCTCGAAGAAGGGAACCTCTTTTACAAAGATCTCCTGGGAACCGAAATAGAGGGTAAAACCGTAGGTGTGTTGGGAGTGGGCTCGATCGGCTCGCAAGTGGTCAAAATAGCCAAAGGCTTCGGTGCGAATGTGATAGGATTTGCCAGACATCCCAAAGACTTCGTCAAAACCACACCCGTTTTGGATGAAGTACTGGAAGCAAGCGACTTTTTGTTCATCTGCTTGCCTCTGACTCCCCAGACAAGAGAACTCATCGCTATGCACAACATCGACCACTTCAAAGGCAACGTCATTATCAATACCGCACGTGCCGCCATCATGAGCAAAGAGGTCTATGAAAGCTTTCCCGGCATTATCGCTGCGGATGTTTTGCCAAACTGGGATCTCGCTAAAAAGGAGAATATCATAGCCACCCCGCACATGGCCTACTACACGAAAGAGGCGCTCAGACGAATCTTGCAGATCAGTCTCGATAACATCATCGATGTCCTCGATGGCCACCCACCGCGATACTGCCTCAAAGAAGAGTGTCAAAAAAATTACCATTGCAAGAGTACGTAACCGCTGTTTTATTTGGAAACTGTAATCACAAAGCTATTTGTCGGCCGCTACGATGAGGTGCATTAAAATCTGTTTCGCATCATTAAAGGAAAGCAGTAGATTGTTATTCATACGAAGATGGTGCGGACGAGAGGAGTCGAACCTCGAATCCTATCATTTCTTGCGATTGATTATTATTGATAACAATGGAAAAATGGGGCTTCTGTATTTCTTATAGATTCCTTAAAATGGAAGATAATCGACCAAAGGACGACACCCAGGACGACACCCATCGCAAAACTTAAACAGACCAATCACTCTTTATAGGAGTATAAACGACTCTTATTTCAGCTTCGTAAAGATAATCGAGACGATATGCCTGCTTATACCCGCTCGATGCGCATCTAATCTTAATCCAAATCTATCCATATCCATCACTATGCTATAATGTACACAACTATGCCACAAGGATGCGATTATGATTACCGCTAACGAGTTGAAGATCAAAGGCATCAAGGCCATCACCGAGGAGATCAAAAAGCACCAGCAGGCTATCATCAAGACCGATAAAGAGGAGTATATCGTCTTACCTCGCAAAGACTACGAAAAAGCCAAAAGGCTGGATCGTCTCTATCTGGAGTTTTTAGAGCAAAAAGCGCAGGGAAAAGTAAAAAAGCTTTCAGCCGATGAACATATCAAAGAGCTAATGGATGAGCTACAAAATACTTCAAAGTGACAAATATCTCAAAAGAGCAGCCAAGTTTTTCAAAAAGCATCCCGACCTTTTGGACAAATACGCAAAAACCATCAAACAGCTTGAAATTGATCCCTTCTATCCATCCTTACGCCTGCACAAGCTCAAAGGCGATCTCAGCGAATACTATAGCGTCTCCATCGATATGAGCTACCGCATTATCCTGGACCTCATCATCACCGATAAAGAGATAATCCTGCTGGATATCGGCAGTCATGATGAGGTATATTGATGGCCATCAAAAAGAGCGATTTTGAGCGCATAGCCGATAATCTCTACATCCAAAAGGACTACAGTAAGAATAAGCCCACCAAATTCCTCATAGACTTTACCTACCAGCGCAAACGCTACCGCAAAGTGATCACCATCGATAACCCGCTATGGGACAAACGCACCCGCATCAACGAGGCCAAAAAGCGACTGCAAAAGTACAAAGAGCAGGTGGTCCAGGGAAAACGACCCAACGAAAAGATCACCATAGAGCGGCTCTTCGATCTGTATATCAAAAACCAGCCAGATACCGCCTGGAATAGGAAAAAGGCCGACTACTTCAGGCAGTACGTCCAACCGCATTTAGGCCACATCCGTGTCGCTCAGCTCAAACCATTCGAGATAGAGAGCCTGCTCAAAAAGATGGAAAAGGAAGGCTACAAGCCAAGGACCAGGAAGCTGGTCTTAGAAGTGCTCAAACCCCTCTACAAATTCGCTCAAATAAACGCTATCGTCTCGGAAGATCCTACCAAATTCATAAATGTCAAAATCCCACCACAAAAGAAGATCGTCATAGACGCGGCCAATAAGTTGAGGATCATCTACGAAGCTATCACGACGCTCTATAAGGACGATCCCTACTATCAGGCGCTCTTTCTATTCGGCTTTACAGGCAGGCGAAAAGATGAGGTGCTGAGCCTTCGCTGGGAACATATCGACCTGGTAAACGGCTACTACTGGTTGGCCAACACCAAGCCAAACCAGCAGCAGCGCTACCCGCTACCCAACAGGGTGCGTGAGCTGCTTTTGGACATCCCTATGGGAGAGAAGAGTGGCCTGGTGTTCAAATCCCCCGTTACAGGCAAAAAGCTGGTCAATATAAGCAGACAGATCAAGAGGCTCAAAAAGCACACGGGTATCGAAGAGTTTACGTTTCACTATATGCGCAACGTCCTGGTCTCAGCTATGGCCGAAAACGGCCTCGATACACCGTATCTAAGTGGGATACTCGGCCACACAGACATCAATACCATCAATAAGTACCTCACTAACAACACGTTCAAGTCAGCCGAAGAGGCCTATAGCGTTTTAGACAGGATCGTAGGGCAGGCGTTTAGTTAACTGCTTTCTACAATGCACGAAAACAAGGAAGCTTTCTACTACCGTTTCAACGCATTTACTGCACAATCCTCTAAAAAAAATAGCACCGAATTTCACTCCCTTACTTTTGCCCCCTAAATATCTCATAATTACTCCATCTCATCAAAATCAATCAAAAAGGAGTGATTATGACACTACCGCAAACTACAACGCTGCAAGATCTCAAGGAAAAAGAGTTTCTCTCACCCGAAGAGGTGGAGCGACTCTACGGCTTCAAAAAGTCCACCCAGGCCAAATGGCGTATGCAAGGACTCATCCCCTACAGGAAGATCGGGAGATTTATCAGATACAACCACGCTGAGCTTAGCAGTGGATAGACAAAGGCGCTATCGCTTAGGCAGAGGTAACAAAAGGCAACACGTCCAAAAGCGTTGCATTTTTTGATTCTAAGCGATTTTTTGCGCTGGTAATATTTTTTACCAAGGCAGGCTAAAAAATCCAATAGAGGCGAAGTGAGAGGGGTTTATGAAGGGATTATGCTTTATCGGAGGTAGTAGACTCGTCAGTACAGATCACGTCTTTGACGTTATCGAGGGTTTTAGCTTTGATGTAGTTATTGAGCCAGGTTTCGACCCAATAGGGAATATCTTTAGTTGTACCCCAGCTATGTACGCTTTGAGGTTTTATACCCAACTTCAAAGCAAATTCTTTTTTGGTCAATCCAGCTTTTTTCAAGAGATTATCAAAAGTAGCCTTATCCATTTTTCGCCTTTATATGGATACTTGGATAGGAAAATTATATCAAAAATAGCTATTTGGATAATCTATCCATTGACTAATATGGCTATTTGGCTATATAATAGTAACTCTATATAGCCAATTATCTATAAAGGAGCAACCATGAAAAAATCAGAAGCACTGGCCAGAATCGTAGAGCTGCAAGAGGAGAATATCCTTTTAAAGGATGAGGTAAACACCCTCACAGAAGAGTGCCAGACCAAGCAGGAACTAATAGACGAGCTGCTGGAGCGACTTGCAGACTATGAACAGCTGCAAAAAGAGAACGAGGAGCTCAAAGCCAAGTTAGAGATGGTATCCGATGAGGTAAGGCTCATGGAGGCCAAAAGAGAGGTCGGCTTCTTTAGGCATAAGTATCACTGGGCTGCAGAGAACCTGCTGGACGAGTTTTATCGGGTACACGATGCCATAAAGAAGCTCGATGAGATTTGCGTCGATACGAGAGAGAAATTTGCGGCACTCAATCACAAGGTGCATGATAAATACTTTCGCTTAACGGAGACAAAAGATGATATGGCCACACAAGTACGATAAGGAGAGCGCTATGGTGGACATTCACGAAATCATCGAGCGCATCAAAGACATCATAGCGCACGAGACAGGCGATCGCAAGGTGCTGGATAAAGATGTGGCCGAGGCGCTGGGGATTACGCCCGAGCATCTATGTATGCTCAAGCTTCGCAAGCGTGTCCCGTTAGAAATAATAGCACGCTTTTGCGCAAAGCGTCACATCTGCATCAATTGGATGCTCTTCGATCAGCATCCCCGATCTTTGTGTGAAAACACCGAAAAGTTTATCTATTCAGCACTACCGGCATAAAGGAGGAGATATGAGAGACAAAAGCGTAACGGATTATGAGGGCTTTGTACATGAGCTAAAAGAGATAACTTCGTTGCTCTATTTTATAGCTAACCACTTTGAAAAAGAGAGCCAAGAGAGGCTTGCTTTGGAAAACATTCACGCACAGCTAACTTTTTTAGCGGAGATAATAGAAGAGCTCTTCACCGTAGCTTTGGACAAAGAGAAAGAGTTAGATCAGCTCAAAGGACAATCATGAACTATAAGCAGCTTAGATCCCAGATAAAAGAGAGCCTCGATAGGGATAAGGTAAGGGCTATGCTGGAAGCATTGGGGTATAGGGTCAATCGCAACTACATGTTTCGCTTACGACCCGACGACAGCACACCATCGGCCTCTATCAGGAGGGATGGCTACATCAAGGACTTTGGCAGCGGCTGGGGAGGCGATATCGTGGCGCTTATCCACGAATACCATGGCAGTCCTCTAAAAGAAGCCACTCTTTGGGTGGCCGAGTGCCTTGGCATAAGGATAGATCATGAGTAACCATCTCCCGCCACCGGTGGATCTCACCCAGCCGCTACCAGCCAGACCAGAACCAGACCGACATTATACCAGCAAAGAGAGTGCAGAGGAAATCGCCAAAAAGATTGAAAAATTAGAAGCAGAGGCGCAAAGATACCTTAATGCCGATATCCCTATCATAGGTAATATTACGATGAAAAACGAAGTATGGGAATGTACAGTAGCAAGAGAAGATAAGGGCTATGAGTATAGAGGAATCTGCTTATATAGCCCATTTCACAAGCTTTTCGAGACCGATATGCTTATTGGAGCCAAGTTATCGGTAGTGCGGTATGTAATGAAGCGTATCGTTGGTTACAGCTCCTATTTTCAATGCCCAGCAATCATCATAAGGGATGGCATCAACAGGGTGGTAGATATTGCATACTACAGACCGCAATCAGAGGGTAAAAAATTGCCCAAATATCTCTACAAATCCAATGAAAAAAAACCTATCAAAAGAGGCGAGCACTTTTTATATCCATTCCAGATAGAGATGGAACGGCTCATTGCCAAACATGAAATTATCTTTATTGGAGAAGGACTCAAAAATGCAGTCAATGCTCTGGCTCACCAAGTCCCTTACATATCTATCGAAGGGGCTGCCAACAATTTCAACGCCCCCATTATCGAATACATCACAAAATTACGCCAAAGAGGCAAAGATATTATCACCGCTTTTGACGGTGATGAAGCAGGCTTTAAAGCCTATGAAGCATTTTGCAAAGCTATAGGAGAAGCTCCCGCTAATTTGATTGAACCAGATAGTGGAGACGATTTTACAGACTATTTAAAAGAACTGCATCAAAATTTTTGAAGGAGAAAATATGATCACCTATAAAGACAACATCATTAAAGAGACGCTGATGGAAAAAGCAAGAGAGAAAATAGCACAACAAGCAAAGGAGCGAAACAGCAAGGCGGGGGGCAAACCCGCCTAAGCAAACAGGCGAGATGATTGATAAAAGTATAGCACACAAAAGGCCAGATTACACAAATTTTAACTCCAATAACTGGATCAAAGATCCCAATGTAGAGATATTGCAAGAGCTGGATGAAAAAGGCATGGCGTTATGGATAGAACCAGATGGAAACCTCTCCTATAAGATCAATGATAATGTTTACAAAAAGGTAGATGTATCGAAAGCAAAGATCATAATCTCTAACATTTTAGAGCGTAATATTTCGCTCTTTTCAAAGGGAGCAGACATCAGGCCCAAAGACCTCATCCTAGTGCAAAGCGAGATATTTGATCCTCACGTCAATTTTGAATTTTTCAAAAAAGGAGATGGATACTATCGTAATATCTTCCAGCCCACCAAGTATATGAAGCTGACAAGTGCCGATTACAAAGAGCCCAAAACCATTTTGAGGCTTATCCATCATCTGGTCACCTACAACGATGAGTATTATCGCTATTTTTTAAACTGGCTGGCCTATTTTTGGCAGACGATGCAAAGGCCCAACACAGCTATAGCCCTCAAAGGAACGCAAGGCACGGGCAAGGGAATTTTGTTTGAGAGAGTCATCCAAAAGCTTTTTGGAAAAAATCAAACCGTCCAGGTCAACGACAGTATTCTCAAAAGCCAATACCTTGCACCAATATTTGAAAACAAGCTTTTTTACAATCTCGATGAGATATCCCAGGGTTACAAAGATAACAAAAGGCTCAAAAACATGCTCAAAGGATTGGTAACCAATGATGTAATATCACTGGAGAGAAAATATAGCAACATAGAAAGGCCTATCCTGCTAAAAGGTGCGGTGCTCATAACCTCCAACGAGCCGAAATTTTTAGAGATAGAGCCAGGGGACAGGCGATACAATATCTTCTCCAGCAATAAAAAACTCATCGAGGTAGACTTTTTAGTAGGCAGCTACGATAAACTGATAGCAGCGATAGATGAAGAGCTAGAAGACTTCGCTAAATTCCTTTACCACTATTCAGTCGATGCAAAGCAAGCCAATGTAGTGATGGAAACACCAGAAAGAGAGGCTCTTATAGAGGCTACTACTGATAAATTTACACTCTTTGCCAATGCGATCAAAAACAAAAACCTGGACTTTTTTGCGCATCTCAATGAAAGCCATCCCCTTACTTATGAGGAGATCAAAAAAGCATTTAGTAGAGGCAGGATTAAACAAAGCTTGCTCACGCCATGGTTCAGCAAAACCTTTGATGAAGAGATCAAACCAAAAGCACTCCTCAAAGAACTCAGAACAAGAGACAATGTCTTCACTAAAACAAAAGATGTCCACGGCTATCCCCACATAATCTTGGATGAAGAGGATGAAGAGACCTCATCCTAAATCTCTCTCCTCATAAGAGGCGATCCTCTTTGGGGTGGTTTCAAATTTTTCCAAAAGTTTTTTATCCGATTTTCACTCACCCTCCTATAAGGAATAATTGCCAAAAAGCCCTAAATATCGATGTTTTCAAGCCTTTATATATATCTTTTTACACTCACCCAAGTAAAATATAAAATATAAAGAGAAGTACCATAAAATGGGAGTTTTTAAAGGGTGAGTCAAATTTTAATTTCACTCACCCTACACTCACCCAACAATCACCCAAGTAATATAGATCTACTATTGGGGTGAGTGCTAGGGTGATTTATGACTCACCCTGGCAAAAGTACCGTCACTGCGGCATTTTAGGCATTTTGAGCGATTTGCCAGGGTGAGTGTAGAAAAGTGTTATAAAGTCCGTATTTATGGGGGCTTGAGGCACTTAGGGTGAGTGAAACGGCCAATTTTTGTGAAAAAAACTTTTTAGAAAAATTGCTACAATGTTTGTGAAGATCTTTTATCTATTTAGAAGGTCAACCCTATGCAATCTCTTTTCGATCTCATTGACAGAATCATCTCGATGTTTTTCACTTTTTTAGGCATTTACATACTCCTGGTAATTGTAGGGGTAACAGTCGCTGAATCTTGGGAGACGATAACAGCCCTTTGGCAGTGGATCGTAGCGCATCGATGGCATATCATAGCAGTGATTGTCTCTACAGCTTCTTTTATTTGGATAGCAGTTTTTGCACATGAGCGCGGGATCTTCCCTAAAGCGTTCAAAATTTTACAAAGCGCAGTTATATGCGCATGGCATCGCATTAAACATATCTCCAAAAAAATTATAGACCCCATTATCGCCTGGAATGAGCGGCACAAGCCAAAAGATGCCCGCTCTATGAGACGCTACGGTTTTCTTGTATTCCTTATAGGCGTGGTAGGCTTTTTGATCTTTATCGCAGATGGACATTGGATCATATCGATTTGGTATTTCCTCTTCATCGTTGCTGGGATCTATGAAATGCTCTTACCAGAGCACGCACTGTATTACATGCACAAAGACAAAGAAGATTAAAAGCCAATCTTTCCGTTTGTCAACTCCATACGCATCAAATTTATCCCGCACCTATGCCATTGAACCACCATATCGTAGAACTTTCGACCAATAAGTTGACAGCAGCATTGTCAACCAGGGTTACATCACTTTGTGTGTGCAAAAACTGGGGTTCGCGAGCACCGCAGCGATTTGCATTTTTTAAGGACCCACGCTAATACTATTCTTACACATCCACTCTTTTGCTACAATAGTGCTATGAAAAAGCTTTTAAACACTATTATGGATAACGCTTTTTACGGTTATCTTTTTAGCGCCGCTCTTATCTTTTTATATACTTTCCCACAGACATTTGATTTTGAAGAGTGCCTGATAGGTAGCCTCTTCTTTGGCATCGGCATTATGCCTCTTGTAGCCTTTGTCCTGGCTGCCATAGAGTCTGTGCTTCCTGAATGAACACTCTAAACTCCACTACTCTCCACTGCTTTTAAGGTTTGAAAAATCAAGAGTTTTGAAAAGCAAAGTTTTCAATACTTTTTTGCGCTTATTTTCCATTCTTTTCGACCCTCATCGGCAGATTTAAGGTTAGAAAGCTTAAAATGCCTCATTTCTAATCGTCGGTTTTAAGTTTTGGTGATTTTTCGCGTTATTTGGGTCTTATTCTTATGTTTTGTAGGTAACTATATAGTTTCAGGAAAATTGCTTACAATTGATTATGATTACTTTGCATTGACAAGTATAGCACAAATTCAAATATAAAAAATCGTGATGGATGTTTGAAATTTGTCGACCAAAGGACGACACCCAAGACGACACCCATCGAAACCTTAAACGCTAAGAAGTTCTATTTTTCGGTAGCTGGAGATGGTGCGGACGAGAGGAGTCGAACCTCCACGCCTTGCGGCACCAGATCCTAAGTCTGGCGTGTCTGCCAGTTCCACCACGTCCGCATAAGTGGTACGCCCGCCAGGACTCGAACCTGGAACCTACGGCTTAGAAGGCCGTTGCTCTATCCGGTTGAGCTACGAGCGCATAGTGTTGTAAGAGGTTGGTTGGCACGCCCGAGAGGAGTCGAACCTCTAACCTACGGATCCGAAGTCCGTTGCTCTATCCAATTGAGCTACGGGCGCACATTCGGCCCATAGGCTAAAGCAACAAATCGTATACTTTTACCTATCGAAAATCAGGGCTCGAAAGAGAATGGGGTGGATGACCGGACTCGAACCGGCGACCCCCAGAGCCACAATCTGGTGCTCTAACCACCTGAGCTACACCCACCATAGAGTGTCTACAATGTACATGGATAACACATGGTCGGGGCGGAGGGATTCGAACCCCCGACCCCCTGGTCCCAAACCAGGTGCGCTAACCAGACTGCGCTACGCCCCGATGACGGAGTGAAATTATAGTGCAAATTACTTTTTTTGTCAAGAATTGCTATAATTACGCTAAAAACGAAGGAATGGGCATTGAAGGTACAAAGATTTAGCAAAATCGGCTTCGTGATGGCTGCCGCCGGGAGTGCCGTAGGACTGGGAAATATCTGGAAATTTCCCTACATGACCGGCGTCTATGGCGGCGGTGCCTTTGTGCTGGTCTATCTGGTGACTATCGCATTTATCGGGTTTTCGGTCATGATAGCAGAGATGCTCATTGGTGCACTGGGCCGTGCCGACACCGTCAGCTCCTTCGAAAAACTGGCCCCACCTCAGAAAAAGTGGTGGAAGTACGCAGGATTCATGGCCGTCAACGGCGTCATCATCATGACCTTCTACTCCGTAGTCATAGGCTGGATTTTCTACTATCTCGTCCACATCTTCGCGGGACTTCCCACCACGACGGACGCAGCCAAAGCGACATTCAGTGACCTGGTGGGCAATCAAGTTTTCATACAGGTCTTTTTCCACTCTCTCAGTGCTGTCGTTGTGGGCTATATCGTCTATCGCGGCATCAAAGGAGGTATCGAAAAGATCAACCTCATCTTGATGCCGGCCCTCATCGTCATCCTCTTTGGATTGCTCGCCTATGCCTTTACGCTCGATGGTTTTGGCAAAGCCTTCGCCTTTATGTTCGAACCCAAATGGGACAAACTCAGCTCCGAAGCGTTCATCCGTGCCGTGGGGCACTCCTTTTTTACGCTCTCTTTGGGTATGGGAGCGATCATGACCTATGCAGCTTCGCTGCCCAAAAACACCAGCATCACCAAAACCGCCTTCATAGTTACTTTTATGGATACGCTCATCGCTCTCGTGGCAGGACTCGTCATTTTTAGCTTTTTATTCCAATATGGTGCCAAACCCGGACAAGGACCGGGGCTCGTCTTTATCTCCTTGCCCACGATTCTCCATAACTTCGGCACACTCGGAGTCTTTTTCGCATTTTTGTTCTTCATCGCCCTCGCCTTTGCCGGTATAACCTCCGCCATCAGTCTCGTCGAACCCGTGGTGCAGTACCTCATCGACCGATACGATATGAGCCGCACCAAAGCCGTGATAGTCGTCAGCCTCGTCTACTGGGTAGTGGGCATCGGAGCGATACTTTCCTATTCCAAAGCATGGGGTGAGGCTTTTAGCTTCTTTGGCAAACCGCTCTTTGACCTGCTCGAAGCCACCACAGACTCGCTCCTCTTGCCTCTGGGTGGCTTCCTCATCGCTATCTTCGTGGGCTACGTGCTCCCCAAAACGGAAGTGCGTGCACATCTCAACACACCCAACGAGCTGCGCGGCAAGCTCTATGACATCTGGCTCTTTTCTATCCGCTACATCGCGCCACTGGCACTCATCTTCATGATGCTCAACCTCATGGGAATCATCAAGCTATGAGAAAACTTCTCCTTCTTTTGGCGGCCTGGCCGCTCCTGGCCGCTACCATTTATAACGGTCAAGCCTTCATTATCCCTTTTCACAAAAGCTACAAAACCTTCATGACCCATACCACCGTGGGACATCTGCTCATAATCCCCATCCCCTACGATGTCAAACCCGCCACCAGATGGCTGCGCATCGACGGCAAGCCTGTGCGCCTGGAGATCAAGCGAAAGCGCTACCCCAAAGAGCGCCTGCGCGTGGCTCCCTCCAAGGTCCATCCGCCCAAATGGGTACAAAAGCGCATTGCAGCTGAATACAAAGAGGCAAAAAAGATTTACGCCCATGTTACGCCAAAAAGCTTCATCACCAAGCCTTTCGCACTGCCTCTGTATAGTGAAATCACCGATCCTTTCGGTGTGGCGCGTATATTTAATGGAAAATTGGCCAGCTACCATAGCGGCACCGATTTTCGTGCAAAGATGGGCACGCCAGTGCGCGCAATTAATGATGGAAAAGTGGTTTTAGCGAAAAAGCGCTACTATGCGGGAGGCTCGGTCATCATCGATCATGGACGAGGAATTTATAGCTGCTACTACCATCTGAGCCGTTTCGAAGTAAAGCCCGGTCAAACGGTCAAAAGAGGAGACGTTATAGCACTCAGCGGCAAGAGCGGACGCGTCACGGGTCCGCACCTGCACCTCACCATCAAGGTGCGAGGCATCACCGTGGACGCACTGCAGTTTATCGAGGCTTTCGACCGCGCTTTTGAGCATACACAATATAAAATAAATGATTCTCTAAAAATCTAAAACAAGAATTTCCTGTGCACTCCAAAAAAGAAATTAAGGCTAAAGATGCAAGTATAAGGATATAGGTAGCAAAATCGTGCATAGGAGGCTCGTAGAGCGATTTAACTCGTACTTTTCTCGAATTTCGAAAAAAAATCGAAATACGGCGAAATTAGAGCTATTTACGTTTAATTTTTTTATGATTTACCAACATTTCTTTTTTGATTTCATTGACAATGTACTCTTTTAATTCCTCATAGCTTATATTTTGAGTAATTAATCCATCGAGACCTTCGTCATCTTCTAACTGTTTTTTTGAGTTTATCCACATTAAAATATGATCATCGGTATAGGTTATTCTATAGCTTTTGATAATATCGAGCATTTCCCCGGTGCTTAATAATCTGTTTTGTATCATGTAAACTACATCATACAGATCACGTATTTTGTTTCGATCCATAAGAAGCAAAGACTTCATTTTTTTAAGCGACTCCAATGAGGCAACAGGCATATCATTTATATGTACTATATCTCTATGTGTTAAGAGATCTTTTTTTTCTAAGATATTTCCACTAAAAACGGAAAACTCAACCTTAATTCCGTCAATGACAAAACGCTGATGGTAGTCGTCTATATCACCGCCCTCATTTGCGAATATTTCTCTTTCGATGCCCCAAGGTACATATCGAGCGCCATAACGCCTTGCAAATAGTGCGATCTGCTCTCTTGGGAGTTTTTCTTGATCGTAAAAGACAAAATCGAGATCCTCGCTTAAACGATGTCGTAAATGTAACGATAGAGCCGTACCGCCTTCAAGTACCGCTTGATCCATGCGAAAAAAGATAAAATCTTTTATTTTGTCTAGAACTTTTTTAGTTTCTAATTTCATAGTATGTCCCATAGGTAATAATTGAAACGTTGGTGTGTAGCGACGAAGTTCTTTTTCTTCGCGTAGGATGTTCAACGCTTGCTTTATGTATTTGCGACATTTTGTAGAAAAGTACTCTTTTTTTTGCTCATAGAGCTCTTCTACTTGATGCAACCCCATAAGTTGAACGAGCTCAAAAACCGTAATGTAAGAGCAAGCATTACGTAGCGCTATGAGAAAAAGTTGCCGGGGAGTAAATTCTAAAATATCCGGCGAGCTCCAAAAAGGATTAAGGCTAAAGAATCGTTTATGGACTCTTATCTTATTGGGCTGGAGGGCATTATCCCCAGCCGAAACGTTTGTAATGTTGTATCGTTTTTTTTGCATCTTCAATCGCTTTTTTCGTCTCTTCTATGCCTTTGGCTTTGATCACGTGTGGGAGCTGATGCATTTTGGTCCATAGATACCACGCTCCGAATCTGTCTGTATAGAGTATTCCGTCCGCATTGTGCTCTTGCACGATATCGCATTCGTTATCCCCGTTGTAATTATCTACTACTAGTATTTCTAGCCCCTCAATATTTGATATTTTCATAACTTCCATAAATTCCACCTTAATCGACTTAATACATCACCCACAAATATGACGAATGATCAAAAATCCTTCTCTTTGCCTCTGTAATATTCTAACTGTTTGTTAAATTTCCATACCCCCTGATCGTAGAGCATCTCCACGATGGTAGGATACGGTTCTTTTTCGCGATCATCGGTATAGTAGATCAAGACATACGCCGCGTTTCCGTCCTTTTTAAAGAGCTTCGTACGAAGCGCAAGTTTGTCGATATCTTTCAAGTAGGCGTTAGCCCAGCGAAGATAGAGCGCCTTTTGCCCCTGCTCGGCCAAGGCTCTGGCTATGGTCAGGTCTCCCGTGCGAAGATTGCGATAAAAAAGCTGCAAAGCTTTTTCGGGATCGTCCGCGCCTTCGATATTGAGTTTCGTTACGCCTCCGTTTTGACATCCGCAACTACTCTGCGATCCACATCCGGTAAAAAAGAGCGCCGCCGCTACCGCGATACTCGCTACAAGATACTTTTTCATCGTTTCACCTTTTTTGGATTTGGTAATATTTGTCGTCCTCTCTCTCCAGATCGAGCCACAACGTAGCTTGATCACCGTTTTCAATTCCACAGCCGCCAAGCAACTTATCTACTTGCCTAGGCGTTACATTCCCAAAACCTTGAATCTCGTAAGGTATATAAAAATCACACACATTACATACCACCATACTGCTCTTACACTCCAACTCTCCCCCACATCTGGGGCATTGGTGCATCATTTGATACATTATTACTCCTTTCACACCTCTTCGCTAAGATACAATCGCAAGCAACGCTATAATCATAATCCCCCAACGCAACGTAAAAGAGTCGAAGAGCAAAAAGCACGCCGATATCGCTATCAGCGCCTCTTTTGATAGCAGAAAGTATTTTAACCCCAATTTCAGCCGGTATTGATCCTCATAGATCAGATTGTCTATCGCTATCTTTTCGCTCATATCCTCACTCCGTGTTTTTTCAATTCGCTCCTGGTAATATCCACGAACACTTGTGCCTCGTAGGCGATTTCGGGATAGTACTTAACCCAGCCGCGCTCGATGAAGTCTATGAAAAACCAGCTATAATCATGCAAGCCGTAGATCTTATCGAATACGGATGTTTGTAAACCTATTCTACGTATCTTTTTGAGTGTCGGCAAGAGCCTCTTCGCAAGCCGCTGCG
>JALVTF010000063.1 GCA_027024145.1 Campylobacterales bacterium
AGCCAACGCACCGATATGGAAATATGATCTCAAAGGCGGTCAGCGCATTTATGCGCGTGATCGCAGCCAAAAAATCGAGGGGAGCGGGCTTTTAGACAATCCCCAGTAAGAGTCTGTGGACGATAAGTGTGAGGGTGGCAAGGTCATGTATCTGACCTCTTGTCTCTATCTCCTTACTCAGCTCCTGCGCCGATACCATCTTCTCTTCCAAATAGCGCAAAAATCCCTCTTGTAGACTCTCTTGATGCCTGGCAAAGAGCACCACATCCTTCGTCAGTGTCGCTACGAAAAACTCCACGAGTGTGACGAGCTGTTCGGCCATCTCTTTTTCCATTGCGCTTTTGGGTTGATACGCATTGATGGCTTGCAAGAGCGTATCGATGCGAAAATGTTTGATGATGGTATCGATGAGTGCGAGGATTTGAGGGAGTTTATAGTTTTTGAGCTCCGTGATGTAGATGGCAAGCATGATGAATTTGAGCAGATCGATGTAGCGAAAGAAGCTATCGCTTCTGCTTTTGTCATATTCCAAAAATGCGGCGATCTCTTGTTTGTAGTTGAGGATATGAAAAGGCTCGAAATCGAACTCTTGGTAGTTGTGCACGAGCCATCGCACGCTAAACCCCAAGGACTCCTCGATGGACAAAAGCAGCGTAGGGAGCTTTTCGCCCAGCTTTTTTTCCTCTTCGTAGAGCTCTCTTTTGACTTTATTGACGGCCAAAAGCGTATAGAGCACAAGATAGGCCTTGATTTTTATGAGAAACTTCTCTTTGCCGAGCTTGTCGTAGTCGCAAATAAAAGCGACGCCTGCGTTGTCGATGATGATATTGGCGCACATTGTAGCGACGATTTCGCGGCGTAGAGGGTGTGCGAGCACCTCTTTTTCGAAAAGGGGATAGAGCCCTTTGGGAAAATACTTGTACAGATAGTGTTCGAAAAAGGGCTCGTCGATCAAGGAGGATTGAAGGAGGAGATTTTTGAGAAATATCTTTGCAAAAGAGAGCAAAATACCCAAAACGGGGCGCACTAACGCTCCTGTATTATCGAGAACTGTTGCGAACTCTTTGGCTTTTGGGATGTGAAAGTCGATGCGATTGAAAAACTCCACTTCGCGCTCCAAAATATCCGTCGCCTTGATGAACTCCTCGAGGTGTGTGCGTGAACGGATGCTATCGAGGGTGATGGCCAGTGGCTGGAGGTAGTTGGTCGTAAAAACTTTTTGGAGCACCTCCTGAGTGCGTGCGTGCAAAATCGCGTCGCGCTCCTTGGCTTGGAGCGAGCCGTTCTGGATAGCCTGGGCGAGGACGATTTTGAGATTGACTTCATAGTCGCTGGTGTTGACACCGGCGGAGTTGTCGATGCTATCGAGATTGATCTTGCCACCGTTTTTGGCATATTCGATACGCCCTAATTGCGTAAAGCCCAGATTCCCTCCTTCGCACACGGCGTAGCACCGCAGCTGCGAAGCGTCCACGCGCACCGGTTCGTTGGGCTTGTCGGCGATGTGGATATTGAGCTCTTCGCTCGATTTGACATAGGTGCCGATGCCGCCGATGTAGAGCAGATCCACTTTCGCCGTAAGCACACGCTTGGCCAACTCTTCGCCGCTGAGGATATCCTTTTTGATGCCCAGGGCCTTCTTGATCTGGGGTGTGAGGCGTATCGTTTTTTGGTTGCGCAAAAAGACGCCGCCTCCTGGGCTGATCTTGCTCGTATCATAGGCACTCCAGCCCAAACCCTCTTGAAAAAGTCTTTTGCGCTCGGCATAGGCTACTGCTGGATCGGGATCGGGGTCGATAAATATCTCATGGGAGCTCACGGCACCTATGAGACGGATGTTTGGATTGATGAGCATGCCATTACCGAATACATCGCCGCGCATCGAGCCTGTGCCCACCACCGTGATGGGATCGTGAAAGATGTCGATGCCTCGCTCGATGAAGTGGCGTGCGGCACTGATCCAAGCCCCGTGGGCCGTGACGCCCAATTTTTTGTGGTTGTAGCCACTGCTGCCTCCGCTTGCGAAGGCATCGCCCAGCCAGTAGCCCTTTTGGATGGCGATGGCATTTGCGGTATCGCTCATGTCGGCCGTACCGCGATCGGCCGCTACGACGAAGTAGAAGTCACCGCCCGGTTTTGGTTTTTTGTCCACCAGATCGAGCAGAGCGTCGATATAGAGGGAGTAGTAAGTGCGAAACTGCTCCTTGTCCACCGCTTTTTCTATAAAGAGTCCCCCTTTGCCGCCTGAGGGGATGATGATGGCGTTTTTGAGCTCTTGTGTGATCATCAAAGATTTGATCTCTTGGCGAAAGTCCTCACGCGTGCTCCAGCGAATTCCTCCGCGCGCGATTTTGGAAGCACGCAGGTGCACACCCAAAAAATCCTTGCTATAGACAAACATCTCGATATTTGGCTCCAAATCTGGCAAAAGTTCCTTGAAGCCGGCCAGGTCGAACTTGAAGGCACGTGCCTCTTTTTTTTTGAAAAAGTTGGTCTTTTGGATATGGAGTACAGCTTGGTAGAAGATCTGCAAGAGTCTGTCCTCTTCGTAGTCCAAAACCTTCGCAAACTCCTCTTGGATCTGGGTTTTGAGTGTTTTGAGATTACGGCGTTTTTGCATGAAGATGCGAGCGATGAGAGCGATCAGTCTTTCATGGCGCAAAAATGTCTTGACGACGGTGTCCTCTTTTTTCTCCTTGAGCAACTGTCCTAAATATTTGATCATCGCACGCAAGAAAATGATGCTCTCTAAATCCATATTCTGCGTCAAAGCCAGGCGATAGAGCTTGCATCTACTCGTGATCTGACCTCGCAGCGCTTGCAAAAAGATCTCTTCGAAGACGGTAGGATTGCTTTGGATCTTCTCTATATCTGTGACGAGGGTATAGATGTAGCGACCGTTGTTTTGTGCCCAGCTTTGCTCCTTGACGCTCAGGCCGAAATTGGCAAGCACGGAGACGATTTGGGACAGGGATGCAGGCGTGCGCAAGAAAAGCACGAGCAAAGAGCGCTCTGTATCTACAAGGATTTTCTCTTTACGCATACGTCGTGCGGCTTTGAGGTGTTCGGGTAGCAAAAGTTCGTTACAAGATCTCTCCATCCCAGCTTCTCCCGCAAGGTTTGTATTGTATAATAGCATAGATTTATACAAGGAAGGATGATGATCAGTTTCCAAGAATCGATGGAGATTCTCTCTTCGCTCACCTTTGCACCGGTAGGTGAGCAAAAGCTCTGTCTCAGTGCATTGGAGGGGCGTGTTTTGGCCCGTGACGTCGTTGCTTCGGCCAATAGCCCCGAGGCACCTACCTCTGCCATGGACGGCTATGCCATACGCTTTGAGGATCAAAATCGCGGGAGGCTGCGCATCGTCAGTGCTACCCCGGCAGGCAGTGAGGTGCACCGTAGTCTCCAAGCAGGAGAAGCCATCAAGACCTTTACGGGCTCTTTGATGCCGCCCGGAGCCGATACACTCATCCCTATAGAAAACGTGAAGGTCCAAGGCGATGAAATTCAGATCCAAGAGCCGGTGCCGCGAGGCTTTAGCGTCCGTCCTGTGGGCGAAAACTACAAAAAGGGTGAAACGCTCATTCCAAAAGGTGCGACCCTTGGCTTTGCTGAGATAGGGGTGATGGCGAGTTTGGGCATCGCCTATGCGTGGGTGTACCAAAAGCCTCGGGTGGCGATCCTTTCGACAGGAAGCGAAGTGCTCGAAGTGGGCGAGCCCAAAACCTCACCGGCACAGATCTATAGCTCCAACAACTACACCCTCGAAGCACTCACACTGCGCCACGGAGGCGAACCCGTGCAGATGGGCGCTATCAAAGATGACAAAGCTTCCATCATCGAAGCGTTGCACCAAGCGCTCCAGAGTGCCGATATGGTCGTCACCACTGGAGGCGTGAGCGTAGGAGATTACGATTTTGTTAAAGATGTGATCCGCGATGCAATAGGTGCCGAAGTGGCCTTCAAAGGTGTAGTCATCAAGCCGGGCCAACATGTGATGGTGGCCAAAAAGGGCAACAAAGCGATCATCGCTCTACCCGGGTTTGCCTACTCCTCCACGGTTACCTTTTTATTGTATGCTTTGCCCGTGCTCTATCGTATGCAGGGGCGCACCTACACTCCCAAAATGGTCTACGCCACACTCAAAGAACCCTTTATCAAGCGTAGCCGCAAAACGGAGTTTACACCCTGTAACGTCACCATCGAAGATGGCACATTCTTCGTCGATTTTGCGGGCAATCGCATCGGAAGCAGTGCGATACTGACCAATATGTTAGGGCAAAATACGGCGTTGGCCGTTACAGCCCCTGATGAAGGAAACAAAGAAGCCGGCGAGAAGATTCTCGTATGGCTTATGAATTGGTAAAAGGAGTTTGCATGAAAAAGATTTTGTTTGCGATGCTTATGGTGGTCGCGCTCTTTGCGGATGAGCAGTTCGTGCTCCATACCGTCAAGAACAAGGATATTCACATCACCGTCACCGATAGCGGTATCAAGGTCAAAGAGTATCCACACAAAGTGATTATCCTCGATTTTTTCGGCAAGAACTGTCCTCCGTGCCAAATGATGATCCCCCGTATGATCGCTACCCAAAAGAGATTTGCCGATAAGCTCCAAATCATCGGTCTGCACGTCCAAGAGCCTCTGGATATGTACGATCTGCAACGTTTCGAAAAGATCGGTATCAACTATCCCGTGGTGGACTATCTGACCAATAACGACAACAAAAGTTTCGTCATCTACATGGCGCAGCTTGTGAGCTGGGACGGTTCGATTCCTTTTATGCTTATCTTCGATAGTGATGGCAACTACGTCATGTCACATCTGGGATTGGCTAGTGAGCAGGAGCTTGCGGATGATGTGGAGATGTACTATAAAGGTTCCGAAACCAATACGAGTGTCGAGGGTAGCACTACGAAAGAGTAGCCCTCTGGCTACTCTTTTTTCAAGAAATCCTTGATAGTTTTTTCTTCGAGCTTCTCTTTGTCGTACTTGACGACGATGATTTTTTCCGTTTCATTGACGTAAAAATCGGTAATACCATCCATCACTTTGAGGCCCGGGAGTTTTTCCTTGTCGTAGTTGTCAAAATCTAAAAAGAGGTTGGCACGAACACCGGGATTGCGCATACCCACTATCCACGCTATCCAGACCACACACACTACGAGTACGAAGATCGCTACAGCGCTCTCTTTGCCCCACTGATATAAAAGACCGCCGATGGCACCGCCTAAGAAAATGCCGATATATGCGAAGGTATTGGCCACGCCCAACGCGGCGCCTTTTTGGTGCACTTTGGCAAACTTGCTCACGAAGCTTTGCAAAAGAGGCTCGAACATGTTAAAGCCGATAAAGAAGAAGACCGCGCCGATAGTAAAGAGGATAAAAGAGGTGCTAAATCCCATGAGCGCGAATGCAGCGGCTATGAAGAGGATGGAAGCGATGAAGACCTCTTTGCCTTTGTGGTATTTTTCGCCAAAAACCGCAGCAGGTCCCATAGCGAGGATACCGAAAATAACCGCAGGCAGGTAGACTTTCCAGTAGTGTTCGGGCCCCATGCCGAATTTTTGTTTCATGAGAATTGGAATGAGGAAAAAGGCGATCGCCATTGTAGACGAGTGAAACAAAAAGGTGATGTACATGCGCACCAGGTCTTTGTCTTTAAAGACATGCTTGATCTTGGCTTCTTCCTCGCTGTAGTGGTGGACGATTTTGGGAGGTTCGGGAACGGCTGTAAAGAGGATGCCAAGAGCGAGCAGAGCCAAAATGGCCGTGAGCCAAAAGAGCGCCTTGACGCTGTAAAAACCGCCGATGATGGGACCAATGATCATGGCTGCTGCGAAGCTCATGGCGATGACCATACCCATCACGGCCATGGCATGGGCGCGCTCATCTTCGCGCACGTAGTCTGCGATCATGGCCGTCACCACGCTGCCTATCGCTCCGGCACCCTGTAAGAAACGACCGAGCAAGAGGACATAGATATTGTCTGCCACAGCACATATCACGGAGCCTGCGGCGAAGATCAAAAGACCGATGAGGATCGTCTTTTTACGCCCGATCTTGTCACTGAGCACCCCGTAGGGTACTTGCAAGAGAGCTTGGGTAAAAGCGTATCCACCCACGGCCACACCGGCCAAAAACGCTGTACCGCCTTTGAGCTGCAGGGCGTATTGACTCAGTACCGCCAAAACGATAAAGAGACCGAAAAACCTCAGAGCCACGATGAGACTCAGAGGCAACACCTTCTTTGCGATTTCCTTCATCGCATATCCTTTATGATAGAATTTCACGAAGTTATTGTAGGACGATTTTGTAAATAAAAGGCACATTCATGGCGATTATATTGGCATCTTCAAACAAGGGCAAGATTCGCGAAATCAGCGATCTTTTGGGGCGAGAGATCGTTCCTTATAGCGATGTGGTAGGAGAGGTAGACATCGTCGAAGATGGCAAGAGTTTCAAAGAAAACGCCATCATCAAGGCCCGAACGATTTACGAAAAGATCCCAGACGCCGTCGTCATCGCCGACGATAGCGGTATCAGTGTGCCCGCACTTGGTGGAGAACCCGGTATCTACAGCGCTCGCTACGCAGGTGAGGGAGCAAGCGACAAAGAGAATTTGCAAAAACTCATCGATACCCTCAAAGAGCGCGGCATCGAGCGTACTCCCGCATACTATACTGCCGCCATCGCTATCGCTTCGCCCCAAGGGATCTACACGGTGCACGGCTGGATGTGGGGAGAGGTGATCGCCGAGGCCAGAGGCGACAAGGGTTTTGGCTACGACCCGATGTTTATTCCAGAGGGCTACAATGAGACCCTGGGCGAGCTCGATGAAGAGATAAAGCAGCGCATCTCCCACCGTGCCAAGGCTTTGCGTTTAGCAAAGATCGTCTTGGAGCGCCTGGATGTATGAAGATATCAAAAAAATCTACGCCTATCTCAAATTCGAACAGCAAGAGCTACAAAAATTTTACAATGTCCTCAAAAGCTATCGCAGCATCGTGGATGGCGCGCTTAGTGAATATGAGGCGATTTTGGAAGATTTCTTGCATTTCGTGGGATTGGAAAAAACCAAAGAGACTCTCCTTGCAGCTATCAATCGCATCGTGAATCTGCGTGAAGATATGCTCTTGCAAGTGATCGCTGACAAAGATGAAGAGGAGCGCATCGCTATCAAAGAACGCGCCTTTGTGTGGGTGAGCGAGTTCTATCTGGCGCGCTTTGCGAGGATGCTCGAATGGATCGAAAAGGAGCGGCTCCTCTCACCCTTTTACAGAGCGCTTTTGCGTCACGTCCACACGATCGGCGAGGCCTTCAGTTCTTGGCAAAGCAGCTGGATGGCGCAGATCATTTACGGTATCAATCGCGATCTTTTGGAGCTGTTTGAAGGAGATGAGGAGAAGATTTTTGCGATGCTCCAAGAAAAGGCGCTTTTGGATAAAGGGCACGGCGATGAGGTGGCCGATCGCTGCTACAGTGTGCTGCGGATGCGCGAAGATGGAAGCTTCGAGCGGCTTAGCTATGCCAAAGCTTTCAAAGAGGAAGTGCAAGAGGTTGCGCGGCGTATCGAAGAAGCCATCACCGATCTCGCACGCTTCGAAGAGGCCCACAAGGAGGGATGGTTAGCATATTTGGAGCGCATCAAAACAGCCCTTTTGGAAGAGGATGTAGATAGACTCGTGCCCCGCTGGGCCGATGTGGATAGAGCCTGGATGCAGATACGCACGCCCATCCAGATAGGTCATCCCCTCGAGTACTACGAAGATCGCTTCCGCAAAGCCGTGGCACTGGAGTGGGATGTGCGCATCACCGATCCCGACTATCCGGTAGGAGATCGCGCCAAAAAGATCACTTTGGCGTTTGAAAAGCTCTATGCCGATATCGGTATCGAAGCGCCAAGCGTCTATCGCCAAACACTTGAGAGCTTACAGCGCGTGCAGCTCTATGTGGGGCGGCCGCTTCTTTTTTACGGCAGCGAGTTCAATGGTCTTTTTAGCGCACAGGTGGTGCCCAACGACGAGGTGGTGAGCAGAGAGTTCGGCAAAAAGATCTTCGCCTATCCCGACATGATCCTCCAAACCCAACGCGCAAAGCCGAAAATGCGTATCACCTACGAGGTCTTCGGCACTTCCTTGGCTGATAGGATGCGAGCACTCCTCGAAGATGAAGCCACGTGGCACGCTATTTATGATGCCACCACTATAGGGCATGAATATGGCCATATTCTGTGGATGGATGAGGAGTCCGAAACCGTGATGAACGCCAGCGGGCTTTTCAAGCTTGCTGAGGAATTCAAAGCCACCACGGGAGGGCTGGTGGCATACTTTTTGTTTGAAAACGATCGTCACTGGCAAGAGCTTTTGCTCGATCATATCCAGCGAAGCGTCGCACTCGTCGGATGGATGGAGGTGGATGAGGTGCTGCCCTACTACACAGAAGGACTCTTGCATCTTGTAGGGCTCTTTGCCACCGGTGTGCTCACATTCGATGGCTCGCTGCAGGTGCGAAGCAGCGAGGCGGCCTATGCGCGCCTCAAGTCGTGGTACATGCAAACTTATACGGAGCTGGCGCGCACCTATCTTCTCAAACGCGACTCCAAAGAGTTTCTCGATCGTTTCATCCATAAAGAGGGCAAAAATTGGATGCCAAAAGACCCGCAGACCGCGGCATTTGTACGCTACTACTACGATCTCTACAAAGCCATCGGAAGGGAAGTTGTGGAGTAAAAGCATAAATAATCTTATAAGAGTAGTATAAAATATTGCCGAATTTTCACAAATTTTAGTCAATTTATATCAAATACTTGACATCATCGCACTAAAATGATATAATACCAAAAAACGAAGAAGGAGGTGTGCGATGATTCCAGTAGTAATCGATCCCTTCAAAGAACTGCGTGATATCGAAAGAAAAATCTCTTCTATGCTCGAATTTGAAAACAAAATGGTCCCAAGCGCAAAGGCCGAAAATATTTGGATGCCTGCAGTCAACGAAAAAGAGGACGAAAAAGCCTACTATGTAGAAGTTGACCTGCCAGGTGTGAAAAAAGAGGATATAAACGTCGAAGTCAAAGACAATATCCTCACAGTTAGCGGCGAGCGCAAGTTCAAAAAGGAAGAAAACGACAAAGGCTATAAACGCGTCGAGAGCTTTTTCGGTAAATTCGAGCGCAGCTTCACACTCCCTGCAGATGCCGATGCGGACAAAATCGAGGCGAGTGTGGAAGACGGTGTGCTCAAACTCACCATCCCAAAAATCGAGCAAAAAGAGAACGTCAAAAAAATCTCCATCAAGTAAGGCAAAGAGGCCTCTTCTTTGCCTTGCATGCTAATCTTCTTTTAATCCCCCTTTTGCTACAATAAGTACAAACTTCATCACGGTAAGGAAACAACTATGCTCCTTTTTACCCCAGGACCCACTCCAGTACCTGAACGTGTGCGCCAAGCGATGGCTACTCCCACCATCCATCACAGAACTCCGGAATTTACCAAAATTTTCAAGCAGACACGCGAGCTGCTTTTGGAGCTTTTTGGGATGGAAGATGCCGTCATGCTCGCATCCACCGGCACGGGAGCCATGGAGGCCTGCGTGACGAACCTGTGCAAGCAAAAAGCCCTCGTCGTCAATGCCGGAAAGTTTGGCGAGCGCTTCGTCAAAATTGCCGAGGCCTTCGGCAAAGAGGTGGTAGAGCTGCGCTACGATTGGGATACGCCGGCAAGCGTAGAGGATGTCAAAACGGCACTCCAAGCGCATCCCGATATCGATGCCTTTTTTGTCCAAATCTGTGAGAGTAGCGGCGGGCTTCGCCATCCTGTCGAAGAGATCGCAAGCGCCATCAAAGCTATCAATCCCGATATCACCGTCGTCGCAGACGGTATCACGGCAGTGGGTGTGGAGCCTATCGATGTAAGCAACATCGACGCACTCATTACCGGCAGCCAAAAGGCTTTGATGCTGCCACCGGGTCTCGCGATGATAGGGCTCAGTGCCCACGCTTTACGCAAGATCGGAAATGGAAGCGGCTTTTACTTCAATCTCGCCAGCGAACTCAAAAAGCAGCGTGAAGGCACCACCGCCTATACAGCGGCTACGACTCTCGTCATCGGCCTGCGAGAGATCCTTACGATCATTCTCAAAGAGCTGGGACGAGACGAGCTCTATGACCAGACAGACCGCCGTGCCAGTGCTACACGCTTGGCGTTAGAGGGTATCGGTTTGCAGATCTATCCCAAAAAGCCTGCAAACGCCATGACGGCTATCATAGACGACCAGGCCGAAGAGATTCGCAAGCTCCTCAAAAACCGTTATGGCGTCAATGTCGCCGGCGGCCAGGAGCATCTGAAGGGCAAACTCTTTCGCATCAACCATATGGGGCTCATAGAGCCAAACGAAGCGGCATGGGTGGTCAATGCCATCGAAAAAGCCCTCGCGGATCTGGGACGTATCGAGTATACAGGTAAAGCCAACAAAATTTTCAATGAAATCTACTTTGAGGCGTGATATGGTCTATGAACACGAAATTCCCAAGGGTGCACGGCTCTACTTCGCCAAAGAAGCGAGACTCAAACGACGCATAGAGCATATCGCCAGCCAAGAGCTCTATGCCAATGGGTTCGAAGAGATCGTCACGCCCTACTTTTCGTACCATCAGCATCGCTTCATAGAAAACGAAAACGACCTGATTCGCCTCAGCGACCAAAAGAATCGCAAACTCACGATGCGAGCAGACAGCACCGTGGATGTGGTGCGTCTGGTGACCAAGCGATTGGGACGCAGCACCGAGCACAAGAAGTGGTTTTATATCCAGCCCGTCTTTCGCTATCCTACCAGCGAGTACTATCAAATAGGTGCAGAGGTCTTAGAAGGCAAGCAGAGCATCGAAAATCTCAAAATCATCGCGCGCATCTTCGAAGCACTGGGCATCACGCCCAAACTGCAGCTTTCCAACATCAAAATCCCGGCACTCCTTGCGAGCGAGTTCGGTTTGGGGCTGGATCTATTTAAAAATCTCGATGTGGATGCGCTTTTGGCACAGACGCCCTCATGGGTGGAGCGTCTTTTAAGCATCCAAAGAGCCCAAGAGATCGAGGAGCTTTTTGGTATCGTGCCCGAAGCGATAGAAAAAGAGCTTATTAAACTCAAAGAACTCGCAGAAGCGATCGAGTATGAGAATCTCTTGATAGCGCCGCTCTTTTATGCCAAAATGCGCTACTACAAAGACCTTTTCTTTCGCTTCTTCGAAAATAATGTCACTCTCGCCACAGGTGGCGACTACGAAGCGGAAGGATTGGAAGCGAGTGGTTTCGCGCTCTATACGGATGAACTTATCGCAATGATCGAAAAAAGGTAACGTATGGCAGCAGATTTGATAGTGGGTATTCAGTGGGGTGATGAAGGGAAAGGAAAAATCGTCGATCTTCTTGCCCAGGAGTACGATGTGGTCTGCCGCTACCAAGGTGGACACAATGCCGGCCACACCATCGTCGTAAACGGCAAGACCTTAGCGCTCCATCTCATCCCCTCGGGCATCCTCAACCCCAACGCCACCAATATCATCGGCAATGGTGTAGTGGTGAGTCCCGAAGCGCTCATCAAAGAGATGGAGCAGTTTGACGATCTTGATGGACGGCTGCTTATTAGTGACAAGGCGCATCTGATTTTCAAATACCACGAAGCTATCGATAAGGCAAAAGAGCGCCTACGCGGCAAGAACGCCATCGGTACCACGGGACGCGGTATAGGCCCGGCGTATGCTGATAAGGTAGCACGCCAAGGTCACAGAGTCGGAGAGCTCAAGGATATCGACAAGCTCGCTGCTAAGATCATGGACTACTTCGCCATGAATGAGGCCTATTTCAAGGCTCTCGGCATCGAGACACCCAGCGAAGAGGAACTCAAAAGTGAGCTGGCGTACTACCGCGATATCCTGATGCCCTATGTGATCGACGCTACCAACTATCTGTGGGAGCTACTCGCACTCGGTGAGCACAAAATCTTGCTCGAAGGCGCCCAGGGCACGATGCTCGATATCGATCACGGCACCTACCCCTACGTGACCAGCTCCAACACCATCGCAGCGGGGGCGTGCACGGGATTAGGTCTTGCGCCCAAAGATATAGGCCGCATCATCGGCATCGCCAAGGCCTACTGCACGCGCGTAGGAAACGGTCCTTTCCCGACTGAAGATTTCGGAGCCGACGGAGAGAAGCTGCGCCAACAAGGCCACGAATTTGGCACCACCACGGGACGTCCCAGACGCTGTGGATGGTTCGATGCCGTGGCGGCCAAGTACGCTTGTAGGCTCAATGGTTGCGATGAGTTGGCTATCATGAAGTTAGATGTTTTGGATGGTTTTGAGAAGATCAAGGTAGCCAGTGCCTATGAGTATGAGGGTGAACGCATCGATTACGTACCAAGCGATCTGGAAAACGTAACTCCAATCTATGTGGAGTTCGACGGATGGGAGAGCGTAGCAGGTGTGCGCAGCTGGGAGGATCTGCCCGTAGAAGCTAAGCTCTATATCGAGGGCATAGAAGATCTCGTGCAGACCAAGATCACCCTCGTCTCCACCAGTCCCGATCGAGAAGATGCTATCGTAAGAAAGTAAGGAGAGTATATGCGACTTCGTCTACCACACGCCCCCTATGTGGCCAATAAGATAGCTATCGATCTGCTCAATAGCGGCATGGTGCATTTTACCGCCGGCTTGGAGCCTGTGGTGCGTGCGGCGCGCGAAGTGTTAGAGGAGGAGCTCAAAAAAGAGGCTGCACTGGATGAGCGTGTCAAAGAGCTCATGGAAGAGAACGAAGATGAGATCGAATTTACTATGGCCGATTCCAAGCAACTCTTTTGGCTCATTAAAAAACGTCTCGCACCCGAATATGGTGTGATTCTCAATTATGAAGAGAAGTACAATGACATTGCCCATAAAATTTTGCACAAACTCTATGAAGAGGATCTCATCAACTACAGCGTCGCTGATAACAAGGTCAAAAATATCATCTTCAACGCCATCGAAGAGTACATCAAAAGTTACGACGAGATCGAAGATGTCGTGCTCGAAAAGATCTCCCACTACAAAAAGAAGCTCATCCCCGGCACCGAAGAGTTCGAACTGGTCTATCAGCGCATGTTTGAAGATGAGCTCAAAAAACGAGGGATGCTGCTATGAAAAAGGTGTGGATCTATCTCGAGCACGGCCTCTTTTTGGAAGGACGCAGCTTCGGCGCCGAGGGCACCAAAACGGGTGAAATCGTCTTCAACACCTCCATGACCGGCTATCAAGAAATCGTCACCGATCCCAGCTATGCTGGGCAATTCGTCACCTTTACGATGCCTGAAATCGGTAACGTAGGCGTCAATGACGAGGATTTCGAAAGCCGTGGGGCCTGGGCGAAGGGAATCATCGTGCGCAGCTACCAAAAGCGCTACTCTAATTTCAGAGCCCAAAAGGCACTGGATGCGCTGCTGAGAGAGTATGACGTGATGGGGATTTGCGATATGGATACGCGTCTTTTGACCAAAACCGTGCGCGATGAGGGGGCGTGTATGATGATCGCTTCTACCGAAATCAGCGATCCTAAAGAGCTGGCCAAACTCCTCTCTGCAGCGCCTCGCATCGAAGAGATCGACTACATCAAAGCGGTCTCCACCAAAGAGCCTTACAAACATACCAGCGCTACCTATGATGCCAAGAATTTTCGCTACAAAGAGCCACCCGCGCCCAAAGCCAAAATCTACGTCCTCGATTTTGGCGTCAAGCGCAATATCCTCAACAACCTCGCAGAAGCCGAACTGGAAGTGGAAGTCCTCCCTCATACCTTCGATCCAGATAGCATCATCGCCGATTATAAAGAGGGCAGATGCGACGGTGTCTTTCTCTCCAATGGTCCCGGCGATCCGTTGATCCTCAAGGATATACATGAAAAGATCCGCAAGCTCCTTGATGCCAAAATCCCGATGTTTGGCATCTGCCTGGGCCATCAGCTGCTGAGCATCGCGCATGGCTTTGAAACTTTCAAACTCAAATTCGGCCACCACGGCGGCAACCATCCCGTGCGCAACGAAGCGTCGGGACGCGTGGAGATTACTGCCCAAAACCACAACTACAATGTCCCAGAATCGATAGAAAAGATCGCCCAAGTGACCCACAAAAACCTCTTTGACGGCACCATCGAAGGGGTGCGCTACAAAAATGAGCCGGTCTTTAGCGTCCAGCACCATCCCGAAGCCAGTCCAGGACCGCATGATAGTGCCTATATTTTCAAAGAGTTTCGCGATTTGATCTTAGAAGAAAGGAACAAAAATGCTTGAGTTTTTGAAAAAGATGACAGAGTGGGTATTGCAAAAAGAGGAAGAGATGGCCAAAGAGTGCAAGATTCCTCTCGATGATCTTGAAAAGCAGATAGCTGCAGTCAAAGAGAAAAAGGAAAAGCTCCAAGAAGAGTGCCAAAAGAATATCCAAGAGCTCGACAAACTTTTAGGTCGCCTCGAGTCTATCAAAAACATCGAAACCATCAAGTGCAATCGCTCTTAACACTCCTTTAACACTTCCTTGTCATAATTTCTTGCAAATTATGGCAAGGAGGATCCATGCGTCGTAGCTTTTTAGCTCTCCTACCGACACTTCTTTTGGCTCAAGAGGTCCAAATCCAAAAAGTCACCATCGAAGATTTTGCATCCAATACCTCACTCTACAGCGACGAACTCAAATTTTCGCGCCAGCAAGACCTTGCAGAGATTTTAGCCCGTTTCATTCCCGAACTCAACATGGTGCGCGCGACAGCTATCGGCAACGACATAGTCCTGCGCGGCTTCAAGCGCGATGACGTGAACTTTTTGATCGATGGAGCCAAAATATATGGGGGATGTCCCAACCGTATGGATCCTCCGGCCATGCATCTCTCTATCACTGATGTGAAACGTCTCGAAGTCAAAGAGGGTCCTTTTGATGTGGAAAATTTCGGCTCCATGGGCGGCATGGTCAATGTAGTGACCAAAGAGCCAGGCGAAGGTTTCGGTGGATCGCTCGAAGCGATGGTAGGAAGTTTCTCGTACAAAAAGTTTGGGGCCCGTCTCCATGCAGGCGATGCGAAGCTCAAGATGGCACTTTTTATAAATAGCGAAAACAGCGATCAGTATGAGGACGGCCACGGCCGCACTCTCGTAGAGCAAAACTGGCAGCAGCTTGGCAAAAACGATCCCAACGCCTACCAAGAGCGCTACAAAAATCTCGATGCGTATACTCGCAACAGCATCGGTCTCAAGATGCGCTACGACGTCGACGCAGAGCAAAATCTCAAAGCCAGCTACTACGCTGATAAGGCCACAAACGTTCTCTATCCAGCCTTTCAGATGGATGCGCAGCTCGATAAGACGCAAATCTTTAACGGCCTTTACACTATACATAATATAGGAAGATTTTCCCAAAAGCTCCAAATCCAGGGCTACTACTCCCATGTCCTGCACGATATGGGCACGAAATTTCGCAATCAAGCGACAAATCCTATGCAGTATCGCACGCATCATGTCAAAAGCACTATGGAAGGCGTGAAGCTCAAAAATGACCTCGAAGCTTTCGGGCTGCCGTGGCGCATCGGCGTAGAAGTGAGCAAGCGTAACTGGAATGGCATCTGTCTCGCCGAACCAACAAAAAGACCCAAACAGGTGCGTATCCCCGACGTGGATACGCACCAAAAGGGTCTCTTTATCGAAACGAGTAAAAAATGGGATGCACTTACCATCGATGTGGGTGCACGCTACGATAGCGCAGATGTAAAGGCACACCGCTTCAACGATCCTACGATCAAAAACATAGCCGCAATCCAAAACTACTATAAAGGTTTGCATAAACGTACCTACGATGATCTGAGTGCCAACATCGTGGCACGCTATCATCTCAGTAGTACAGACAGCCTCTATCTGGCTGTAGGGCAGGGCGTGCGCATTCCCGATGCTCAGGAGCTCTACTTCATCGGCTTTATGATGGGAAACTGGAGCCGCAAAGGCAATCCCCATCTCAAAGAGGCAAAAAACCGTGAGATCGATGTGGGATACGATACCCAGATAGCGCAAGTGACACTCCATACGCAGCTCTTTTATTCCAAAGTGGCCGACTACATCTATGCCTACCGCACGGGCGCAGGCAACGCGGATCCGGACAAGAAGTACCTCACTTGGACCAATATCGATGCCCATATCTACGGGGGGAGTCTGAGTGCGGCGATGCCGCTTGGGGATTTTATGATGCTCGAGGGCTCCGTGGCCTATCAGCGTGGCAAAAAAGATGATCCGATCCCTGGCCAGCGTGACAAAGATATGGCACAGATCGCACCGCTGCATGGGCGACTGGCTTTGAGTTACGATGACGGCAGCAACTATTTTGGCCTCGAAGAGCTCGTAAGTGCCGGCTGGAAAAACTATGACAGCGACAATGGCGAGCGCCATATCGGCGGGTGGGGCGTGACGAACCTGCAATACTCTAAGAAACTTAATGATACAATCAGTGTACAGTTTGGTATCGACAACATTTTCGACAAAGCATACGCACGTAACAACACCTACGCCGGCCGCTCGCTCATAGGTGGGCGTAGTCCCGTACTCGTCTATGAGCCGGGTCGCTACATCTATGCCGGTTGTAACGTGCGTTTTTAGGGAGCTTCATGCACGCGATCGATTTTTTGAGCATCATTACGGTAGCGTTTTTGGGAAGTCTCGGGCATTGCGTGGGGATGTGCGGCGGATTCGTGGTAGCCTACACCACGGCCAAGGTCAATCCCCAAAAAGGAAAACTCTGGGGGAGTGCGGCGCATTTGGCATATAATTTCGGACGCATCACATCCTATGCGATACTTGGGGCGATTTTCGGGCTTTTCGGCTCGGTCTTTATGGTCTCGCCCAAAACCCACGGTATACTGTTTCTGCTCATAGGCATCTTTATGGTTTTGATGGGTGTTTCCTTATCGGGAAATATCAAATTTCTCACTTCAATCGAAGTCAACATCACGAAGCTTCCCTTTTTCAAAAAAGCCTTTTCGTATCTGATGCACTCCGATTCCTTTGGCAGTTTCTATCTTTTAGGTATGCTTAATGGTTTCATCCCCTGCGGGCTTGTCTACTTCTTCGCAGCATCTGCTGCAGCTACCGCGAGTCCGCTATGGGGAGCCGTGGTGATGCTGGTCTTTGGTCTTTCTACCATGCCTGTGATGTTTGGTCTTGGCACGGTCGCAGGATTTTTGAAAAGTAGCTCCCTTCGCCTCTTGATGATAAAAATCGCTTCCGTTATCATCGTCCTCTATGGCCTCTACTTAGGCTACAAAGGCTACATGATGATGACGCATCCGCAAATGATGCAACACCACATGCACATGATGCAGATGAAAATGCACTGAGGAATAAGAAAACTTAATACAATATAAATTTAAAAACTAATCGTAATTATTGTGCTATTTAAGGTTTATTACAAGATAGTTTGCATATAATAACTCCGTAACGGTATGTCATGTCCATGACAAATTCTATAGGAGGTATTAGATGCAAAATCCTGCAATCGAGTACGACTATACCGTTGCAAGATGGTTCAGCTACCTGGCTATCTTGTTCGGTATATTGGGGATGGGGATTGGCGTATGGATCGCCTTTGAATTGGCGTTTCCTGAGCTCAACTACGTGGCTGGACAGTACAGCCTCTTTAGCCGCTTGCGACCGTTGCACACTAACATCGTCGCATACGGATTTACCCTCAGTGGTATCTGGGCTACATGGTACTATGTAGGCCAGCGTGTGCTCAAAGTCTCTATGGCTGAGAGCAAATTCTTGATGTTTGTAGGTAAACTCCACTTCTGGCTCTACTTCCTCGGAACGCTTGCCGCAGTGGTTTCACTTTTGCTGCGCTATACCACTTCTAAAGAGTATGCACAGTTTGAGTGGCCATTCGACATCGTAGTCGTTCTCATCTGGGTACTTTGGGGTATTTCCATTTTCGGTCTCATCGGTATCCGCCGTGAAAAGACTCTCTACATCTCTATGTGGTACTACATCGCTACATTCCTCGGTGTCGCGATGCTCTATCTTTTCAACAACATGGAAGTACCTACATTCCTCATCACAGGAATGGGTGATCCATTGCACTCAGTAAGTATGTATGCCGGAACCAACGACGCGATGGTACAATGGTGGTTCGGACACAACGCCGTTGCGTTTGTTTTCACAGTGCCTATCATCGCGATGATCTACTACTTCTTGCCAAAAGAGTCTGGTCAGCCTGTCTACTCTTACAAACTCTCACTCCTCTCATTCTGGGGATTGATGTTTGTCTATCTTTGGGCTGGTGGTCACCACCTAATCTATTCAACTGTTCCTGACTGGATGCAAACGATGGGATCAATCTTCAGCGTTATCCTCATCTTGCCTTCTTGGGGTAGTGCGCTCAACATGCTCCTTACCATGAAAGGTGAATGGGGACAGCTCAAAGAGAACCCACTTATCAAGTTCATGGTCCTTGCATCTACATTCTACATGCTCGCAACTCTCGAAGGTCCTATCCAATCAATCAAATCCGTCAACGCTCTTGCACACTTCACTGACTGGATTCCTGGTCACGTCCATGACGGTACACTTGGATGGGTGGGCTTCATGATCATTGCAGCCATCATGCACATGGCTCCGAGATTTTTCAAACGCGAAATCTACAGCAGAAAACTGCTCGAGATCCAATTCTGGCTCCAAACTACCGGTATCGTGCTCTACTTCTCAAGCATGTGGATCGCCGGTATCACACAAGGTATGATGTGGAGAGCGGTCGACCAATACGGTAACCTCGCATACTCATTTATCGATACCGTTACGGTTCTGCACCCATACTATACGCTCAGAGCGATCGGTGGTCTGTTCTATCTGACAGGTACTTTCATGTGGGCATACAACTTCTTCAAAACTATGACTGCATCTAGAGCGATTGAGAAAGAGCCTCAATTCGCTTCACCGATGGCAGCGTAAGGAGGGCTAGATGTTTAGTTGGTTAGAACGCAATCCGTTTTTCTTCGCAGTCGGTGTTTTCATCGTGATCGCTTTCGCTGGGCTCATCGAAATCGTCCCCGATTTCGCCCAGCAGTCACGCCCTGTGGCAGGTGCAAAACCCTATACGCTTTTGCAACTTGCCGGACGCCAAGTCTATATCAAAGAGAGCTGTAACGCATGTCACTCTCAGCTCATTCGTCCATTTAAAAGTGAAACAGACCGCTACGGTATGTATTCACTCAACGGTGAATACGCATACGATAGACCGTTCCTTTGGGGATCCAAACGTACCGGTCCAGACCTTCACAGGGTAGGGAACTATCGTACAAGCGACTGGCATGCCAACCACTTCTGGGATCCTCCTGCCATCGTGCCTGGATCGATTATGCCTGCATATCGCCATTTGTATAAAAACGTTACAGACTTGGAAACTGCGTACGCAGAGGCTTTGACGGTCAAAAAAGTGTTCAACGTACCGTATGATAAAGATATCGATGGCGACGGCAAAGTCGATGTGCCTCTTGGAACTTTCGAACAAGCGAAAAAACAAGCGTTGCAAGATGCACTCAAAGTGGCAGAAGAGACCAAACGTAAAGATCTCGTCGATATGGTCAAACAGGGCAAAATCCCTGAAGTCGTAGCACTCATCGCATATCTAAATAGATTGAAATAAGATGGATGCGCGTCTGATACAGGGAGCCGCCTATCTGGTCTTGATCATATTCTTGACCATTGTGCTCTATGGCTACATTATGCACCTGTATCGCAGTGAGAAAAAAGGCAAGAGAAACTATGAAAAATATGGGAAGATGGCGCTCGACGACGAGCTCACATCTCCCCCCGTAGAGCCGTTAGAAGAAAATGAGAAGGAGTCCAAATGAACTGGTTAAGCGATAACGTAAACCGTTTGGCTCTGCTTGGTGCTGCCGCCATCTTGATCATCGTCATCGGTGTTGCGGCCAAATACTTCAAGCAGATCAAGGAAGGGAAGAGCGAAGGGGTTCTCAAGGAAGAGACATGGGACGGCATCGGAGAATACAAAAACAACTCTCCGATCGGTTGGTCTCTCGCGTTCATGGGTACCATCATCTGGGGAGCATGGTACTGGCTCGTGGGCTATCCACTCAATGCATACTCTCAAATCGGTGAGTACAATGAAGAGGTAGCGGCTTACAATGCGAAATTCGAAAGCAAATGGGCAAATCCAAGCAAAGAAGATCTTTTAGGTATGGGCGAAGGTGTCTTCCTCGTACAATGTTCACCTTGTCACGGTATCGATGCGACCGGTATCGAAGGAAAAGCGCAAGACCTGACACACAGATTGCTCAAAAACGAAGTGCTCAGCGTCATCCAAAAAGGTTCCGGTGCACTCGGCAATCCCAACGGACAGTTCGGCTATCCTCTGGGTATGATGCCTCCGGGACTTCTCAGTGGAGCTGATGCTGAGGCTGTTGCAGAATATGTTGCAAATGGTTTCAAAGGCAACGACAAAGGTGCGCAACTTTTCCAAAGCACATGTGCGAGCTGCCATGGTCCGGATGGGCGCGGCCAAAATGGTATGGCACCAAACCTCAGAGAGTATGATGACGCTATCATCAAACACGTTCTCGAACATGGAAAACATGGTATCATCGGTCACATGCCTTCTTTCAAAGGCAGACTCACTCCTGTTCAAGAAAAAGCAGTAGCGACATACATTCGCTCACTGAAAGAAGGAGCGTAAGATGGAAAATAGAAGCATTTGGGCACTCCATGGCCTCACTGGATATTTCATTGCAGTTGCATTACTACTTGGTATTTTGGCATTCTTGACGACTGCAGCGATCAAGACACAAGTAGCAACTGCACAACAAAGTTATGAAATCAAAGATCCGCTTGGTATCAAAAAATTTGGTTCCGATCTTTCGAACGAAACACATATCATCGTCCATGGCACCCCCGTGGGTGGCGATGTGAAGCATAAATATAAATTCGTAAAATAAGGGGGCCATTATGGTAGATAAGTTCGAAGCAATCATCGCTTGGATGCTCCTCGGTATGGCAGCACTCGCACTCTGGGCAGTAGTGACTCCTTTCCACGCATACGTCGGTTGATGGCGTATCTCCATATTAAAAGGGCTTTCGCCCTTTTAATCCTCTTCCCATTCATCGCTATCGCATCGCAAAACTTCATCATCAAAAACGACGACGCTCTACTGCCCAAAAAGACTGTCGATAAAATCAATGCGATAGGCAATGAGCTCTATGCAAAAACCGGTGTCGGTGTCTATGTGGCACTTGTACAGCATATGGATACCAAAAGAATCTTGCCTTTCGAGAAAAGGATAGCGGTCTCTTTGCACAAGCCCTATATTCTCCTCACTCTTGCAGTGCATAATAAAAAGGTCGATATTATCGCCTCAGATGATGCGAAAAACCTTATCCGTAAAGAGGACATTCTCAGTCCGTTTCCGTGGAAGGGTAGTATCATCCCACTGCTCACCGCACATTTTAAAAACGCACGAGCTGCCATCGAAGCCGCCATTCTCAACGGCTACTCCGAAATTGCCGAGGAGGTGGCCGAAGCAAAGGGCGTGAAACTTAAATCAGCCCTTGGAAATGTAAATAGAGATATCTACTATTGGCTGCGTATACTTTTTTATTCTATACTTGCACTAATCTTTCTCAACTTCATCTACAGGAGATACATCAAGCGATGAAAGAAAAAAACTACTGGCCTCATTTCATTATCGCCCTCGTGACTTTTGCGATAATTATGGGGGTGTGGACGATCAAAAATGCCATCGACAATCCCGTGCAGCTGGACAATTCGTTTATGATGCCCTATCAAGAGGTGGATGAGAAGATCTATGATCTGCAAAAGATGCAAAAAGAGTTTGCCAAAAAGTACAATCTGCAGATCCTCTCGCGCAAACTCACCTATCCCGATGCCGTCTTTCGCTTCAAGATAACGGATAAAAAGGGTAGTCCCGTCAACGATGCCAAAGTTATCGTACTTTTCACGAGACCCGATACCACGAAGCACGATATCAAAAAAGTGGCGACATTTCACGACGGCGTGTATGAAGTGCATGCGAAGCTGCCGCTCAAAGGCCGATGGGACGTGATACTCAAAATCCAAAAAGACAAACTGACGGTCTTTGACAAATACAAGATGTCGACGCTCCGAGAAATGCTCAAAAAAGCTTAAAGATAGCTAAAATTAAGCTAAATATCAGGAAAAGCTGAGTACAATCTCTCTCATCAAATCTGGTAAAGGGTTGTTAGGATGAAATTCACAAAAATGGTCAAACCGAATGAGGTAGAGCGCACATGGCACCTCATCGACGCTGAAGGCAAAACTTTCGGTCGTCTCATCACTGAAATCGCTACACTTTTGCGCGGCAAACACAAACCTAGCTACACACCTCATGTAGATTGTGGTGACTATGTTGTCGTCATCAACGCTTCCAAAGTCAAAGTCACCGGCAACAAAGAGAACAAAGAGTACCACAGACATACAGGCTACTTCGGTGGTGTCAAGAGTGAAAAACTCGCCGAACTGCGTGACAAAAATCCAGAGAAACTTTTCAAACTCGCTACACGCGGTATGCTTCCAAAAACGAAACTGGGCCGTCAAATGCTCAAAAAACTCAAAGTCTATCCTGGAAGCGAACATCCTCACACAGCACAAGTAAAGGGAAACTAAGATGAGTAGAATCTACGCAACTGGAAAGAGAAAGACAGCTGTTGCCAAAGTCTGGATGAGCAAAGGTAGCGGCAAAATCATCGTTAACGGCATGAGCCTCGATGAGTGGCTGGGAGGCCACGAAGCCCTCAAACTTCGCGTACGCCTTCCTTTGACGCTCACAAAAATGGAAGAGAGTGTCGATATCGTAGCTAAAACACTTGGCGGCGGATACTCCGCACAAGCAGATGCACTCAAGCACGGCATTTCCAAAGCCCTCTGTGCGATGGACGAGAGCCTCAGACAAGTGCTCAAACCACATGGACTCCTCACTCGCGACGCGCGTGTGGTCGAAAGAAAGAAATACGGAAAACACAAAGCTCGCCGTTCTCCACAATTTTCAAAACGCTAATGTTCTTCTTCGGGCTTTTGCCCGAACTACGCTACTTCTTTGCGAAAGGTTTCCATGCTTCGAGACATTACGCCAAGCGAACTCAAAGAGCTTCGCAACAAAGGTGTTGCAATCATCGATATTCGTACCCCTATGGAGTGGCAGCAAACGGGTATCATCCCAGGATCAAAGCTTTTGACTTTTTTCGATATCTATGGTAACTACGATATTGATAAATTCATGAACGCATTTTCCAAGATCGTTCCTACGAAAGAGACACCTTTTGTGCTGGTTTGTCGCACTGGCAGTCGCACATCGACGGTGGGCAACTTCTTAGCGAGTCAAATGGGATACACCAACGCCATGCACCTTGCAGGCGGCATCTATGCATGGGCGAACGAGGGCAACAGCTTCGAACCTGTCAATAACTAACGTTTGAGGAGATAGCATGCGATGGCTCATCACTGTGAGCCTTATCATTACACTGAGCCTGGCAAGTACGCTCCACCTCGCTATCTCCGCAAGTCCCAGCCGCATCAATCCTCTGCTGGCCACAGACAGCGCCAGCGGCGAAATCGCTTCTTGGATTTTCAATGGTCTTTTTAAATATGACAAAAATGGCCGTATTGTAGGAGATTTGGCCAAGGATTGGCGTTTTGCTGATGCACGCCATCTTTTGGTGCATTTACGCACCCATGTCACCTGGCATGACGGCAAACCTTTTAGCGCAGAGGACGTAGTCTTTACCTACCATCTCATCACCTCACCAAACATCGTCACCCCGTATGCCAGTGATTTCCGCTATGTCCAGGATGTCAAAGCGCTCGATAGCCATACAGTGCTGATAACGTACAAAAAACCCTACTTCAAAGCCTTGCAGACATGGATGATAGGGATCGTGCCCAAGCACATTTTGGAACATGAAAAAGATATCATGACGAGCGATTTCAATCGCCATCCCATAGGCACGGGACCCTATATGCTCAAAAGTTTCGATGCTCTCAGTGACATCAAGCTTACGGCAAATCCGCACTATTTCGAGCACAAACCCCGCATCGAGACGATCGTCTATCACTTCTTGCCCGATCCCTCCACACAGTTTCTCATGCTCAGATCCCACAAATTAGATGTGGGAGGTCTGACACCGTTGCAAGTCGAGCGTCAAATAGGGAGCGAGTTTCGCCGCCACTACCGTATCATCGAGCAGCCGAGCCACGGCTATACCTATTTGGGATTTAACCTTAGGCGCAAAAAATTCCAAGACCCGAGAGTCCGACAGGCCATCAATCTCGCGATCGATCGCAAGGAGCTCGTGGATATTCTGTTTTTTTCCCATGGACATGTCTGCACTGGGCCCTTTATGCCAGGAACCTTCGCTTTCGATCCAAACATCAAAGCCCCAAAACCAAACTTGCAAAGAGCGAAGGCACTTTTAGCAGCAGCGGGCTACGATGCGAAACATCCGCTCTCATTTGAGATAGCTACCAATTCCAATAACTCCTTGCGCATGTATGCTGCTCAGATCATCCAGTATCAGCTGGCCAAAATAGGCGTACACGTCACGATTCGCGCCATGGAGTGGCAAGCGTTTCTCAATACCGTCGTCACACCCAGAAAATTCGATACGATCCTCCTGGGCTGGGGATTGGGGCTTACGCCTGATGCCTATCCTCTCTGGCATAGTGATTCGGCCAAGATTGGTGGTTTCAATCTCGTAAGCTATAAAAATCCCGAGGTCGACAGACTCATCGAAGAGGCCGAATCGACCATCGATCAAAAGAGACTCGCAAAGCTCTATCGCAAAATTTTCGATCGCATCGTGCAAGACGTTCCCTACGTCTTTTTGTACATTCCCGATTCCATCACCGCTGTGAATAGGCAGATCAAAAACGTCGAACCTTCCATAGCGGGACTCATGTACAACGAAATCGATTGGATCAAGCCGTGAAACGCGTCACGATACTCTTCGATCTCGACGGCACCCTTATAGACTCTACCGAAGCGATTTTAGAAAGTTTTACGTATGCTTTTGCAAAGTTTGGCGATGCAGTGCCAAAACGTGAGGAGATTTTGCATCTCATAGGCCATCCTCTCGATTTCATGTTTGTCCATCTCGGTATCAAAGAGCCCGAAAAATATGTACGAGCCTACAAAGAGCACTATCGCCGTATCGCATGTGAAAAGACCACACTCTTACCCGGTGCGCGCGAAGCGGTTGTAGAAGCTGCCACATTCGCCAAGCTCGGGGTCGTCACCACCAAAACGGGTCTGTATTCAAAAGAGCTTTTGGAGTATATGGGACTGATGCACTATTTTGGCGCCCTCGTAGGGCGTGAAGATGTCATCCATCCCAAGCCCCATCCAGAACCCATCTACAAGGCGATGCATCAGCTGCAGGCCCACAAAGAGCACACATACATGATAGGCGATACGTGCTTAGATATGGAGGCTGCGCACGCGGCGGCCATCGAGGGCGTGGCCGTAACATGCGGATACCAAAAGCCAAAAGAGCTGCAGCGGTGCGCGAAACGAAGCAAAAAGGACGCTTTGGAAGCGGTGCTGTATATAAAACATCGCTACAAGTCTTGATGGTTCAGCGTCTATTCATCTTATTTATACAATAATAGGACACAATTGTGGATTCTTTATAGAATTCTGAGGCCTATCTAATAGTGATTTAAGAGTGCGTTGATTACAATTTAGTAACAAAATAGCGATAGGAGTAGTTATGTTAGAAATTCGATGGCACAGCCGCGCCGGACAAGGTGCAGTAACCGGAGCGAAGGGGTTGGCCGACGTGGTGGCCAATACCGGTAAATATGTGCAAGCTTTCGCGTTCTACGGCTCAGCCAAACGTGGTGCCGCGATGACAGCATACAACAGAGTCGACGACCAACCGATTCTCAACCACGAAAAATTCATGCGCCCAGACTATGTCCTGGTCATCGACCCGGGCCTGACCTATACAGCCGATATCACGGCCAATGAAAAAGAGAACACTAAGTACATCATCACGACCCACCTATCCAAAGAGGAGCTCATCAAATCGCAGCCCAAACTCGAAGGCAAAGAGGTCTATGTGGTAGACTGTATGCAGATCTCACTCGATACTATCGGGCGTGCGATTCCCAATGCACCTATGTTGGGAGCTTTGATGAAAGTTTCTGGCATGTTTGATCTGGACTACTTCCAAGAAGCGATGAAAAAGGTGCTTGCGAAGTTCCCACAAAAAATCATCGATGCGAATATGGCGGCGATCGAGCGCGCATACAACGAAGTTCACTAAAGGAAAAGCGATGGCCAAAGACCTCAAAGACGTCAAAGATATCAACGAAATACAAAATCTCGGATGGGATGAGCTCATCCCAGGCGCGGCGCTCTTTTCGTTTACAGAGCCCGTGGAGGATGTGGTGGAAGTGCCTTCGGACGAGCGTCCCTATGCGCCTACAAACTCCCATGAATGGCAAGTGGGTGACTGGCGCGTCGAAAAACCTGTCTATAATCGAGATCTCTGTATCGACTGTCAATTTTGCTGGGTATTTTGTCCCGATATCTCCATCATCAGTCGCGACAAAAAGATGATCGGTGTCGATTATGAACACTGCAAGGGGTGCGGTATCTGTGTGGAAGTGTGTCCAACCAATCCAAAATCGCTTTTGATGTTCCCCGAACACATGGATAATCAAGAGGCTTTGGGACAGTGGCCTACAAAAGAGAAGAAGTAAAAGGATAACAGATGGCGAAAAAGTATGAACTCAACGAAGTAGAGGTTTGGGATGGGAATATGGCCGCCGCCCATGCGCTGCGTCAGGCCAATATCGATATCGTAGCGGCCTATCCTATCACTCCTTCTACTCCTATCGTGCAAAACTACTCCAAATTTTTGGCCGATGGCTATGTGGACGGCGAGTTTATCATGGTCGAATCCGAACACTCCGCGATGAGTGGTTGTGTGGCGGCGAGTGCTGCGGGTGTGCGCGCTGCGACTGCCACCAGCTCTCAAGGATTCGCACTTATGGTAGAAGTCCTCTACCAAGCGAGCGGTATGCGCCTGCCTATCGTGCTCACGGTCGTCAACCGCGCTCTGGCTGCACCGCTCAACGTCAACGGCGACCACGCCGATATGTACTTGGGACGCGATGCGGGATGGATCAACCTGTGTAGCTACAACCCCCAAGAAGCCTATGACCTGACACTCATGGCATTTCGCATCGGAGAGGATCTGCGTGTGCGTTTGCCGGTAATGGTGCATCAAGACGGTTTTATCTGTTCCCACACAGCCCAAAATGTCCGCCCGCTCCAAGACGAAGAGGCAGCGGAGTTTGTGGGTGAGTACAAACCCGTCAACACCATGCTTGACGTGGCAAATCCCGTCACGCATGGGGTACAGACAGAAGAGGACTGGCACTTCGAGCACAAAGCACGCCAGCATAACGACCTGATGAACTCCCTCAACGTCATCAAAGAGGTGTTTGCAGAGTTCAAAGATCGGACGGGACGCGAGTACGATCTGGTCTATACCTATAAAATGGACGATGCAGATGTGGCGATTTTCGCACTGGGTACCACTGTGGAGACCGCACGTGTGGCAGCCGACCAGATGCGCGAACAAGGCATCAAGGCAGGTGTGGTGAGTCTCAGGGTCCTCAGACCATTCCCGTTCAAGGAAGTAGCAGAGGCGCTGGGCAATGTCAAAGCCGTCGCGACTCTCGATAGAAGTTCACCCGGCGGCGCATTCGGTATGCTCTTCAATGAGGTGAGTGCTGCACTCATGGCCAACGGCAAAACTCCCGTGGTGCTCAACTACA
>JALVTF010000064.1 GCA_027024145.1 Campylobacterales bacterium
GCCGGCATGGAGGTGACCAACGTCACGCCCGGTAAGCTCAAGATGATGTTTAATGTGCGCAACAACACCAAAACCACGATGCAAGATATAGAGCGTTTCGTGCACCGCTACTTCGATGGAATGAACTATACCCTGAGGCTCAGCCAAAGCGCCAAGCCCTTCATCACCGACCCCAAAAGCAAAGTGGTGCGCCTCATCGATGCAGCCATCCAAAAAGTGACAGGCATCACACCCAAACACTCCACTGCAGGTGGCACCAGCGATGCGAGGTTCTTCGCCGAACATGGTGTCAAGACGATAGAGTTTGGGGTGCGAAACGATACGATCCACGCTCCCAACGAGCGCACGCACAAGGACGAAGTAGTGGGGCTCTATGAAGTCTTTAAAGAGGTGTTACGCACTTTTTAGGCCCAGCGCTCATTGAGCGCTGACGTTGCCTTCTACGTTTTGTTTGATTTGCTCAAGAACCTGAGTCGCTTTTTCTTTGATTGTCTGTTGTGTTGAAGAGGCATTTTGCGAAGTTGCCTCAGAGCTGTTGGATTCTGGGGTAGGTTTGGGTTCGTTTGATGGCTGCGTGACTGGAGTCTGTGTCTGGTTTTGTTCGGGAGCTTGTGTGGCCGGAGCTTCTTCTTGTGTGGATGCAGGCGTTTGCGCAGCAGCACTCTGAGCCTTTTGCAGTTTAGTTGTACAGCTATCCAGATCGCTTTGGAGTGTATCGACTTTGTCTTCGAGGTTCATGATCTTATCATCCATTGCAGCCACAGGTGCTACGTTCGCACCATATTTGTAAACCAGTTCTCCACCATCTTTGCCCTGTTTGAGAGCGAGTGCCACGAAGATAGCCAAGATGAGAGCGAATATCGCTTTTGCCAAGGTTTTGTTGATAGATGCGAAGATGAGCTTGAGAATAAAAACCACACCGATACCGTAGACGAGGTAGATGCCAAAGAGTTTGTGCTCTTTGAGTTCGGCTTGGCCTGCATCACTGAGCAGATCGAAAGCGTGTGATCCGTCGTTTTTGCCTGCAAAGAAAGCCCCCAGATAGACGAATACCGCCAAAAGGAGCAGGAGTGAAGAGATGACACCGATGCAACGACGTTTTATGAAGATATTGGAAATTTCGAGCAGCAGTGCGATAATGGGCAGTGCTATGGCGAAATGCACGAGAGGCGGGTGCATCAAAAGAGGTAGATGAAACGGGAGTTTGATGCCATCGAGAAGATGAACGAGTTGATCCATAGATCATCCTTTTGCAAAGTTTTTGTCCATTGTAGCATATTGTGATTAAATATTGTTATAAACTTCCTCTTTGTCTGCCAGGATGAAACGATGGAGCTCTTTGCAGTAGTCGCTGTAGCAGACGATGTTTTCCTCTTCTATATATTCGCTTGCCTCGAATTGCAAGCGCAGATAGTCATAGCCTCTGCGGCGTAAAAAGACGACCCCCGCATAGAAAAAGCCGTAGGCACGAAGAGTTTGCACCACATTTTCTATGGGGCCGATGGTTTCGATGTTGATATCGGCATAGATCATATCGGGATGTTTGGCGACGGCGCGATCGAAGAAGCGCTTGAACTCCTCTTCGAAACTTTCGCTGGCTCGTTCAATGACGATAGTACTGATGGCGAAGGTGGAATTGTGCTCCAGTGCGAGCTCATTGGTGTCGTTGGGCTTGGCACGTTTTGTTAGAGTATAGGGCACTTGACACAGCTCGTAGCTTTTTTGGGCGATCTGTTGGTAGCGTGCCGGCAGGATGATGGTTTTGTGGCGTTTATTGAAGATTTTGTACTCCAGCGCCACTGCGCCGCGACGCTGGCGGAAGGGGTATTTGTGCCCCTTGAGGCGCACCATCTGATGCACTTCGCCAAGCAGCAGCGCCGTGGTGGCAAAACCGAAACGCGCATTGGCACGCTGGGAGTAGGGGTGGAAGGTGATCGCTTCGCCAAAGAGCGCGTCGAGACCAAGTTCCCTGGCTTTTTGCAAAAGCAGCTTAAACATCTCCTTCATTATCCCCATCCCCTTGAAAGCGGGGTCCACGACGGCTATGCCGATTTCTGCGATGTTGGAGTCGGGCACACGCACGAGAGCGAAGTGTCCCACGATTTTTTTATCCACCTCGGCCACCACCGAGAGAATCTCGCCGTTTCGCTCCTTTTGGGCGATCTTTTCGGGATAGTAGAAGGTATCTTTGAAGTAGGTGTAGCCGTAGTTTTTGTAGATGAGTTTGGGTATCCATACTTCATCGCCGCTTCTGTAGGTGCGCACCACCAGACGATCACGCAGCATCTCCTTGGCCGAAACATCCAGATCTTCGCCGATATCGCTGTAGTAGGGGATATCCTCTTTCAGGCGCAGATGCATCGGGATGGTCTTGAGGATGCTGATTTTCTTGCCATCGAGCCCGAGGTTGAAAAAGCGTAGCTCATCCACGAGGCGATAGACGCGATTGAGCCCCTTGTCGCGCTGGGCCAAATCGATAGGCACCGCCTTAATGATGGCAGGATCGATGGGCATGCCCCAGTCGTGTACGTCGATTTTGATGCCGTTATCAAAGAGCTCGAAGAGCACTTCGATCTGGCCCTCTTCATCACCGTATGCGTGCACTACGGCGTTTTCGAAAAGCTCGAAGAGCGCCTCTTTGAGCTCTTCGCGCTCTTTGGCCGGAAAATCGACGATAGTGCAGAGCGCATCGAAAAAGGCAAGCAGCGGTTTGGCAAACTCTATGTCGTTTGGCAGGCGCAGCGAGGCTCTATTTTTCATCCATCACCTCGATAGCCACGGCGCTGAGCACCTTCATTCCGATAGGCAGCGCATCTTCGTCCACGTCGAACTTGGGATTGTGCTGGGAGATGCAGGTGCCTTTTTTAGGATTGCACACACCCAGACGAAAAAAGGCTCCCCGCACGAGCTGTAAGTAGCGACTAAAATCTTCACCTCCCATCACGGGGTCTTTGAGGTCTACCACGTTCTCTTTGCCCAAGATTTTCGTAGCCTCTTGCACCAACACATCTACCATTGTATCGTCGTTGATAAGCTCGGGCTGACCATATTCATAGGTGAATTTGTATTTGGCACCCATAGAATGCGTAATCCCTTTGATGCTATCTTCCATCATCAGAGGAATCTTTTTGCGCACGGCTTCGTTGACGGTGCGTACGGTGCCTGTGAGTTTGACGTGGTCGCAGATGATGTTGGGCGCGGTGCCACCTTCGATGGTGCCAAGACTAATGACGGCAGGATGGAGTGGATCGATGCGGCGTGAGATGATGTGGTTGAGGGAGTTGACGCACATAGCGGCCGTAAGAATCGCATCCACCCCTTCGTGGGGTCTGGCTCCGTGTGCGCTTTTACCGAATATCTCGATGGTGAATGTGTCTGCACTGGCCATCATCACGCCGTATTTGTAGCCTATTTGGCCGGTGGAGAGGTAGGGATAGACGTGCAGACCGAAAATCGCCTTGACGTTTTCGAGGGCACCATCGCGGATGAGCTCTTCGCTGCCCCCTTCGTTGATCTCTTCGGCGGGCTGGAAGATGAAGCGGATATTGCCCGGCAGCTCATCGCGAAACTGTGCCATAGCGAGTGCTGTGCCCACGGCTATAGCCGTGTGCGCATCGTGTCCGCAGGCGTGCATCACGCCCTTTACTTCGCTGGCGTAGGGTTTGCCCGTACGCTCTTCGATAGGGAGCGCATCCATATCAGCGCGGATTGCCACGAAAGGCTTCTTCTCATCCACCACCAGGTCTGCCACAAGGCCGTTATGGCTTTCAAACTCTTTGATTTTGAATCCTTCGATTTCGAGGATTCCTCTCACCAGTGATTTGGTGCGTACTTCGTGGCCAGAGAGTTCGGGATGCTGATGGATATCGCGTCTGACAGTGATCACTTTGTCTTTGAGGGTATCGATGTAGGTGAAAAGCTTTTTTTTGAGGGCCTCTTTATCCATTTTAAAGCCTTTTTTTTCTATGATATGACCAAAAATATTAAAAGGAAATAAAATGGAGTTCGTAGCTACCAAAGATGCGCCGCAAGCGATCGGTCCCTACTCCCAGGCCGTGCGGGTGGGGGATATGCTCTTTACTTCCGGGCAAATAGCTTTGCAACCCAACGGCAGTGAAGATGTGCTATCTCAAGGCATCGAAGCCCAGACGCGACAAGTGCTGGAAAATCTCAAAAACGTCCTCGAAGCCGGTGGCAGTTCGCTGGATAAGGTGGTCAAAACGACGATTTATCTGGCGGATATGGGTGATTTCGCTACCGTCAACGCCATCTACGAAGAGTATTTTGGGGCGCACAAACCGGCGCGTAGTACCGTGGCCGTGAAGACGCTGCCAAAGAATGCGCTTGTGGAAATTGACGCTATAGCTAAAGTTTAAACTTCTCTTAAATTAAAATTTGCTACTATTGCGAACCAAAAAGTACAGGCAAGGATGAGAAGGATGTATGCGATCATAAAAAACGGCGGTAAACAATACAAAGTCAAAGAGGGCGATATCATTCTTTTTGATAAAATGGGTCTCGAGCCCAAAAGCGAAGTGGAATTTACCGAAGTCCTCGCAGTGAACGACGGCGAGCTCAAAATCGGCACGCCTTTTGTAGAAGGTGCTGTGGTCAAGGGCGAAGTGATCAACGAAGGGCGCGGCAAGAAAGTGATCATTTTCAAAAAGCGCCGCAGAAAAGACTCCAAAGTCAAGCGCGGTTTTAGAAGAGATTTTACACGCGTCAAAATCACTGCAATCAACGCATAAGGAGAAGGAATGGCTCACAAGAAAGGTCAGGGGAGTACCCAGAACAACCGCGACAGTGCGGGACGCAGATTAGGTGTGAAGAAGTTCGGCGGCGAATTCGTACGTGCTGGCAACATCATCATCCGCCAAAGAGGTACGAAAGTGCATCCTGGCAACAACGTCGGCATGGGAAAAGACCACACGATTTTCGCTCTCATCGACGGGTATGTGAAGTTCGAACGCTACGACAAAACACGCCAAAAAGTTTCTGTCTACCCGGCAGAGTAACCCCTTCGGGCATCTGCCCGCTTTTTAGTAATTAGGAATTCGGAAACCTTCCGGTTCCTATCCTTCATCTATTCCCAATTCCCAATTACTAATCCCATCAAGGATAACGATGTTTATAGATAGCGTAGAACTTGCAGTCCATTCAGGCAAAGGCGGTGCCGGAGCTGTAAGTTTTCGTCGAGAAAAATTCGTCCCCAAAGGCGGTCCCGACGGCGGGGATGGTGGGGATGGCGGTAATGTCTACTTCCTCGTGGATAAAAACACCCACACTCTCGCACACTACAAAGGTAAAAAGGTCCTCAAAGCCAAAAACGGCCGCCCCGGTGAAGGGCACAAGAAACATGGCAAAAAGGGCGAAGATCTCATCCTCATCGTCCCTCCCGGCACGCAGGTATTCGATGCCGAGAGCGGTGAGCTGCTACTGGACTTGGTAGAAGATGGCCAGAAGGTGCTCTTTTTGGAAGGCGGCAAGGGAGGCAAAGGCAACTGGCACTTCAAGAGTGCGTCCAACCAGCGCCCTACCTACGCCCAGCCAGGGTTACCTGGCAAAGAGCGCCACATCAGACTCGAACTCAAGCTCATCGCCGACGTGGGTCTTGTGGGATTTCCCAATGTAGGTAAATCGACACTGATTTCGACGATCACAAATGCCAAGCCAGAAATCGCTAACTACGAGTTTACCACCATCACGCCCAAACTGGGAGTCGTGCGCGTAAGCGAGTTTGAGAGTTTCGTGATGGCCGATATCCCCGGCATCATCGGGGGTGCCAGTGAAGGCAAGGGGCTTGGGCTGCAGTTTCTCAAACATATAGAGCGTACCAAGTCGCTGCTTTTTATGATCGATATCGCAAGTTTCCGTGATCCCGTAGCGCAGTATAAAACACTCAAAAAGGAGCTCAGAAACTTTAGCGAGGAATTAGCGCAGCGCGATTTTGCCATAGCACTGACGAAAGTGGACGCTCTAAGCGAGGATGAAACCAACGAAAGAATAGAAAGTTTCTTGGCTCATTTGGGTCTAGCACCAGGTGGAGCCAATCGCTACGGTCTCGATGAAAGGTACCGCTACTATGTGCAAGATATCGAAGAATTCGATAGCAAGCTGCCCTATTTTGTTTTCGGTATCTCGGCAGTGGCCAAGATAAATATCGAGCCGCTGAAATTTGCTCTGTATGATTTAGTCAAAAAGGTACGACGTGAAGAGAGTGGTCGTTAAAGTCGGCAGCGCTGTGCTTACCGAGAACAATCGCTTAGCGAAAGAGCGTATGGCGAATCTGGTGGAGTTTTTGAGCGCACTCCATACAAAGATGCAGGTGATTTTGGTCTCATCGGGCGCCGTGGCTGCAGGCTATACCAAGTGCAAGCTCGATAAATCGCAGCTTCCCAATAAACAAGCTCTTGCGGCTATCGGGCAGCCCGTGTTGATGCGCAGCTACCAAAAGAAGTTTGAAAAACATGGCATCACTGTAGCGCAGGTACTTCTGAGTGCTGACGATTTTGATAGCCGCAAACGCACGCGCCATGCGCGCAACGCTATCGAGGTGCTACTCCATAACGGAGTAATACCCATCATCAACGAAAATGACGTAACGGCCACGGAGGAGCTGGTCTTTGGCGACAACGATCAGCTCTCGGCGCATGTGGCCTACTATTTCGATGCAGATCTTTTAGCGATCCTCACCGATATCGATGGACTCTATGACAAAGATCCCAAAAAGTATGAAGATGCGAAACTTTTAGAAAAGGTGTATGAAATTCCAGCCGAGCTTTTAGAAGATGAGTGCAATCCCACGTACTCCTTCGCTACGGGCGGGATCGTTACCAAACTCAAAGCGGCACAGTTTCTCACTTCCCACGGAAAGCCGATGTTTTTGGGCAGCGGCTTTGACCTGAGTGCTGCAAAGAGCTTTTTGCTCGAAAACAAACAGAGAGGCGGTACGCTCTTTTTACCATGCGACGCTACTTAAGAGCTTTTTCTCTTTCTTTTTCTTTTCGCCAAAGTTTTGATAGTTTCTTCGTCGAAGAGCTGCCAAATTTCCAAGCCCATCCCAAAGGGCGCTACACCATCCTCAAGGTGCGCAAAGTGGGGCTTAGCACCTGGGAGGCTGCAGATATTTTGGAGCGATCCTTCGGTGCGCGTGTGGGCTATGCGGGACTCAAAGACAAAAACGCTACGGCTATCCAGTATTTTAGCCTCGATAGGACCAAACTGCACAAATTGCGCCATCCAAAGATCGAGATTCTCGCTACATATAAAAGTGCGCAGCCGCTGCGGCTGGGTGATCTGCAGGGCAATAGGTTCGTCATCAAGATAGGCGGTGTCGTTTCTATTGAGCGACTCCAAAACGCTTTGGAGATTCTTGCCAAAGAGGGTGTGCCCAACTACTTTGGCTACCAGCGTTTTGGCAGCGATGCCTTGCGACAGGCCAAAGCATTGGTCGAAGGGGAGTATTTCCCAAAGGATCGTCGATGGCAGCGCTATCTCTATAGCGTATGGCAGAGTCATCTTTTTAATATGTGGCTAGCTGAGCGTGTGGCGATGAGCGAAGGTGTTTTTAAGAAGCTGCCAGGAGACAAATATGAAAATGGCGTCGTGACGGGGCTTTTGCCTGGCCGTGGCGTGGCGAAAGCCAGTAAAGCCGCAAGGGCGATAGAGCGCCGCTACGATATGCGCTTGCCGGTGCGAGGAGCCAGACGCCCGACACTCATCTATCCTCAAGATTGCTACGCAAAACAGATACAAAATGGTATGGAGATAGGTTTTACGCTCCCTAAAGCAAGCTATGCTACCATTGTGCTAGAAAATCTCTTGGGAAGAGAGCTCGATTACAAAGGAACGCGATGAGAATCGTCTTTATGGGGACTCCCGATTACGCTACGAAGATTTTGGAGAGATTGGTGCGAGAGTTTGATGTGGTAGCCCTCGTGACGCAACCGGACAAACCGGTGGGACGCAAGCAGCGCCTCACGCCACCCGATACGAAACGCTACGTCCAAGATGCGGGTCTTACTATCGATATCTTGCAGCCAAGTACCCTGAAAGATACGAAAACCGTAGAAAAGATCGCTTCGTATCGGCCCGATTGTATCGTGGTGGCTGCATTCGGGATGCTTTTGCCAAAAGCGGTGCTGGACATCGCACCTTGTATCAATCTCCACGCGTCGCTGCTTCCGGCCTATAGAGGTGCGAGTCCTATCCAGCAAGCGCTGCTCAACGGCGATACCGTCACGGGTGTAACTGCGATGCTGATGGACGAGGGGCTCGATACAGGCGATATTTTGGGGATGCGGGTATGTGCTATCGATCCAGAAGACACGGCTATCACGCTTTTTGGCAAGCTTGCAGATGCCGCAGCAGATTTGACGCCTGCAATTGTACGCGACTTCCCTCGCATCGCCCCCATTCCCCAGGCCGACGTGGATGCGAGCTACTGCACAAAAATTAAAAAGAGCGACGGAGAGATTCATTTTGAAGATGCGAGAAAGATTTATAATAAGTATAGAGCCTTTATATTCTGGCCTGGCATCTTCACTCCAAGCGGGCTCAAGCTCAAAAAAATCGCCATAGAGAGCACGGAGGGAGCGCATGAGCCGGGCATCATCATCGAAATCGCCGCTGATAGCATCGTGGTAGGGTGCAAAAGAGGGGCTCTTCGTATTTTTCGCCTCCAGCCTCCATCGAAAAAAGAGATGGATGCGATAAGCTACATCAATGGTCAAAGGTTGCAGGTTGGAGATAATCTACTTCGATAGTATCGATTCGACACAAAAGCGCCTCATCGCCGATATCAAAGAGGGCCGCGTCCAAGCCCCCGTCGCCTATTTTACCAATCATCAAACCGCCGGTGTAGGCAGCAGGGAAAACCGCTGGGTGGGCGAGCGGGGGAATTTCTTTCTCTCCTTTGCCTACAAAGATTTTCCACCAGATTTGCCGCAAGCCTCGATCGCAATTTATGTAGCATACCTTCTCAAAGAGGTGCTCGCTTCATACGGTTCACAGGTGTGGATCAAGTGGCCCAACGATTTTTATCTGGGCAAGCGAAAAATCGGTGGCTGTATCACGAATAAGATAAGAGATATTTATATTTGCGGAATCGGGCTCAATACGCGCTATGCACCGCAGGGCTTTGGAAAACTCGATATCGAGGTAGAAGATGTGCAGCTTTTAAAGGACTATTTCGTACACTTGGAAAAAGGCATCACATGGAAGGAAATTTTTAGAAAATTTGTTATAGAATTTCAAAAGAGCAAAGAGTTCAGCGCTCATGTAGGACAAAGAGTAATCTCTTTACGCGATGCCACTCTTGCAGAAGATGGTGCGATACTATGTGAGGGTGAAAGGATTTATACACTGCGATGACTGAAATAATAGCAATAGCCAACCAAAAGGGTGGAGTGGGAAAGACGACGACTGCAGTCAATCTCGCTGCATCCCTCGCAAAAGAGGGCAAGAACGTTCTTCTCATCGATGCCGACCCTCAAGCCAATGCCACCACGAGCCTGGGGTATAGCAGAAACGATTATGAATTTAATATCTATCATGTTATGATAGGCTCGAAGAAGCTTTCGGATATCATCCTCAAAACGGAAGTGGAAAACCTCTATCTCGCTCCTTCGAATATCGGTCTTGTAGGGATCGAAAAGGAGTACTACGCCGATGCGAAAAAACGGGAGCTGATGCTCAAAGATGCGATAAGCGAGATTCAAGAAGAATATGACTATATCATTATCGATTCTCCGCCGGCACTAGGACCTATGACCATCAATGCCCTCAGTGCTGCACATTCGGTAATCATTCCTATCCAATGCGAATTTTTCGCTCTCGAAGGGCTTGCGCAGCTGCTCAATACCATCAAACTGATTCGCAAAACCATCAATCCGGCTCTTAAGATCAAAGGCTTCTTACCCACAATGTTTAGCAAGCAAAACAACCTCTCCAAGCAGGTTTTGGCGGATTTGACGCGCCATTTTGACGAGAAGCTCTTTCGCGACAAGGAGAAGTCCGCTTTCATCGTGATCCCCAGAAACGTCAAACTGGCAGAGAGCCCGAGCTTCGGCAAGCCGGTGATCGAATACGACAAGAAATCGACGGGAGCTTTGGCGTATCGTTCATTGGCAAAATCGATCTTAGAGGGGTCTCATGGCTAAAAAAAGTTTGGGGCGCGGCCTTGGAGCGATTCTGGGTGAAGTGGCAGAAGCATATGAGCGAGAAGTGCCTCAAAACGAGATAGTGGAAGTGCCCATCGATTCGATTCGTAAAAATCCCTATCAGCCACGCCGCTCCTTTAATGAAGAGTCTTTGCACGAGCTGGCCGAGTCGATCAAAGAGCACGGCCTCTTGCAGCCGATTATCGTCATCGAGGATATCGACGGCTACATGCTTATCGCCGGTGAGCGACGCCTGCGTGCCAGCCAGATGGCGGGGCTGGAAAAGATCAAGGCGATCGTGGCCAAGATCGACAAGAGTCGCTACCGTGAGTTCGCACTCATCGAAAATATTCAGCGTGAAAACCTCAAACCCCTCGATCTCGCCTACAGCTATAAAGAGCTCATCGAAGAGTACGGCATCACCCATGAAGAGCTTGCCAATATCGTCAAAAAATCCCGCGCACACATTACCAACACACTCCGTCTTTTGCAGCTGAGCGACTATGCCAAAAAGGCTCTCAACGAGGAAAAGATCACTGCAGGCCATGCGAAGGTGCTCGTGGGATTGGACGCAAAAGAGCAAAGGCTTCTTGTCGATTCTATTGTGGGACAGAAACTGAGTGTGCGAGAAGCGGAGAAACTCGTCGGAAAGCAGAAAAAAAGTGTTACGAAAAGTGATACGAAAAAAAATGTCTCTTTGCAGCTCGATCGCCTCAAAGAGCGTCTCAAAAGTAGCGAAATTCCCTTCAAACTATCGAAAAATAAGCTCGTCGTCGATCTCGACTCACAAGAGATAGTGGATAAGCTTGTTGAAATTTTTTCATAAGAATCTTTTCGTTTAATCTTTTTATATAGTTTCCTATGCTAAAATCTCGAAAATTTTTATAAGGGAGTGGTATGTTAGATATAAGCCCGGGTTTGCTTGTATTGACCGCTGTCGTCTTCTTGACCCTCATCGTGCTGCTCAACAACATACTCTACAAACCTCTCGTGCGCTACATGGACGAAAGGGAAGCGAGTATCAAGCGCGATTTGGAAAACGCGGTGAGCAACGAAGATGAGTCACAAAAGCTGCTTGCCGAGGCGCAAGATATCATCACACAGGCAAAAAGCGAAGCCGCACGCATGAAGCAGGAAGCACTCGAGGCCGTAAAAGCCGAAGTCGCCGAAAAAATCGAGGCCAAAAAGAGTGAGCTCGAAGCAAAAGAGGCGGAGTTTATGCAATCGTTGGCAAAAGAGGAAGAGCAGGTAAAAGCAGCGCTCATTTCACAGCTGCCGCTTTTCAAAGAGGCCCTCAAAGCCAAGTTTAACCAACTCTAAAGGAGAGGGTGTGAAGAGACATCTAACGCTACTAAGTGCTATCGCCACCACGTTTGCATTTGCAGGGAGTGGCGCTGAGCATACCGATATTATTCCCCGTACCGTCAACTTCTTGATTTTCGCCGCTATTTTGTACTACCTCGTAGCCGAACCTGTGAAGAATTTCTTCAAGAATCGCTCTGCAGGTATCGCTGCAAGTCTCGAAGAGGTACAGCAAAAGCTCAAGCAAGCGAAAGAGGAGAAACAAAAAGCCGAAGCGGAACTTGCGAAAGCGAAAGAGCTTGCCACAGAAATCGTAGAAACCACAAAAAAAGAGATCGAACTGCTCAAAGAGCAGATCGCTGCACAGGGTGAGCAAGAACTTGCGGCACTGGAGAAAAATTTTGAAGAAAACCTGGAACTGGAACGACGCAAGCGCATTCGCCAGATAACCAAAGAGGTGCTCGAAGAGCTCTTTGCAGATAAGAGTATCGATCTGGATAAAGAGCACTTTGTCAACCTTATCGTCAAAAAGGTAGCATAATGGAAGAGTTGATAGCAAAACGCTACGTCAAGGCACTGCAAGAGGTTCTCTCGCTTGAGGAGCTCGAAAGTGCACAGCACTATTTCGATGCGATAGCGAACCTTATGCGCGATTGGAAAGTGCGTGAGTTTTTCGCTTCGAGCGAAGTAGCGACCGATGCAAAAGTTTCACTGCTCATCGAACCTATCAAAGAGCATACGAAACTGCAAAATTTCATCAAGGTTCTCGCAGCCAAAAACAGACTCTATATCATTCCTGCGATCGCCAAAGAGCTTGCGACACACATCGCTATGGCGAAAAAGGAGTTTACGGGCCATGTTTTTAGCGAGTACACTCTGAGTGACGATGAACTAGCAAAAATCGCCGAAGCACTGCAAAAACGCGTAGGTGGCGTGGTGCACCTGGTACAAGAGCCCCAAAAGTATGACGGTATCAAAGTGGAAGTGGATACCGTGGGTTTGGAAGTGGACTTTTCCAAAAACAAAATCAAAAAACAGCTTATCGAAAACATTCTCAAAGCAATCTAGAAAGGAGTAAGTGTGGCACAAAAACTGCAAGCTGATGAAATTAGCTCTATCATAAAAGAGCGTATCGAGGATTTTGAGGTCAAAATCGATGTGGACGAGGTGGGCAAAGTCATCTCCTTTGCCGACGGTGTGGCCAAAGTCTACGGCCTCAACAACGTCATGGCCGGAGAGATGCTCGAATTTGACAACGGCGATAAAGGTATGGCTCTCAACCTCGAAGAGACGAATGTAGGTGTCGTCGTCCTTGGAAAAGGTGAGGGAATACGTGAAGGAAGCAGCGTCAAACGTCTCGGACGCCTTCTCACAGTGCCTGTGGGTGAAGCGCTCGTAGGTCGTGTCGTTAACGCCATCGGTGAGCCTATCGACGGAAAAGGCCCTATCGAAGCTACGGAATATCGCTACGTGGAAGAAAAAGCTCCCGGTATCATGCCACGCAAGTCTGTGCATGAGCCGCTCCAAACTGGTATCAAAGCGATCGACGCACTCGTGCCTATCGGCCGCGGACAGCGCGAGCTCATCATCGGTGACCGCCAAACCGGTAAAACGACTGTCGCTATCGATACCATCATCAACCAAAAGGGCCAAGACGTTATCTGTATCTATGTAGCTATCGGTCAAAAGCAATCCACCGTGGCGCAAGTGGTGCGCAAACTCGAAGAGTCCGGAGCTATGGAATACTCCATCGTCGTCAATGCCGGCGCCAGCGAACCTGCAGCACTACAATTCTTGGCAGCGTACACCGGATGTACCATGGGTGAATATTTCCGTGATAACGGCAAACACGCTCTCATTGTTTACGATGATTTGAGCAAACACGCAGTGGCATATCGTGAAATGTCTTTGATTCTTCGCAGACCACCAGGTCGTGAAGCGTATCCTGGTGATGTTTTCTATATTCACTCTCGCTTGCTCGAACGCGCCGCGAAACTCAATGACGAGCACGGTGCCGGCAGCCTTACGGCTCTTCCTATCATCGAAACGCAAGCAGGAGACGTATCAGCATATATCCCAACAAACGTTATCTCTATCACAGATGGCCAGATCTTCCTCGAAACCGATCTTTTCAACGCTGGTATCCGACCGGCGATCAACGTAGGTATCTCCGTTTCTCGCGTCGGCGGTGCCGCACAGATCAAAGCGATGAAACAGGTAGCCGGTACGCTTCGCCTCGATTTGGCGCAGTATCGCGAACTCGAAGCTTTCGCACAGTTTGCGAGCGATTTGGATGAAGCGAGCCGCAAGCAGCTCGAACGTGGTCAAAGAATGGTAGAAATTCTCAAACAGCCACCATACTCTCCGCTTCCTGTAGAAAAGCAAGTGACTATCATCTATGCAGGTGCGAATGGCTTCTTGGACGATATCCCGGTCAAAGCCATCAACAAATTCGAATATGAGCTTTACAGCTTCATCGAAGCGAAATATCCACAGATTTTCGAGATGATTCGTGAGAGAAAAGCGCTCGACGATGAGATCAAAGAACTTCTCAACAAGGCTATCGAAGAGTTCAAGGCGACATTCAGTGCCGAGTAAGGATAAGTAATGGCAAATCTCAAAGATATCAAACGCAAAATCGGTAGCGTCAAGAATACGCAAAAGACCACCCGCGCCATGAAGCTGGTCTCAACGGCCAAGCTGCGCCGCGCGGAACAGGTGGCCAAGCGTAGCAAAGATTTCGAAGACGCTATCAACGCGACGCTCAGTGAAATCGCAACGATCATCAAAAAATACAAAGTAGGGGGCATCAAGGGCCGCTACTTTGAAGAGCCGGAAGCCTTGGGCGTTGTCGATATCATCTTCATTACGGCGGACAAAGGTCTGTGTGGCGGTTTCAACTACCACACTATCAAAACCGTCAAAGCGCTTATCGCAGAGTATGAAGCAAAAGGAGCAAAGGTACGCCTCAGAGCCATCGGCAAAAAGGGGATCGAGTACTTCAACTTCCAAGGCCGAAAACTCGAAGATGCCGTAGTGGGGCTGAGCTCATCTCCCAATTACAAAGCGGCTGCCGAGTTCATCCAAAAGAGTCTCAGCGACTACCTCGACGGCAAAGTGGATAAAGTGATCCTCATCCATAACGGATACAAAAACATGATCACACAAGAGATGAAAATGATCGATCTCTTGCCGATCGACACGAGCCGTTTTTCTGAAAAAGAGGTACCCTCCGTCATGGAGCTCGAACCCGACGAGAGTGAGAAGGTACTCGATTCGCTCTTGAACAAGTACATCGAATTCAATATGTACTATGCGCTCATCGATTCTCTTGCTGCCGAGCACAGTGCACGTATGCAAGCGATGGACGCAGCCACGAACAACGCGAAAGAGATGGTTCGTACTCTTACGATCTCATATAACAAGGCACGTCAAGAATCTATCACCACTGAGCTTGTCGAAATCATCAGTGGTATGGAAGCTATGAAATAAAAAGGAGCATGAAGATGTCTAATAAGAAGGGAACTATCGTTCAGGTTATGGGTCCCGTCATCGACGTGGACTTCGAAGAGTATCTTCCCGCCATCAACGAAGCCCTCGAAACTACTATCGAGGTAGAAGGCAAGAAGAAACGACTTGTATTGGAAGTCGCGGCGCATTTGGGTGACAATCGCGTGCGCACCATCGCGATGGATATGACCGACGGAATAGTGCGTGGTCAGGAAGTAGAAGCTACCGGTAGCCCTATCAAGGTGCCTGTGGGTGAAGAGGTTCTTGGACGCATCTTCAATGTCATCGGTGAAACTATTGACGAGGGCGAACCGCTCAAAGCGAAAACCTACTGGTCCATCCACAGAAGCGCCCCTGCATTCGAAGAGCAAAGTACCAAAGAGGAGATTTTCGAGACAGGTATCAAAGTCGTCGACCTTTTGGCTCCTTATAAAAAAGGTGGTAAAACGGGTCTCTTCGGCGGTGCAGGTGTCGGTAAGACAGTTATTATCATGGAGCTCATCCACAACGTGGCGTATAAACATAGCGGCTACTCCGTATTTGCCGGTGTAGGTGAGCGTACTCGCGAAGGGAACGACCTCTACCATGAGATGAAAGAGTCCAACGTATTGGACAAAGTTGCCCTGTGCTACGGTCAGATGAACGAGCCTCCAGGTGCGAGAAACAGAATCGCACTTACAGGTCTTACAATGGCGGAATACTTCCGTGACGAAATGGGGCTGGATGTACTGATGTTCATCGACAACATTTTCCGTTTCGCACAAGCCGGTTCTGAAATGTCTGCACTTTTGGGACGTATTCCATCTGCGGTAGGTTACCAGCCGACACTCGCCAGCGAAATGGGAAGACTCCAAGAGCGCATTACCTCTACGAAAAAGGGATCAATTACGTCTATCCAAGCGGTCTATGTTCCAGCGGATGACTTGACTGACCCTGCGCCTGCATCAGTGTTTGCACACCTCGATGCGACGACGGTTCTTAACAGACGTATCGCTGAAAAGGGTATCTATCCTGCAGTGGATCCTCTCGATTCCACTTCACGTATGCTCGATAGAAACATCGTAGGTGACGAGCACTATGAAGTGGCTCGCGGTGTTCAGGCTGTTTTGCAAAAATATAAAGATCTCCAAGACATCATCGCGATTCTTGGTATGGACGAACTTTCTGAAGAGGACAAACTTACAGTCGAGCGCGCACGTAAGATCGAGAGATTCCTCTCTCAACCGTTCTTCGTGGCAGAAGTCTTCACGGGAAGCCCAGGCCGCTACGTAACGCTCCAAGAGACTATCGAAGGTTTCAAAGGGCTGCTCGAGGGTAAATACGACGACTTGCCAGAAGCGGCATTCTATATGGTGGGTAATATCGACGAGGCTTTGGAAAAAGCGGAAAAACTCAAAGCGAAAGCGAAATAAGCGAAGCGCTGCTTCGTTCGCAAAGGAAGTAAATGGATACTTTGAGACTAGAAATCGTTACGCCAGAGGGTCTGATATTCGACGGTGACGTCAAGAGCGTAACGTTTCCGGGCGAAGAGGGTGAATTCGGCGTCCTTCCCAGACACGCCGCGCTCCTCTCGCTGCTCAAACCCGGTGTGATCGAGATCGAAAAAGCCGATGGCAGTAAAGAGTCCATCGTCATCAACTGGGGACACGTGAAGGTGGACGAAAACAAAGCCGTCGCCCTCGTAGAAGGTGCGGTACCTTTGGCAGGAGCGAGCGAGAGCGAAATCGCCAAGAAACTCGAAGAGGCCAAAAAACTCCTCGAAGAATCCGGCGAGTCCAAACAGCTTTTGGGTGCAGTGGAAGCGAGAATCGAAAAAGCGGCGAAGCTTATTTGATGAAGCAGCTTGATCTTTTGCAAAGCTACCTTCACCATGCCAACTACATCACGATAGCCGTCCTTGGCGTGCTATCGCTCTATTTTATCATCGTCAACTGGATATTCTTCTATCGCTTTTTTCTCCTCTCCATGCAGATACGCAGAGAAAGATTTTCTTTAGATACCATGCAAATGGGCAATAAAAAGCCTCCTATGCAATCCTTCATCGCGAAGTGCTTGGCCGGACGCTATACCAAGGAGATGGCGGATTTTTGTACCTTTAAAATCACAAAAGAGAGTACCAAGGGATTGACTTTTCTTTCTATCGCTGCTTCCACATCGCCCTTTATCGGACTTTTGGGTACCGTCGTCTCGATTCTCGAGACCTTTTACATCATGGGCTCCACAAAGGCAAGCATCGCAAGCATTTCCGCTTCCATCGGCGAAGCTCTCATCGCTACGGCAGCCGGTATCTTCGTAGCGATTTTTTCCTATACCTACCATTTGATTCTCAAACGAAAAGCGTACGATTTGGTCTCTTTGATACAGATGCAAATCGATCTCATGCTTGGACGATAGATGTTTGACTGGGATGAAAAACCGGAACTCAACATCACACCCCTCGTGGATGTGATGCTCGTACTTCTGGCTATCCTCATGGTAGCTACCCCCGCTATTGTCTATCAAGAGGATATCAATCTTCCTCAAGGTTCGAAAACAAAGACATACAAAAAACAAAAGAGTATCGATATCAAGGTCACGAAAGCAAAAATCATCTATATCGGCAAGCAGAAATTTTCGTTCAAAAACTTCGCTGATAGTTTCGTGCTCTACGCCGGGAATATCTCCCGTTCGACCCCTGTGTATATCAGTGCGGACAAGGCTTTGAGTTATGGGGATGTGATGTATATTCTCAAAACCATCAAAGAAGCGGGATTTTCGAAGGTGTCACTCATTACCAATGGATAGATTCGTCCTTAACGTAGTCTCTTTTTTCTTGTCACTTGCGCTCTATCTCTTGATCGCGATGCTTCTATTGACTCACTACTTTTCACAAACACCCCAAAAGATCGCCATCAAAGGTCAGGCGATCGACGTCTTTATCAAAACTCCCCAAAAGACGCAAAAGATAGTCCCCGTAAAAAAAATAGAAAAATCGCAAGCCCCCAAGAAGAAGCAAACAGGATCGCAATCCGCAAAACACCGCAGCAGCGATCTGCAAAATCTTTTCGCCAAGCTCAACACCAAGACATTGCAAAAACATAAACAAAAACGCAGTAATGCTCCCAGCAAGTTCAAAGGCAAGGGAGGCCCCAAGGCACAAGAACTCCTCAAAAAACTCAAACTCAAGGAGTTCGAACCAAAATCACGCAGTGCCATCAAAAGTGTAGAGGGGAAAAAAGACCCCTATCTCCAAAAGGTCTATAAAATTTTGTATAGCTACTGGATCCCTTCCAAAGCGAGTGCGGGCAATAGTGCGAAAGTGCGGATCACGATAGATCGCTACGGCAACTTCAGCTATAAGGTTTTGCAATACTCTCAAAGCCCTATATTCAACGACGAGCTCGATCAGTTCTTGCAGGCGATGCAGATGCAAGAGTTTCCGCATCCGGCACAAAAAAGGACGATTACGGTCATCTTTGAAGCCAAAGAGTAATCATTTTATGGTAGAATTGAGAAAAATTTCAAAAGGGTTATGATGAGAAAACTTATCCTCTTTTTCTCCCTTGTGATATCACTCTTTGCACTCGACTTAACACTGGAGATCGTCAAAGATGTAGGTGATCAGCCAAAAATCGTCTTAGAAGACGCCACCAGCAGTGTGGAGAGCCGACTCGATGCAAAATTTTTCAAACTTCTGGTAGGCGATCTGGAGGTGACGGCACATTTCAATGTGGACACGACGCGTCACGTGGCACCTTTCGATGCGCCTGTGAACTATGCAGCATACAAAGAGGCGAACTTTTTGCTGCGCTACATGCTCTACTACGATGACAAAGGAGAGTTGGACGCAAAAATCACTCTCTTGGATCTCAAAAGCGGTAAACCTCTCTTGACGAAAGCTTATGCGATCAGCGACAAGGCACGCTATCCTTTCTTGGCCCATGCTATCATTACCGATGCCAACAATATCTTGGGCTTTCCGGATGTGAGCTTTCTTAAACGCTATGTCGTCTTTAGCAAATATACGCGTCCCAAACATGCCGATATCGTGGTAAGCGACTATACGCTCACCTACCAAAAGACCATCATCACAGGCGGGCTCAATCTTTTCCCCAAATGGGCCGATGCGAAACAGACGAGCTTTTACTACACCGACATGTCAGGCACTCCCACGCTCTATCGCGTCGATATCTACAAAGGTACGAGAACGAAAATCATCTCGAGTCCAGGGATGCTTGTCTGCTCCGATGTGAGTAGAGACGGCACGAAGCTGCTGCTGACCATGGCGCCCAATATGCAGCCAGATATCTACCAATACGATTTACGAACCGGTAAACTCACGCGTATCACGAGCTATCCGGGCATCGACGTGAACGGTAACTTCGTCCAAAACGACCGCGCTATCGTGTTCGTCTCCGACAGACTCGGTTATCCCACCATTTTTAGCAAACGCATCGGATCGCGTGCTGTGCAGCGCGTCATCTATCATGGCACTAACAATAGTGCATGTAGCGCTTACGGTGATTATGTAGTGTATGTAAGCCGTGAAACAAACAATGCTTTTGGACGCAATACTTTCAATCTCTACCTGGCTTCTTTGCAAAGCGATTATATCCGACGCCTCACGGCGAACGGCGTCAATATTTTCCCGCGCTTCGGTATCGACGGCGAGACGATAATGTATATCAAAGAGTTTGGCCGACAAAGTGGCCTCGGTATCATACGATTACGCTATAATAAGGCGTACATCTATCCACTCCATGTGGGTAAAATCCAATCTCTTGATTGGTAACAATCTCAATGAAAGGAAGACTATGAGAAAGATACTCCTGAGTGTAGCAACGGCAGCATTGGTGTTCACCGGATGTGCGAAGAAGACAGTGGAGGTGCAAGCACCTACTCAGCAGCAACCGACTCAGCAAACCACACAGGTCAATGAGGGAAGCGGTATGCAGACCATCAATCAAGGTATGAACGAGCAAGAGCTGAAAATGCAAAAGATGAAAGAGATCGAAGCGAAGAGTAAAAAGATCTACTTCGATTTCGACAAATACAACATCCGTCCCGATCAAGTGCCCAACGTAGATTGGGATGCACAGCTTTTTAATGCGCAAGATGCAAAAGAATTTAAAGTGAAAGTCGAAGGTAACTGTGACGAATGGGGAACGGATGAGTACAACTACGCTTTGGGGCTCAAACGTGCTAAGAGTGTCAAAGATGCTCTTGTTGCACGAGGTGTAGATCCTCAGCGTCTCATCATCATAAGCTACGGTAAGAGCAATCCCGTTTGTACGGAACACACGAAAGCGTGTTGGGCCAAAAATAGACGTGTCGAGTTCGAACTCTTACCATAAGGATAAATGTGAAGCGTATCCTCAGCCTCGCCTCGCTCGCTCTCATGGCCTTGGCTCAAGAGCCTTCGGCTTTTGAGGCGGGCAATCTCAACGCCCCCAATCCCTACGGCCTCACGCCCCAAGAGCGTGCGATCTACCAAAACAAAAAAGATATCAAACAGATCAAAACCCGGCTCTATACGCTTCAAAGCGAGGTACAAAATCTCAAAGAGCGTATTTCAGGAATCGAGAGTCTCGTAGAAGGAATCGATCAGAGCCTCAATCAAATGCGGCACGAGCGCCAAAGCGAGCAAAACGAGACGAGTATATCGTCACAAACTATTGCGACTTTGCAAAAAGATCTCAATACAAGTATCGCAATCCAAAAAGAGAATTATGCAAAGATTCGTCGTATACTCAAAGAGCTCACCTCAATGGTGGATCATATTAATAGTACGTATGTTTCCAGAGCGGAATTGAAAAAAGCTTTGGAAAAAATTTATGCTTTCATTGGGCGTAAACAGTTAAGTGGAAGAGAACTATTTTTGCGAGCTCGCGCAGCGTATAAAAAACACCATTTCAAAGAGGCAAAGGAGTATTTTACTGCAGCTATTCAAAAGAGGTACAAACCAGCAACGAGCCATTTTTATATAGGAGAGAGTTGCTACTATATGCATGATTATGCATGTGCAGTTGTGCATTATAAAAAGAGCGCGACACTATATGCAAAATCCTCTTTTATGCCGACATTACTACTCCATACTGCCATCTCTTTAGAGAGATTGGGCAAAGAAGAAGAGGCACAGAAGTTTTACCATACACTTTTACGTCTCTATCCACATTCAAAAGCTGCAGCAATAGCAAAAAAACGAGTTAAAAAATAAGTTAAAGCCTTTGCAAGGTTTTTTTGTTACAATCTTTTTGCAAATTAAGTATAAAGGTATACAATGGCAATCGAAGAGAATAAAGTAGTAGGCATCGAATATACTGTAAAAGATGCGAAAACCGGCGAAGTTATTGACTCAAACGTAGGGCAGAAACCGCTCTATTTCATCACTGGCAAAAATCAGATTATCCCAGGGCTGGAAAAGCAGATCGCACAGATGAATCCGGGTGAAAGTGCCGATGTGCTCGTCAAAGCGGACGAAGCGTACGGTCAAAGAGATGAAAGCGCTACGCAAACGCTTCCAAGAGAGCAGTTCGAAGGCATCGACCTCCAAGAAGGCATGACACTCTACGGACAGGGCGAAAACGGTGAGACTGTGCAAGTGACAGTACAATCATTCAACGATAAAGAGGTGACGATTGATTTCAATCACCCACTTGCCGGTAAAGATTTGATGTTCACCGTCAACGTCAAAGAGGTTCGCGACGCGACGCCCGAAGAGCTTGCAACAGGTCAGGTGATCGATCCAAACGAATCTTGCGGTTGCGGTTCAGGCTGCGGCTGCCACTAATCCTTCGCTCCCTTTTGGGGGCTTAAACTTCTTTTAGTCTCTCCTTTGCTACAATGTTCCAAACATTTTAGGAGCGACAATGAAAAGAGTGGCACTGCTTTTTCCCGGCCAAGGAAGCCAAAAAGTGGGCATGGGCCGAGACTTTTACGATAACGACCCTCTTGCTAAAGAGCTCGTCGAAGCCGCGAGCGAACGCCTCAAAATCGACTATACCAAACTCCTCTTCACAGAAAACGACGACCTGGCAAAAACCGCATTCACACAGCCTGCCATTTTGCTCGTAAGCCTCATAGCCAAAGAGCTTTTCGATAAAGCGGGCGCACGCTATGATGCCCGCTACGCGTTGGGACACTCTTTAGGTGAATTGAGCGCACTATGCGCTGCAAAGGCTCTCGATACGATAGATGGTGTTGAGCTTGTGCACAACCGTGGCAAATTGATGCAGCAAGCCTCCGAAGGTGCCCACGGTGGTATGATGGTGGTGATGGGGCTTGCTGACGAAGTGGTAGAAGATATCTGCTCCAAGGCACGCGTAGAGGGCAAACAGGTGTGGCCTGCCAACTACAACAGCGACGGCCAGCTTGTGGTAGCCGGTATAAAGAGCGACCTGCAGGCGATGGAGAGTGTATTTAAAGAGGCTGGAGCCAAAAGAGCACTGCTTTTGAATATGAGTGTGGCGAGCCACTGTCCGCTTATGCAAAAAGCGGTCGCGCCTTTGCGTGAATTTTTGGAACGCTTCATCCAAGAGAGCTTCGCTATGCCCGTGGTCTCCAACGTCACGGCCAAGCCCTATAGCACGAAAGGCGAAGCGATGGAGCTCCTTGCGCAGCAGCTCATCAAGCCGGTGCTCTACAAGCAATCCATCAAAAATATCGAAGAGGATGTGGATATCTTTATCGAGTTTGGTGAGGGGAGCGTGCTCAAAGGGCTCAATCGCCGTATCACCAAAAAGCCCACGCTCTCAGTCAGCGACATGAAGAGTCTCGAAGCGGCCCTCGCGGCACTGGAGGAGTAAGATGCGCATAGCTATCATGGGAGCGATGGTCGAGGAGATAGAGCCTATCCTCGTGCGTCTCGATCCGGCATTGAGTCCAGAGAGTGAGCTGGTACACATCTTGCAAAATATGCAAAACATTCGTCTGCACACCATCGCAGGCAATCGCTACTTCGAAGCACGCTACAAAGGGCATGAAATCTTCGTAGCCTATAGCAAGATCGGCAAGGTCTTCGCTTCTTTGACTGCGAGCGTGCTCATAGAGCACTTCAAGTGCGAAAAGCTGCTTTTTAGCGGCGTGGCAGGGGCGATCAACGAAGAGCTTAAAATCGGCGATCTCATAGCCGCGACGAAGCTATGCCAGCATGATTTGGATATCACCGCTTTTGGCCATCCTTACGGCTACGTGCCCGAGGGCAAGGTCTATGTGGAGAGTGATGCGAATTTGCGCCGTATCGCCCAGGAGGTGGCCAAGGAAAAAGGAATCGCCCTCAAAGAGGGGATAATCGCTACGGGTGATCAGTTTATCGCAGATACTGCACGCAAAGAGTGGATACGCAAGACTTTCGATGCGGATGCCCTGGAGATGGAAGGGGCGGCGGTGGCTGTGGTGTGCGATGCGTATGACGTGCCCTTTTTTGTGCTGCGTTCCATCAGTGACGCGGCCGATATGGATGCGAGTTTCGATTTCGATGCGTTTTTGAAGAGCTCTTCGCGCATCAGCGCAGATTTTATCATCTCCATGCTCGATCGTATCGTCGCATGAAAGAGGCAGTGCTTTCCAAAAAACTCGCCAAGCAGGTAGCACGTACCAACGCGGAGTTTGAGCTCATCAAAGAGGGTGATCGCATCTTGGTGGGCCTCAGCGGCGGCAAGGACTCCCTCACACTCATCCATGCGCTGAAATATATCCAAAAAGTGGCTCCCTACGATTTTTCTTTCAAAGCCGTCACCATCAGCTACGGCATGGGAGAAAACTACGACTTTTTGCGCAAACACTGCGAGGAATACGGCATCGAGTACGATGTGTACGAGACGGAAATTTTCGATATCGCCAAAGAAAAAATCCGCAAAAACTCATCCTACTGCAGTTTCTTTTCACGCATGCGCCGCGGTGCCCTCTACACATACGCTCTCGAGCACGGTTTCAATACGCTTGCCCTTGGTCATCATCTCGATGATGCGATAGAGAGCTTTTTTATGAATATGTTCTACAACGGCGCCATGCGCGCCATGCCGCCGATTTACAAAACCCAAAAGGGCCTCTTTGTCATACGCCCTCTCATCGAGGTGCGCGAATCCCAAACGCGAGGCTTTGTGCAGCGCAACGGCTTCATGGCCATCGGCGACGAGGCGTGCCCAGCGATGCGCTTCGATATCAAAGAGCCCTATGTACGTGAAAATATGAAAGAGTTCGTGCGTGAATTGGAATCACGGTTTCCCGACGTGGTCAAATATATCCGCGCCTCCTTTCGCCATATCCACGACGATACGTTCTTTGACAAGACCAGATTAAAGGTCTAAGAGACGCGACCGATAATCGCTTTATGATAGAGACAATCAACGACACGCTTCGCATCACGCTGCAAAAAAATGCGGCGCAGCAGCATCTTACTTTGCGCCCGGGACAGAAACTCTCGGTCTATGTGCTGCGCAATCAAAGCGACGGCGTGAGTATCGTACGCTACAGACACTACACCTTGCAGGTGCGCAGCAACATCGCACTGCCCGAAGGGGCTCATGTCACGCTGCAGGTGGCATCCCAAAAAAGCCCCGAAGGAGCGACGATACTACAACTCGTGCCTGCTCGTGTGACTTCTCAAGGCACGCTATCGCTGCACCATCTCGATCTCGCATCCCTTCTGGCAATCGCTTCCCATGACGAAAAGCTCAAAAAGGAGCTCAAAAAGCAGATCGATCCCGGGGAGCTGGCGCAGCTGCTGGACCATAGGGGTGCCAAACTGGCCAAAGCCATGCAAAAGGTGGCCAAACACAAAAAGATCCAAGAGCTCTTTTTGCAAACCGCAGAGCACAAAGGTTTCGAAAAAGAGACGATAGCCGCGATGCTCGATTACAAAAGGCTTTTGCGAGAGCTTAGATCTTTTAAAGAGGAACTGGGCACTACGTATATGGATATGCAAGAGGGTTTGCAGACCTTTTGGCTCGCATCTCTCATCGCTGGCCTCTATAGCGTCTCTTTGCCTCTGCAGATGGAAAATCTCGAAGAGAACAGCATCGCTTTTAAGAAGTTCTCTCACTGTAATTTTTGCCGTATCGCCTTGCGCTTTAGCGACATCGGCTACGTGGCTGCCACGCTCATTCACAAGAAGCGCTCGCTCTCTATCTACTTCGCCATCGAAGATGAAGCGTTTCGCCAAAGTATCGCCCAAGAACGCCATAGACTCGCCGCAGCTTTTGCCAAATCGGTCTGTATCTCCGTTTCACCCTATTATGCGATCGCGACGAAAAATCTCTTGGGCGAGACGCTGCAGGATGTGCGCGCATGAGCAAAAAAGCCGTCGCTATCAAGAGATTTTTCGAAGATATCCATGTGGTGGGCAAGGGAGAAGGGTATCTGGCCTATAAAATCATCGAGACGGCACGCGAGCACGATATTCCCATCAAAGAGGATGCCAAACTCGCCGAAGAGCTCTTTAGCGTGGAGCTGTATGAAGAGGTGCCCAAAGAGCTGGTGGAGGATGTTGCGAAAGTACTGGAATTTCTATACAATATGAAAAAAACATAGGAGAAGCCATGGCCGAAATCGCTATCAAAGGTGCGGCGAAAGTGGTCAAATTCTACAATGTCTCTCGGCTTGAGATAGAAGGGCTTGATATCGATGCGATAGATCTCGAATCCCAAGAGGATGTGCGCGAACTCTTCGAACTTGTCAACGATTTTATAGAGAGCGGCGAAGCTGATGCGTACGAGCCGCCTGCCGAGATCCACGGTGTGGATCCCGAAGAGTGTGCGATACGCGTGGGCGAAAAAAAACTCTACAGCGACGACGTGGTGCTCAAAAACGAAAATATCCTCTCGTTGGTCTCATCGCTTCAAGAAGCCGAAGAGGGTGAGATCTTTTATGTGCGCTCTTTAGAGGGTGAAGGTGTCTGGGAGTTCGAGAGCGAAGAGGATATCGACGCACCCCAGCAGCTGCAGCTGGGCTATGTGGACTGCTCGCTGCTCTTTGATCAGTACGACGTGATGCGCGAAGGCTATCTCGATACCATTTGCGATACCATCATGCCAGAACACATCGCTTACAAAGACCAGCGTATAGAGCTCAGCGAGTTTTTACTCCATCCCACGCAAATCTACGCGCAGCTCTATGTCGTCAAAAAAGATCCCATCGAAGGGGTCAATCTACTGCAAAAAGTGGATTTCGGCGGCAGGATGTTGGCCGGAACCGATTTTATCGTAGACGATTTCGAAGAGAACTAAAATCCCTCCTGGAGCGTCTGCCACAGACGCTCTACCTCCCCATCATCCAAAAACTGTGTATCTTTATAGCGAAAAAGATAGTCGATCTTTTGCTTTGCAAAGGGCTCTTTACCGATGCAGTGGGCATGCGCCGGCAAAAATGCGCGTGCCAAGGCAGGTTCGTGTACCTCTTTGTCGCACAAGAAGCACTGCATGTGTGTATGAAGCCTTCCTTCGAACTCCAGCAAGCGCACGTACTCTTCGATGCAGGCGCGTCTGGGTTCTTGGCGCGTGAGCTTCTTGGCCAAGCGATCGAGCATACTAAAGTAGAAGTCGTCCACCTCTTCGAATTCACGCAGATGTGCATACAAAAGCGTGATGAACCGCTGCCAGATGAGATGCTTTTGCAAATCCCTCAGCCACGCGAAGCCCAGATGCGTCACATGGCGCAGTTTCGGCAAATACCCGGGCTCGTACTCCACCTCGAAATCTATCTTGTAGCCTAAGTTGATGGTACTGTGGCGTGCTCCGTAGAAGCGATAGAGAGTAAAGAGATGTCTGGTTGTAAGGACGTTGACGATGAGGTCTTCGTTTTTGACTTTGGTGACACGAAGGATGAAACCTTGCATAAAAAGCGCTTTATAAGTAGATTCTAATGAACGTTGGGATAAAATAATACACTTATATACTACAAGATAGATTAAAATAGGTTTAAACCTATGCGAAAGGGTCTCAATGGAAATGCTCACTAGCTTCAAAGACAACTGTGGCTTCGGACTTCTCGCAAGTATCGACAACAAGCCATCCCACAAAAACGTGGACGACGCCATCAAGGCGCTCGAACGCATGATGCACAGGGGCGCCATAGCAGCCGACGGCAAGAGCGGCGACGGGAGTGGTCTGCTCTTTTCCATGCCGCACAAATTTTTCAAAAAACTCTCCCAAAAAGAGGATTTCGTCCTGCCTGCCACCTATGCCGTGGCGATGGTCTTTTACAAAAATGAGAGCAATCTCGAGGTTTTTAAAGAGTACTGCACCAAGAACGACCTGAAAATCCTGCATATCCGCAATGTCCCCGTCAATACCGAAGCTTTGGGCGAGCTCGCCAAGCAGACGCTGCCCAATAT
>JALVTF010000065.1 GCA_027024145.1 Campylobacterales bacterium
TACGTTTCTCGATAGAGACGGCAAGGCCAAGCCTTTTGTCATGGGGACGTATGGCATCGGTGTGAGCCGCCTCGTGGCCGCGACTATCGAGCAAAATCACGACGATCGCGGCTGCATCTGGCCCAAAGCGATAGCGCCTTACTTGGTGGATATCATTATCTCCAATACCAAAGATGAAGAGCAGCTGCGCGTAGGCGAAGAGCTCTATGCCAAGCTCCAAGAAGCAGGTATCGAAGTGGTACTCGACGATAGAGCCGATCGTTTCGGACCTAAAATCAAGGATTTCGAGCTTATCGGCTATCCCTACGCCATCATCGTAGGTAAAGGTCTCAAAGAGGGCAAGGTAGAGGTCGTGGAGCGTAAAACGCTACACAAAGAGCCGATGAGCCCCCAAGAGGCAGTGGAGTTTATCGTGCAACACAGTTAAAGAAGCCGTCATGCTCTATTTTCTGCTCTATCTCTTTTTGGAAACCTACGTCAGTGTCAAGATAGCCTCTCTCCTGGGGCCTGTGGGGACATTCATAGAAATAATCGCCACGGCGCTCTACGGGATGTGGATTATAAAAAATATGCATTTCCAGATGATGGCCACGATGCAGGCGCTCATGGAAGGCAGCATCAGCGTCGAAGAGTTCGAGAGCATGAATCTCTACACGCTCGTGGGCGCGATTTTGCTCATTGTCCCCGGATTTTTGACAGATATTATAGGACTCCTGTTACAGTTTGGCGTTTTTTCCAAATTTTTGGCCAGAAAGATTTTTAAGCTACAATCTCGAAAAACAAAGAAAGATATGGAGGATAACGATGTTATCGACGTTGAGATTATTGAGCATTAGCGCCTTGGCAGCACTTACGATGCTCGCAGCACCACTCCAAGCAAAAGAGTACAAAACCAAAGATTCCGATGTGGTCAAGTTCGTCAAACGAGGACTCGGCTCCAATCCGGGATTGACGGTCTATTCGGTTAAGATTTTGGATAAGGTGCCCCTGGAAGAGCCAAAAGGGTGGACTGCATATGCTATCGAGTTCCATCTGGGACTCAAACGCAAGAACAAAGAGCAAAACATCACCCAAAGCGATATCCTTTTTGTCAACGGACGCTATGTGGCACCCGATCTTATCAATATCAAAACTAACGAAAGTCTCAAACATAGTGTCGTGCTCAATTTTCAAGATAGCTACTACGATGCAGACCATCTGCTCTTTGGACACGAAAACGCCGTACACAAAATCGCGGTCTTTAGCGATCCATTGTGCCCTTTTTGTCGTCAAGTGGTTCCCAAACTCTTTCGCATAGCCAAAAAGTATCCCGATACTTTCGCGCTCTACTACTACCATCTTCCTATCAAAATGCTCCATCCTGCATCGGTACCGCTGGCAAAGGCGATCATCTATCTCAAAAAGCATGGCAACAAAAAAGCGATCGAACGTATCTATAAAACAGATTTCAATTATCGCGAAACGGATGAAGCCAAAGTCATAGCGGCTCTCGATAAGAAACTGGGTCTCAAACTCACCGTAAAAGATATCAATACACCCGATATCCTCAATGAACTCCATCACGACGAGGAGTTGGCCGAGAAACTCCTCGTGCATGGGACTCCTGCGGTTTTCGTAGATGGCAAGTTCGATAGAAGACGCACACTCTATAAAAAATATATCCCAAAAAGTGACGACTGATGAAACTGACGATAGCGACACGCGGAAGCAAACTGGCCCTATGGCAATCGAACCATATCAAGTCCAGACTCGAAGAGCTGGGACATGAAGTACAGCTACAGATCTTCAAGACAAAAGGGGACAAGATCCTCGATACGCCTTTGGCTCTCATTGGCGGCAAGGGGCTCTTTACCAAAGAGCTCGAAGATGCGATGCTCAGAGGTGACGCACAGTTAGCGGTGCACAGCCTCAAAGATGTGCCTACAGAGTTGCCCGAAGGTCTGGTCTTAGGAGCCATCACGAAGCGTGAAATCACCAATGACGCCTTTTTGAGCGAGAAGTACGCTTCTATCGAGGATCTACCGGCAAATGCCGTGGTGGGTACCACGAGTCTGCGCCGTCGCATGCAGCTGCTGCACTATCGTCCCGATCTCGTGATCAAGGATCTGCGGGGCAACGTGGATACACGCATCAACAAGCTCAAAAACGGTGAATTCGACGCTATTATCTTGGCCTATGCGGGACTGAAGCGATTGGGACTGCTCGGTAGCGTACGCTATGTCCAAAAAATCGACGAAAATCTCCTCATCCCGGCCATGGGTCAGGCAGCTTTGGGTATCGAGTGTGTGCCTGAAGTTTTGGATATCGTGCGGCAGCTCGAAGATGAAAAGGCGCGCATCGAGACCACAATCGAGCGCGATTTCGTGGAGGCTTTGGAGGGGGGATGCCAGGTACCTATCGGCGTGCGTGCCCAAGTGCTGGATAACGGCGATATCGTTACCAAGGCAGTGGTAGGGCTGCCCGATGGCAGCGAACTGCTCAAGGACAAAATTTTTGGCTCCAAAGAAAACTACAAAGAGCTGGGCCGAGAACTCGCAACTTCGATGATAGAAAACGGCGCCAAAGAGCTGCTCAAAAGAGCAGAAGAGATGGCGTTTTGCGAGGTGAAAAAATGAGATGGATAGGTCTAATCGCTCTTACGGTACTGCTCTTTAGCGGCTGTCGCATGGGACGCCTCAATCCCAAGCTCTTTCCCAAAGAAGCAAAGAGCGCTACGGTGACGTGTGGATAGAACTTCGATCTATGTAAAGTCAAAGCCGATCATATCTGCGGATTTAAAGGTTATAAGATTCTTTCCAAGCAAAAAAACCAAGAAGGGCTATACTGCACAGATAAAGTGCTATCGCTAAAGAGTTAACGAGAGGTAGATTTGGGCCTCTACCTCGTTGGTTTCCTCAATGTAGTCGTTTTTTTCATATATAATGTAAGATGGTTTTACAGTGGTTTCATAGCCGCTATGTGGGAGCCATTCCAGATAGAACCATTGAAAGAATTGCCATAACTCATCGCTTTTACATTGTATATCGAATCTTGCGTACAATCCTCCGGAAATCTGAAACTTGGGCAATGTATCACGAACCTCTTTTTCTTCCAAGACTTCGACACATGCTACATAGCGACACTCCTGCAAGGGTGTGAAGGCAGGATTGTCGTGAAGTAGAGCCATGAATTTGTATTTTTGGATGTCGTTACTATAAATCCATGCCAAGATCTTTTGCCAAACTTGTTTGAGAGCGGGTGTTATGCCCTTGTGCCTTATGTAATAAGCGTTTATGGGAGCCATTTTCACAATTTTGGGTTCTAACTGTGCAAACCGTTTTGCTAATTTCCTATCATAATGTTCATCCGCGATGCTTCTAGTATAGGATGTGAAACCTCCCCTTCGCCATTGATGTGGACTCATTCCGAAGCGTTGTGAAAAAGCTTTTATAAAGGAAGAGTGCGATGTGTAGCCACACATTCTTGCTATTTCGGAAATTGTGCTATGAGGATTTGTCACAAGTAAATGAGCAGCCTTTTGAAGCCTGATAGAGCGTAGAGTACTATAGAGGGTCTCTCCAAACACTTCTTTGAATACTCTTTGCAAATAGAATCTATCAACTTGGAAAATTTCACTGATATCTTCCGTATCGACAATGGAATCGAGATGAGTATAGATATAAAACATTATATCGTTGGCCAGTCTGGTGTGCTTTTGAAGAGTGGATTTTTTCATAACAAAAATTATATCAATAATTGACAATTAATTTTAAAATATAGAGTAAATAAAAAGCCAATTTTTGAAAAGAGTCGAGCCTGCTTGTTTGCATACAATTGCAAAAAAGGAGGTTGTCATGTGGATAAAAAAAGTACTCATTGCAAACCGTGGAGAGATAGCACTGCGCATCATACGAGCCTGTAAAGAGTTGGGAATTCGTAGTGTCGCCGTGTTTAGCGAAGCAGATGTGGAGGGAATATGGGTCCGTAAAGCCGATGAAGCGTATCCGCTTCTTGGTGATCCTGTGCGTGTATATCTTGATATCGACAAGATCATTTCTTTGGCTAAGAAAGCGGAGTGCGATGCGATACATCCGGGATATGGGTTTTTAAGCGAAAGTGCGGAGTTCGCTACAGCATGTGAAGCAAACGGTCTTATTTTCATAGGTCCAAAACCTGAGCATATAGCACTCTTCGGGGACAAAACAGCATCCAAAGAGGCTATGAAAAGTATCGGTGTACCTGTAATTGAGGGGTCGCAAAAGCCCTTGCGCGATAAGAAAAAGGCACATAAGATCGCAAGAGCGATAGGCTATCCGGTTATTATCAAAGCCGCATTTGGCGGCGGTGGTCGTGGGATGCGAATCGTAGAGAGCGATGAAGCATTCGAAGAACTTTTTGAAGCGGCACAAAATGAGTCTATGAAGTTTTTTGGCAAAAAAGAGATGTTCGTAGAGAAATATGTGAAAAATCCACGTCACATAGAAGTGCAAATCATAGCTGATAAATACGGGAACGTGGTGCATCTCGGAGAGCGTGACTGCTCTATCCAACGACGTCACCAAAAAGTGATCGAGATAGCACCCTCACCAAACCTCTCCCAAAAGGTGCGCAAAGAGCTTTATCGCATCGCTACTAAAGCTATGTTTCGTTTGGGATATGAGAGTGTCGGGACGATAGAGTTTCTCATCGATGAAGAGGATAACATATATTTTATCGAGATGAATACGCGTGTACAGGTGGAACATCCAGTTACAGAGATTATCAGTGGGATAGATATCGTGCAGCGTATGATAGAGATTGCGGGTGGAGATAAGTTGCGCTTTTTGCAAGAGGAACTTTCTTTGAGAGGGTATGCCATCGAATTTCGTATCAACGCAGAAGATCCACGTAAAAATTTTTTCCCAACGAGTGGTAGCGTAACACGCTATATGGCGCCTGGTGGCCCAGGTGTACGTATGGATTCACTGCTGTATACCGGTTATAAAGTGCTGCCTTATTACGACTCTTTGATTGCGAAACTCATAGTTTGGTCGCTCGATTGGGAAGGAGCGGTCAAAAAAGCGAAACGAGCTTTGGATGAGTTTTACATAGAGGGTATTGCGACGAATATTCCGCTCCACAGAGCTATCGTAGAAGATGAGGATTTCCAAAAAGTTCACTTTAATACAAACTATCTGGATCAAAAGCTTTCAGAATTTGACCTGGAGATGCGTAATAGTATAGAAGAGGAGGAAAAAAAGATAAAACGTATTCAAAAAGTTATCGAAGCTATCAAGAAAAACAATCTCTCTTATAGGCAGTAGCCCGAAGGCTACATCATCCCCAAAACCAGCTTCGCCTCGTCACTCATCTTACTGCGATCCCACGGTGGATCGAAGACGAGGTTCACTTCCACTTCAGCGAGTCCATCTATTTTGTTGGCGATGTTTTTGACCATATCGACGATGCTCTCACCCACGGGGCACACCACGCTCGTAAGGGTCATGGTGATGATGGCTTTGTAGCCGTCTTCGCGTCGTTCGAGCTTGATGTCGTAGATGAGTCCCAGGTCGTAGATGTTGACCGGGATCTCTGGGTCGTAGATGGTCTTGAGATACTTGACGATCTCTTTTTTTATCTCTTCGGGTGTGCCGTACTTCTTGTTATGGTCTTTGATATCGGTGATGGGACCGTTATCGACCTCTATCTCTTTTTCTTCGAGATTCATTGTCGCTCCTCATAGAGTTTGATAAACTCCTCTTTGACTTTTTCGTCTCCCAGTTTGTCGAACACCTCTTCGAGGAAACTGAGCACCAGCATCTCTTTTGCGAGGCTTTCGGCGATGCCGCGCTGGCGCAAATAAAAGAGTACCTCTTCATCGAGGTGCCCCGTGGTCGAGCCGTGTGTCGCTTCGCTGATATATTCGGTATAGATCTCCATCTGCGGCTTGCTGATCATATAGGCGCCGTCGTTG
>JALVTF010000066.1 GCA_027024145.1 Campylobacterales bacterium
CAAACCATCGATATCAATGTGGATCCCAAACATATCAAAGATGTGTGCAAGACCATCATCGGTGTCGCCGCTACCATCGCAGAGGCCAGCGTCAACTATGCTGACGAAATCCTCAAAGGCGCGATTTTGGGCACCAAGCAAGGTATCGCCAAATCGTTAGCCAAATTCAATGAAACCATCGAATTCACCCCCGACGAAGCGCGCAACCTCATCATCCAAAATTACGATGAAATCGTGGAAAACTTGGGCAATATCGAGCTCTTTTGGCATCAAGCCATCGAAGAGGTGGCGCATACGAGCGAACCAGGCATCAAGGAGCGTATCCTCAAAATCTCCGAATCGACAATCTTCGACAAGCTCAAAAGCGAAGCGCAAAACGTCATCGCCAATATCAAGAAAAGCTGGGGAGACCTCATCGCCGAACAGCCCCAAATCAAGAAAAATATCGAAGAGGCCAAGAAGCTGGGACTGCGTGCCTTTGCAAAAGCCAAAGAGAAAATCGAGGAGACCATCAATGCCATCAATAAGTAAATATGTAGCAGCAATCACGCTACCTCTGCTGCTGCTCGCCCAGGAACCGACTCAAGAAGATCTCCAAAAGGCGATGCAAAACTTTTTGTTGCTGATGGAAAAATCTACCGAAGCCCTCAAAGAGATGAGCCAAACGGAGCAAAAGGCGCTGCCGGAGTCTCGCAATGGTTGGATGCTCTACTACAAAGACGTCAAAAACGGTGCCAAGGTGCAAAAACGTAGCGACCTCCTCATCAAAACACAGATCGAATATCGCTACTTTCGCGACCAAAATATCAGCGCCTCCACCATCTTGGTAACCGTGCGAAATGGCATCGTGGAGCTCTACGGCAAAGTCCATAGCACACAGGCTGTCAAAAAGGCTATCGATCTCGCCCTCACCACACGCGGCGTGCGGGAAGTGATCAGCTACCTCATCGTCAAAGAGCCTCAAAAACTCTCCTTGTAGTGCAACATAAGTAGCTCAAAAAATATGCGTGTTTCTCTATAATTCTTCGAAAAAAGGAGAACACGCATGAACGAGCTACGTGAAGCGATGCTGCTCAATACCCTCGTCTTCGAAACACTTGGACAGCCAGAAAAAGAGCGTCGATTCAAACGCAAAGCCCTCAAGAAGTGGGGATTCGATCTCGTTTTTGGCAAGAAAAACGGCGAAGAGGCCTACTTTATGGCCCAAGAGGGTAAAAAAAGCGGCGATGTGTATGAGAGCGAAGGAGTGAGCTACGAAGTTCAAGAGATCCTCACAGAACTTCCCAAAAACAGCGAAATCTTCGCCCATATAGAAATGATCGAAGGGCGGGCGTATCTGTGCGTGGATCTGCGCAAAGAAGAAGAAAACAGCGAGATCTTGCGCCTGCCTGCCGGCGAGATTTTACTGGCATTTTTACACAAGCACAAATTCGCCCATATCATCAACACCCTGCGCAACATCGGGAGCGCTGCAAGTTTAGTCAAACACCACGGCGAAGAGGGTAAGCCTCTACCTTTTGATGCGCTGCCGCCGGTTCCCAGACGCTTCTTGCGCGAAGCAAAAAAAATCGAAAAAGAGATGGAGTTTGGACGCGTGGCACTTGCTTACTTTGGCGAAAACAAAGAGGGCAAAGCGCGCTTTTGGATGGAGTGGATGGTGCCTACTATCGCTCTTTTTGATGAGCATATCGCCCAAAAAATCGACAAAGCCCTCGCGGAGTTTGCCTGATGCTTTTGGCTTGGAACGCGATAGCGCCTGAAGGCGGCGCATTTTTGCGCGACAAGCATGGTGCATACATCCCTCGCAACGAAATCGAAGAGGCGATCGAGAGCGCGCTGGTCTTTTACCGCATCAAAAAGGACAAAGCCCTCGAAGCGAAGGTCAAAAAGCTGATCCTTGCTGCCAATACACGCCCAAAACTTAGAAGTCTCGCCAAAGATATCAAAAAAGAGGTCTTTGCGCGCCTTCCATACGATGTGACGCTTCCAGAAAAGATCTACCTACCAGAAGATGGAATCGAGAGGGTGGCGATAGAGCGCTTCGACTTTGGTAAAAAGGAGTTCGTCGAGCGTTCCCAAAAAGAGGTCTTCAAAGGCGAAATCGACCTGCAGATCGAGGACATAGACAAGCTAAGAGCCCCGCTCCTTTCTTACGCTAGAGGCTTGGCGGAGTATGAGCACAAGGAGTTAGCGGATACGGTGCTTGAGCCCTACATCGCGGCTCTCCAAAACGCCATCGCCAACGAGTGGGAGATGACACTGCGCATAGGGGCTTGGACCGCTACACCCTACAAGGGCGACTTGTTCTTCTTTTGGCGCATCAAAGAGGTGCGCGAAAAACTTCTGAGGGATTTCAAACTCGACATCCTCCCAAAAGATATCTCCTTCATCCCCAAATACAAAGAGTTCGTAGGCTGGTGCGAGTACCGTAACGACTAAACTCTCAAACGAATCGTCCATCCTCTTCGCCGCACCTGCGGCCTTACTCAAATTTCTTCTCTCCAGCACCGATACTATCTGGCATCGAGCTCGATAGGACTACCGATGCGTTTGCTACTTTTTCTTTTCGTTTTCTTGAGTGCCCTCTTGCAGCTTCGGGGCGAAACGATTCGAGAGTTTCACGTCCACATAGCTGCCGAGTCCAACGGCACCGTGCACGTCACAGAAGAGATCCTCTACGATTTTCAGACAAGTTTCGCTCCGGGATTTGTGCGCATCCTCCCTCTTATCGACAATCACTCCAAATTGCAAATCATCAACGACAATGACCAATCCGTCGTGACCCATATGGATATCAAACAAGAGGGCAAGCCGATGCTTTTTGCCGTAGAGGAAAAATTTTCGGGCAGATACGGACCGATGCTGCGCATCCTTTTTGGCACACCCAATCAATACTATAGCGGCCTACATCGCTACATCCTCTCCTATACCCTCGACAACGCACTCCACCCCATCGAATACGGCAAAAAAGTCGCACTGTATTGGGCTCTGCCCAGCACCGAGAGGCGAGCGACGATCGAACACTTCACAATGGATATAGAACTTCCCAAAGATTGGAACACTTCGCAAGTAACGCTGCAAGGACACATTGGCGCACTTCCTATCGAATCTCAACAGATCCATCGCAAAGGTCCCCGCACTCTGAGCATAGAAGCTACCGCCATAGCTTCCATAGAGCCCATAGCGATAGAAGTCTCGCATCCGGCCAAAGGTCTGTTAGAGCGCCTGAGCGCATCACGCCAGGTGGTACGCGTCATCATCAACTATCTCGCACCTTTTGTGCTTTTGGGGCTCTATCTTTTGTGGCTTCGTCGCCGGAGGAACCAGAACCCTCCGACCACTCCCAAACGCACCAGCCTTCCCGTGCGCTACAATCCACCCAAAGGGCTCAGTTTTCTGCAGTCGGCCTACGTACACAGTGAAGGATTGAGCATATATTACATTTTCCCGGCCATCCTCGACCTGGCACAAAAAGGCATACTCACAATAGAGCAGATTTTCGACAAAGTCACCCTACAAAGAGTGCGAAGCAAAGATACTTCCGCCCTCAGTGACGACGAACGCTATCTTTTAGAGGGCATCCTCTTTCCGCTCGAGACAAACTCTCGCGCCATCGAGCATAAAAGCAGTGCCGAGCGCGAAGTCTTTCGTGACAGATTCGACACACTGCTGGATAAACTTCAAGACTGGGCGGTCAAAGAGGGCTACTTTTCTAAAAAGCGCTCAGAGGCACAAAGAGAGTTTTTTATCCACGCCTCCCTCATAGCGATACCTATTTTTATCCTTCTTACTATAAGCTTTATGCTCTTGGCGCCCCAAAGCGATGCGACGCAGCTCTTTACACCTTCGCTCTTTTTCAATCTCGGCGGCCTAATGGCAGCCTTTGTGATCTATCTCTTTGTCTGGACTTGGAAAAAACGCAGTATCGGCGGGGGTGTCATAGCGCTCTTTTTTCTCGGGCTCTTTCTCCTCTTTAGTAGACTTTTCCTCTCTCCGGCTTGTACGAGCACGATGGACGTGCTTTTGTGTCCACATCTTTGGGCATACGGACTCATCACCTATCTCGCGATTCGCGAGGGTTTTCGCGTCACATCCTACACCTCCAAAGGCATGCAAACATATGAGCAGATGGAGGGCTACAAGCAGTTCGTATCCGATGTAGAAAGCATCCGGCTGCAGCAGATGCTTCGAGAAAACCCTCTCTACCTCGATAACCACCTCCCCTATGCACTCTATTTTGAAGAAGAAAAATCGTGGGGAGACATCTATGACAAACTGCGATTCATAGTAGCCGACTGGTTTCGCAAAGATACCGACTGATTTACAAAAAAGGTCATACACAAGTGATACAATTATAAAAATATTCTAAGGATGCCATGTGCGCAAATCTGTAGCCCTTTTTTTGGCCATTACATTTTTACTCCTCATTCTCGTTCTTATGGCTTCGATTTTAGGGATATATACGAGCTATCAAAAGAAATCCCCGCCCGATATCGCGCAAAATTCCCTACTCATTCGATCGGTAACGAAAATTCTCCATAGAACCGTTAAAGATATCAATGACAGTGACACACTCCAAGCACTATTTGGAACCTATCCACTTAGCTCATCCGTTGGGAACTTCGTAGCCACGGTGACCTTACAGCCTCTATCAAACAAAATCAATATCAATGCCTACGCTCTAAAAGGCATCGACCCTTACATTGACCTATTTTTAACCAATCTATTACAATACTATGGGATCCAAGATCCACAATTTTTCAAAGATCTGCTCCGTGACACCCTCGATGAAGATCTCAATGAACGAGAAGGCGAAAGCGAAATTCGTCTCTACGATCCAAATTTTGCCAACGGTAAAATATACTCTTGGCGACACATGTACAAAATCTTGGACTACTATGCACGAAAGAGAGATGATACAACAATATTCAAGGTGCCATGGAAAGAGTTGATCTATCTCGGGCCTTTGCATGAAGAGAGTATCATTGATTGCAATATGCTCTCGCAAAATATAGTACAATTTCTATCACTAAAACACAATGCATCGATCGATTGTAAAAATTTACGAAAATTTCCGGAGAATAGAGCTCTTATGCAAGCATTACACATCGAACCATATGAAAAGGGAAAAAGCTTTTGGATCGAGGTAGGTATCATATATCGCCACAATACCCAAGAAGAGAATATATCTCTGAAATACAACCTTAAAACAATAAAGGTACAAGAGATTGCAAGTAATCCTCTATACTAAAGATTTTGATAAACCCATCACCGCACCTGTTGATGTCATTCTCTCACCGCAATTTTATTGGATAAAAAAAATCGATGTACCTGTCAAAAGTAGAGGCGAAGCCAAAAAGATAGCAAAAAATCTCTTTGACCTCGATGAAAAAGCATATCACTACGATGCGATTTTTTTAGGAAATACTTATTTCGCCGTAGCCATAAAAAAAGATCTCCAGCTCTCTATAGAAAAAAAATACATTAGATCTATCCGTCTTGCCCAGACGGAACTATTCGACTACGAATGCATCAATGTAAGCAAAAACCATTCTATAAAAAAGGTAGAAGATATACTCTTTTGCTTTCCACATAACGACTCTTGTCCTGACATTGATACCATCCTTCCGAAACTAAAACTCTCTAAACACACTATAGATCTTTATAATCGTATCGATATCGACAGAGTATCAATTATATTACTGTTTGTTGGAATGCTTTTTATGAGCACAACCTTTCTACT
>JALVTF010000067.1 GCA_027024145.1 Campylobacterales bacterium
CTTTGGGCGTGCTTTTGCCATGACTAATGATAGCACAACCTTTGATACCTACCAAAGGTGCTCCACCGTATTCGCTATAATCGATCTCCTTTTTCAAGGAGCGAAAAACCTTTTTCATCATCAAAGCACCGGCCATACTGAGTGGACTCTTTTTGATATTTTTCTTCATGAGCTTGCTGATGGCGTTGGCGACACCTTCACTGGTTTTGAGCAAAATATTGCCTGTAAAGCCGTCGGTAACCACTACATCGACACTTCCGTCGAAGATATTGTTTCCTTCTACATTCCCTATAAAGGTGGGTAAAGTTTTGAGCATAGGAAAAGTCGCTTTGGTTAGCTCGTTGCCTTTGGTATCCTCTTCACCGTTGGAGAGCAGTCCCACTTTTGGCGAAGGATTGTGCAAAATCGCTCTGGCGTACACTTCGCCCATCACGCCGAACTCGAAGAGGTGCTCAGGCTTGCAGTCCACGTTCGCACCCACATCCAAAACAAGTGTCTTTTTGCCTTTGTATGTCGGCATGAGCGTCGCGATAGCAGGACGGCTCACATGTTTGAGCCGGCCGATGCGAAGGGTCGCCAGACTCATGGTCGCTCCGCTGTGTCCTGCAGAGACCACTGCATCCGCTTCGCCTGTTCGCACAAGCTCGACGGCTTTATAGATGGAGCTCTCTTTGCGTTTGAGTGCCTCCGTGGCCTGCTCGTCCATGGCTATCACATCGTTTGCTTCGACGATGCGTACACGTTCCATCAGTTTCTTGTTTTGGATCAAAGAGCGAATCTTTTGACCGTCGCCTACGAGAATGACACGGAAGTTTTTGTAGGCTTTGAGTGCTAAAATGGTGCCTTCGACTATAGGATAGGGACCGAAGTCCCCACCCATAGCGTCCACTGCAACGGTAATCATCGTCAGCTTTTATATTCGCCTGTCGTAGGATTTACATGGTGAGGAAGTTTCCAAGTTCCGTCTTTATCTTTAACGGGTCTTGCGAGTTTGATTTTGTAGTGTGTTCTGCGTTTGGCCGCTCTCGTTTTACTCACACGTCTCTTTGGTACTGCCATTGTCGTCTCCTTCTTGTTGTTTGCATTTGGGACAGATATGGTAATCGAGCTTGATCGATGCGCTCTCGGAGTCCAAAATCTGCTCCATATCGATCGATCCATCATAAAATTCTACCACATCTGCTTCTTCGTCGAAGCCTCTATAGACTCCGTCACTGAGCCGCAGCTTGAGATCTTCGTCGATAGCGAGCGAAAAGCTCTCGCCGCAGCGGATGCATTCTACTTCCACCTCTCCGCTCATTCTGCCGCCCAGATCGACCAGGGTGCCTTGAGCGCGACGCAAAGTCCCTTCGATCCTGAGGCCCTCTTTGCTCACATCGACCTTTTTGGTCTGTGCGCCGATCTTTTTGAACGCTATTTTCAATTACAGAATTTCCCTTTGGGCGAAGAAGAATGCGATCTCTTTTTGGGCATTTTCCAAGCTATCGCTGCCATGCACCGCGTTGGCTTCGATGCTTTCGGCAAAATCTGCACGGATCGTGCCAGGTGCCGCCTCTTTCGGGTCGGTCGCTCCCATGAGCTCACGGTTTTTGGCCACAGCGTTTTCACCCTCTAAAACCATCACCACCACAGGTCCGCTGGTCATGTATTCCACCAAGTCATTGAAGAATGGTCGCTCTTTGTGCACTTCATAGAACTTCGCTGCATCCTCTTTGCTGAGTCGGATCTTTTTCATCGCCGCGATGCGAAGTCCATTCGTTTCGAATCGGTCGATAATCTTCCCGATTACGTTTTTCGCCACTGCATCAGGTTTGATGATTGACAGTGTTCTTTCCATCGACGCTCCTATGGCTGTGAGAATTTTAGAGGGTGATTATAGCAAAAAAAGCATAAGAGGAAATTAAACTGAAGTGTTAGGGGCGCGAAGCCCCTGCGATTATTCGATAACCGGAGTGTGATTTTCGCGAGCTTCTGCAGGAACGTCTTCGCGGCAAGTGCCACCTTCGTAGCACTTGTCCCAAACGATACATCCTTCGGTAGGACAAGCTTCCGCACATGCAGGGCTATCATGGTAGCCAACACATTCGACGCATTTATCCGGATAGACGTAGTAGATCTCTTCTCCTGTTGGGTTATCATCGTCATCGACGATAGCTTCAACTGGACATTCATCGATACAAGCACCGCAGTTGATGCAGATATCAGTAATCATTACCGCCATGGCATCTCCTTTTATAGAATGTAAAGTCAATCAAACTATAACAAAATAATTTTAAACTCCGCTTATTTTTAGATAGTCGGCGATCTCTTCAGCCTTATCGGTCTTCTCCCATGTAAACTCCGGCAACTCACGTCCGAAGTGTCCATAGGCAGCGGTTTTTCGATAAATAGGTCGTAAGAGATCGAGAGTATCGATGATCCCTTTGGGCGTCAGATCGAAAATATCACGTACGCACTGTTCGATCTTTTCGTCTTCCACTTTGCCTGTGCCATGGGTATCGACCATGATAGAGACCGGCTCGACCACACCGATGGCGTAGGCGATCTGGATTGTCGCCTTTTCGCATACACCGCTGGCCACGAGGTTTTTGGCCACGTAACGTGCCGCATAGGCGCCGCTGCGATCCACCTTCGTGGGGTCTTTGCCGCTAAAAGCTCCACCGCCGTGGGGACAGCTGCCGCCGTAGGTATCCACGATGATCTTGCGTCCCGTCAGACCCGCATCGCCTTGCGGTCCACCGATGACGAATCGGCCTGTTGGATTGATATGATAGACTACATCATCTGCCAAGAGCTCTTTGGGAATGACGCGATAGACCACCTCTTCGATGACGGCATCTTTGAGTCTATTGTAGCTCACGTCGGGATCGTGCTGCGTGGAGATGACGATGGTTTTGATCTCTTTTGGTTTGCCATCCACGTAGCGCACCGTCACTTGGGCTTTGCCGTCTGGGCGCAAAAAGGGCAAGATGCCTTCTTTACGCGCACGCGCCAGCTCCGATGTGAGGCGATGTGCCATCGTGATAGGAAGCGGCATCAAAACATCGGTCTCTTTGCAGGCATACCCAAACATCAAGCCCTGGTCGCCCGCTCCTATTTCGCCGCTGGCCTTGTCGACACCCTGGTTGATATCGGGAGACTGCTCACCCACGGCGTTGAGCACCCCTGCACTGCGATAGTCAAATCCATAGAGCGCATCGGTGTAGCCGATTTCGCGAATCACCTCGCGCACGATATCTTGCATCGGCGCGTATGTCTTGGTCTTGAGTTCCCCGGCGATGATAGCAAAGCCGTTGCTCAGCAGTGTCTCGCAGGCCACGCGTGCGTTGGGATCGCGCTCGATGATGTAATCGAGTATCGCATCGCTTATCTGGTCGGCCATTTTATCGGGATGGCCTTCTGTGACCGATTCGCTGGTGAAGAGATAGTCTCTTGCCATTGCTATCCTTTTGTAATTTTTTGCAATTATAACGTAATTATCCAAGCACAAATGATGCGCACTCTTTACAAAATTTTTGCAGATTTTTTGCAGCTAACTATTTATTTAAATGATTTTTTAGCCAGAAACTGATAAAATCGAAATGTTTTTCAAGGAAAATGATTATCCAAAAGGAGAGGACAATGCTTGTCACAAAAAAAGCACCAGACTTCACAGCACCGGCAGTCATGCCAGACAACACCATCAACGAAAACTTCAATCTCTACGAAAATATCGGAGAAAAGGGCGCTGTGCTCTTTTTCTATCCACTCGACTTCACATTTGTATGCCCAAGTGAAATCATCGCATTCGACCACAGACTCGAAGAGTTCCAAAAACGCGGCATCAACGTCATCGGCTGCTCAGTAGACAGCCACTATACGCACCTTGCATGGAAAAACACGCCTGTCGAAAAAGGCGGTATCGGCAACATCCGCTATCCACTGGTAGCCGACCTGACTAAACAGATCGCACGCGATTACGATGTACTTCTTGAAGATGCCGGCGTGGCACTACGCGGAAGCTTTCTCATCGACAAAGACGGCACCATCCGCCACTGCGTCATCAACGACCTGCCACTGGGACGCAACATCGATGAAATGATTCGTATGGTGGATGCTATGGAATTTGCCAACGAACATGGCGAAGTGTGCCCGGCAGAATGGGAAAAAGGCAAAGAAGCTATGAAACCCACTCCAGAGGGCGTAGCGGAGTATCTGGCAAAACACGCAGAAGAACTCTAATCTTCGGCGCTCCTTCGGGAGCGCAATCAATCTACTATCTCCTCGACTCTTTTGGCAAGCTGTTCAGGCAACAACCCCAACGCTCGCTCCACATCCACTACTTTTCCATGGGGAATGAAGCTATCTTCATACTCGAAACTGGTTATCTCCACATCCAAACCGAGTTCTGCGAGGGCACTCGCCACGCCTCCCAATTTCGCACCGTCACTAAAGACGAACCATCTTTTGTGCTTTTGCGATAGTTTCCTTAAAAGTTCCACATCCAGCGGCTTGACGAAGCGAAGATCGAGAAGCGCCACATCGAAACCGAGATGCTGCATCGTATGGTACGCCCTGCCCACGCCGTTGCCATAGCCTATGAAGAGTATGTCACTCTCAGCTTCCACGAGCAGTTGTGCCTTGCCCACTTCGAAATCTTGTACTTCAAACACCTCATCCATCATAAAGGCGCCTCTGGGGTAACGAAAAGCACAGGGACGATCGAAAGAGGCTGCAAACTCCACGGCCTTTTCGAGGGTTTCTGGGCTTCTGGGTGCGAAGAGGCGAAGATTGGGGATGGGGCGTAGATAGCTGATATCGAACGCCCCCTGATGGGTCTCGCCATCTTCGCCCACTATACCCGCCCTGTCGATGGCAAACGCTACAGGCACATCCATGAGCGCGATATCGTGGATCACCTGGTCGTAGCCGCGCTGCAAGAAGGTGGAGTAGATGGCCACGAAAGGCTTGAACCCCTCTTTGGCCAGTGGGCCCATGGAGGTGACGGCGTGCTGCTCTGCTATGCCCACATCCCAAAATCTTTCGGGAAATTTCTCTATAAGTGGTTTGAGGCCCGTACCGCTTGGCATCGCGGCGGTAACTCCTACGATGCGTTCATTCTCTTCGGCCAGCTCCAAAAGTTTCTTGCTAAAAACAGAGGTGGCACTGGGACGGTCGCTCTTTTTGAGGCTTTTGCCGGTTTTGAGTTCGAAGGGTCCCACGCCGTGCCAATGCTCGTAGTAGCCTTCGGCGATTTTGTAGCCTTTGCCCTTGAGGGTCTGGGCATGGATGATGACCGGCTTTTGCATCTCTTTTGCGATGCGAAACGTCTCGATGAGCCCTTTGAGATCGTGCCCATCCACCGGACCGATATATTCGAGCCCCATCTCTTCGAAGAGGATGCCGGGTGTAATGAGCTTGAGAGACTCCTCGAAGCGTTTGGCTATATAGGTGGCGGATTCTGGCAAGTGCGCAAGCAACTGCTCCGTGCGCTTTTTCATGTTTTGGTAAAAAGGGCTTGCCATCTTGCGGCTAAGATATTTACTAATCGCCCCTATCGGCTTAGCGATGCTCATCTCGTTGTCGTTGAGGATGATTACCACGGGATATTTACGATCGCCAAGTTCGTTGAGGGCTTCATACACCATCCCGGCACTCATGGCCCCATCGCCGATGAGCA
>JALVTF010000068.1 GCA_027024145.1 Campylobacterales bacterium
CTCCCACGCAAAAGAGTGAATCGAACCGTAGACTTTCTAAAAATTTTCCTTGGAGGTTGTTGGTATCTTGGTATTCGTCTACGAGCACCTCCACAAAGGGTTTGATCTGCTCCTTGCGCCTGATCACTTCCAAGAGCAGGTCGTTGAAGCTCAAAAAACCATACTCGGCTTTGAGCTCTTCATACTCTTCGACGATATCTTGATAGATAGGAGCGAGTTCTTTGTGTTCTGGGTTGCGCTGGGCCATCCAGGAGCCGAAACCTTTTGTAAATTCGCTGTTTAGGTAGAGCGAATAGAGATCGAAAAGCGAAGAAGCCGCATAGGGTTTGAGATCCCCCGCTCTATGGAAATCGCGCTTTTCGTAGATACTTTTAAAGAGGATTTTGAGCTCTTTTGGCTGTTTGAGCACGAGATTGGGATCGATATTTTTGAGCCAGCGATAGCTCACGGCATGGAAGGTCCCCGCTTCTATCTCTTTGGCGAGTTTGCCAAAACGCTTTTGCACCCTCGCTACCATCTCCGCTGCAGCCTTGTTGGTGAAGGTGAGCAAAAGGATATCTTCTGGCGCGATGCCACTGTCTAAGTGTCTTTCTATGCGTGCGACGATGGTAGATGTCTTGCCTGTGCCCGCACTGGCGATGACGAGATTGTATCCCAAAGGTGCGTTCACTGCCGCATGCTGTTCGGCGTTGAGCATCGCTCTCCTTTTGCTTTTTGTTAGGTAACTTTTGGTAAAATCGGCTCAAACTTTCATGCGAAAAGGTATCATCTTGAGTGATAAAAAACAGTACAATCCGCAAGAAATAGAACAGAAATTCTATCACATCTGGGAAAAGCGCGGGTATTTTGAAATCGACGGCAACAAAGATATCCAAAACGGCAAGCGCTTTTGCATCATGATGCCCCCTCCCAACGTCACGGGACGGCTCCATATCGGTCATGCCCTGACATTTACACTCCAAGATATCATGGTGCGCTACAAGCGCATGGATGGCTACAAGACCTTGTGGCAGCCCGGCACCGACCATGCAGGGATCGCCACCCAAAACGTGGTGGAAAAGCAGCTGCTTGCTAAAGGGATTCGCAAAGAGGAGATTGGCAGAGAAAAATTTTTAGAGTATGTATGGAAATGGAAAGAGGAGTACGGCAGCGCCATTGTAGAACAGCTGCGCCTCTTGGGCGTGAGTCCGGCATGGAGCAGAGAGCGCTTCACGATGGACGAAGGACTCAAGAATGCCGTGCGCGAAGCCTTTGTGTGCCTCTATAACGAGGGGCTCATCGTCAAAGGCGAATATCTTGTCAACTGGTGTACCCACGACGGGGCTCTTAGTGACATCGAAGTGGAGTATGAAGAAAAAGAGGGAGCGCTTTACTACATCCGCTACCCTATCGTGGGCGAAGATGGCTATGTTGTGGTGGCTACGACGCGACCCGAAACCTTTTTTGGCGATACGGCCGTGATGGTCAATCCAAACGATGAGCGCTACAAACATCTCGTAGGGAAAAAAGTACGCCTACCGCTTATCGGCAGGGAAATTCCCATCATCGCAGACGAGCATGTGGATATGGAGTTTGGGACAGGGGTAGTCAAGGTCACACCGGCACACGACCCCAACGACTACGAAGTGGGCAAGCGCCACGGCCTCGAATTTATCACGATCTTCGATGAAAAGGGTATTCTCAACGAGCATGCAGGCGAATTTGCCGGTCTCGAGCGCCTCGAAGCGCGCGAGAAAGTGGTGCAAAAACTGCAACAAGAGGGATACATCGAAAAGATCGAACCCCACAAGCACCAAGTGGGCCACTGCTATCGCTGCGGCAACGTGGTAGAGCCCTACATCTCACCACAATGGTTCGTCAAAGCCGATATCGCCAAGGAGGCGGTGCGCAAAGCGAATGCAGGCGAAACCAAATTCTACCCGCCCCAATGGCTCAACAACTTCAATGCCTGGATGCGCGAGCTGCGTGATTGGTGTATCTCGCGCCAGCTGTGGTGGGGACATCGCATCCCCGTATGGTACTGTAATGCGTGTGGCAATGAATGGGCCAGCAAAAAAGAGCATGAAGAGAAATGCCCCAAATGCGGCAGTAGCGACATCTACCAAGACCCCGACGTCCTCGACACGTGGTTTAGCTCTGCGCTCTGGCCCTTCTCGACCCTTGGCTGGGGCAATGGTGAGTGGGGTAAAGGCGTGAAGTGGAACGAAGGAGACCTCGAAGAATTTTACCCCAACGACCTGCTCATCACAGGCTTCGACATTCTCTTTTTCTGGGTGGCACGCATGATGATGATGGGCGAGCACTTCTTGCACAAGCTCCCCTTCAAAGATGTCTATCTCCACGCACTCGTACGCGACGAGCATGGCCAGAAGATGAGCAAATCGCGCGGCAATGTGATCGATCCAATCGATACTATCAAGGAATTTAGCACCGACGCGCTGCGCTTTACTCTTGCGATCTTGGCAGTACAGGGGCGTGATATCCGCCTTTCACGTGATCGCCTGGAGCTCTATCGCAACTTCACCAACAAACTCTACAACGCAGCACGCTTTTTGCTGATGCACGAAAAGCGCTTCGAGGATCTCTCGAACATCCAGATCTCCACAGACCTTGGCCGCTATATGCTCAGCCGCTTCTACAATGCCGTAGACGAAGTGCGTGAGAATCTCGACAGCTACCGCTTCAACGACGCAGCCACGACACTCTATCGCTTCTTGTGGGGCGAGTTTTGCGACTGGGGTATCGAGCTGGCCAAAGCCGATAAGAGCGCTATCGCCGAACTGGGAGCAATCTTTAAAGAGGCGATGAAGCTCTTGCACCCCTTCATGCCCTTCATCACCGAGTATCTCTATCAAGAACTCAGCGACACCACTCTCGAAGAGGCACGCTCCGTGATGGTGATGCCCTACCCTAAAGCCGGTAAACGTGACGAGGAGCTCGAAGAGCGCTTCGCTACCATCATCGATGCGGTGGTGAGCCTGCGCCGCGCGAAAGCACTCATCGATATGGCCAATAAACAGGTGCCTCTTGCGTATGTTAAAGCCGAAATGCCCAACAGCGCCAAAGCCTACATCCAGAAGCTCGCGAAAGTGGAACGCGTGGAGTTTACCGACAAAACCGTCGAAAACGCGGTGGCGGATATCGGTGAGAAGGTGGAGGTATTCATTCCATTAGAGGGTATCGACCTCACTCCTATCATCAAGCGCCTCACCAAACAAAAAGAGAAGGTACAAAAAGAGATCGAAAAGCTCTCTAAGATGCTCGGCAACGAAAACTTTATCAAAAACGCTCCCAAAGAGGTGGTGGAGCAAAACCAAAAGGCGCTCGCCGAAGCTAAAGAGAAACTGGCTAAAATCGAAGAAGAACTTGCGAGGCTGGGATAATGGAAAAGATCTATGCGATGCTGCAGCTCCAAAACGAGCTCAACAACGACACCAACGGTGTGCAGTGGCGAAGCGATGTCACTAAAAACGGCAAGCGCATCAACTGGAAGCGCTGCATCTATATGGAGACGGCCGAGCTCATCGACTCCTTTCCCTGGAAACATTGGAAGAGTATCGATGACCAGCCCGATATGCAAAACATCAAGATAGAGTTAGTGGATATCTGGCATTTTCTCATGAGCTATCTGCTTAAATTCAACGAACTCGATGCGGCCGCCAAGCTTATCGACAACCTCAAGGGCACAAAGAGCGACATCAAAATCCAAAAGTGGGACAACGAAAAGGTCGACGAGTATCTCGACATTTTCGAAGAGCTCATGGCCTTGGCGCTTGTCAAAAACGATAGCGAAATGATGCAAGAAGCGCTTTTGGAGCAGTTTTTCAAAGCCTGCGACAGCGTGGGTCTTAGTTTTGATGAGCTCTATAGCCTCTATATCGGCAAGAACGCGCTGAATCAGTTTCGTCAAGAGCACGGCTACAAAGAGGGAACCTATACAAAGATATGGAACGGCAAAGAGGATAACGTGGTGATGCAAGAGATCTTATCAGCGCATCCCGATATCGGTTATGAAGCCCTCAAAGAGGAGCTTCGCAAAGTCTATGAAACCCTTTGATGGCGACATTTTTTCTCTATCAAGAATCACTTCGGTGGCAAGAAAGTTACGAAACACTTCGATCTACCATAACAGACATAGAAGCTCGTCGTTACAGCGATGAGCTTACGCTTCCAGCGCAGAGTACCGTATATCTCATGCTCGATGATGGGACCTTCATAGATTTTGTACAAAGGTTCTCTTCCACTCCTATGCAGCTATTCATCATTCCTTGCAAAGAGAATCCTCTCCAGCAAGAAGCTTTCGCGATTCCCTCAGAGCTTTCCAAAGCCCTCGCGCTCTATACCCAAAAGGATTGCTCGTATATCGATACGATAGTACGCTGCAATGAAACAGTGGCTTTGGGATGTGTGCGCATAGGAAAAAGTGAGATTATCAAAAAAGGGTTCTTTTCTTATCTGCGCGCTTTGAGCAAAATACACCTTTTGCCCGTTCATATCGCCACCAAAGAGGGGCAAGAGATCCAAAGTGCGACACTTTTTATAGAAACCGGCAATGAAGCGGATCTGACCAAACGGCGTCTCGCTTTTTTCAAAGCGAGCGACAACCAATGTAGCCGCATAGCCGCCGTGATCTACGCTCCCAGAAGTCTTGTGCAGGCGTTGCGACTCCGCTTCTTTCGTCACAATGCCGAAAACAAACCTCTCCCCGACGGAATAGGAGTGATCAAATCGCAAGCCATGCATATCGCCTCGCTGGACGGTTCGCCGCTGGATCTGCATCTCAATACGAAACTGCTGAGCGCTAAAACCGTCGAGCTCGTAGCGCAAAAGGTATCGCTGCGTATTGCAACGGGGATACGATGTGTCAAAGCCCAGGAATCCAAAGAGAGTATCCGTATCCAAAAGCTTCCTACGAGCGATGAGCTCATCAATTTCTATACAAAAAAGCATCTTCCTCTCTTGCCTATTGCAGATGAGCAGGATTTCGCCGAGCTCTTTTCGAAGCTACGCCAAAACGCGAAAATGGGCATCGCCTATATCGTTCTTCTTATCGTGAGCGTTTTGATGGCCACGACAGGGCTTTTTCAAAACTCCGCCCCCACTATCATCGGTGCTATGATTTTGGCTCCGTTGATGGGGCCCATCATAGCTCTGGCCATGGCGGCTGTTCGCTTCGACGGGGGGCTTTTTCGGCAAAGCATCAAAACCCTTGCCCTCTCGCTTTTAGTAGCTCTGGGACTCTCGGCAGTTTTTGCCTACTTTTTGCCCTTTTTTCACGTGACGGACCAGATGGCTATGCGCACACATCCCAATCTGCTCGATCTCGCAGTAGCGATACTCGCAGGCATCGCAGCGGCATATGGCTATGCCAATTCCAAAGTAGGTGAATCTCTCGCAGGCGTCGCTATTGCGGTGGCTCTGGTGCCGCCACTGTGTGTAGCCGGTGTGGGGATAGGTTGGATGGATATCCATCTTTTTGCAGGATCCTTCTTGCTCTTTTTGGCTAACGTCATCGGTATCATCGTCGCTGCAGGAATCGTTTTCTATCT
>JALVTF010000069.1 GCA_027024145.1 Campylobacterales bacterium
AGGTCGTTTATCTCATCCCAGTGATCGATATGGATCATCGCTCCCTCTTCGGCGGCTTTGCGAAGCGCCGATATTGGCTTGTATGGGCCGTTGAAGATGATATCCTTACCCTCTATCCCCAAAGCTCTCGCTTTGTCATACTCAAATTCGCTCACCACCTCCGCTTTGGCTCCAAGATCGTGGAAAGTCTTGCAGATTGCATCGAGATAGTTTGTTTTGTAGCTCCAAAAAAATGTCACATCCGGATAGCGGGAACGAAAGGCCTCTTGGAATTGGTTGAATTTCTTTTCTATATCTCTTTTACTAAAGACAAAGAGCGGACTACCGAAACGCTCCACCAATTCACGCACATCATATCCATCGATTTCACTTTTGATCTTTTGGGCTTTATAGGGACTGCCGTACTTGCTGGCCAGGGCAAAGTCGACCCTGTTGATCGTCGGTTTTTGATACATCTATAGCTCCTTTGTAGCGAGTAACTTCGTAAATTCTGCATAGTCGCACACTGTCTCATCCACATAGCGTACATACATCTTCTGCTCGGGATAGGAAAATTTAGGCTCTACGGTTTCATGCATAGCGAGCGCCAGCGCCATGCGAGGCAGATTGAGTCCGATATCGACGCTAAAGCCTATCCATGCCGGAAAGCGAGGATTGATCTCTATGAGGTAGATACCCTCATTGGTCGCGATCGCTTCGAGCTCGAAAGCGCCGCGCCAGCGGGTATGCTCCACAAAACGGTGCGCTAGTGCCTCCATCGCTTCGTTACGTATCGTCACGGCACTCCAGACTTTGCCGATATCTGTCGTGGTGAGCTTTTTGATACAAAAGCCTCCATAGAGCTTCCCATCTGCCACTCCTGCGTAGTTGAGCTCGATTCCTTCTACGATTTGCTGCACGAGCAAGGGAAATCCCCATTCATTGGCTATGGTGTAGCTATGTTCGATCGCCTCTTCGAGCGTATTGGCACGGTACGCTTTATAGTAATTTCCCTTGATCATGAGAGGAAAACCGATACGCCGTGTGATATCTACCACATCTTCGATGCTGTTGGCCATATAGGTTTGAGGATGCAAAATACCAAGCTCTTCGCACAGCGTCGCGAGCTTTGCCTTTTCACGCATCGCGAACTGCTCTAATGTGGGCAAAAATGTAGTCAGTCCCATCTCGTGCAGCTGCTCTTGATGTTTGATATACAGCGGCAGCTCCGCATCGAGATTTGGCCACACCATCTCGATACCGCTCTTTTCTTTAATATATGCGAGCCTTTCATGCAACTCTTCGAAACCGAGTGAGGGATACGGCATCAAAAAGATACGCTCAAAAATTCTTTGATAGATACCCGGTTCATTGGGATCGTAGCTAAGACCCACGAGTTCATGTCCACTGAGTCCTTTGGCCACGCCGATACCAGGAGCTGGATTGTCGGTGTTATTGAGACCGCTGAGTGCTATTTTCATTGCATGAGCCCATACACTTTGAGTTTGAGAAAAAAGTCCTCCACATCACGATAGACCCGCTTCCAATCTGCTTCGAACTCTTGAGAAAGTGCCAAAACTATCTCATCTTTGCTGCGTCCCTCTTGCAAAAGCTCTACGATACGTTTTCCCGTTTCATTGAGCTGAAACGTTATACCAAGACTTGGCACAAATCCTACATCGTTCTCATCGATACGCATTTCATCGAGCAACATTTTCACCTCCTTTGTGCTACAATTGTAAAAAAGCGACGTTAATGAGAGGTTAATGCGTTACAAAGAGTTTTTCTTGCGTCTGTATAAAAATTTTTACGACCCCGATATCTCGATGTATGCGGCGTCGCTGAGTTTCTACACCATCTTTTCTATCATTCCGCTGCTGCTGGTCTCTTTTTCGCTCTTTATCAAGCTCCCTTCTTTTAGCAAGCACTATGCGCGTATCAAGGAGTTTATCTTTTCCAACCTCATCCCCACCCAGCATGAGACCATCAGCCACTATATCGACACCTTTTTGCAAAACAGCGCCAAACTCGGTCTTATCGGTTTCGCTTTCGTTTTAGTGGCTTCAATCATGTTTTTCCAAAACTATGAATATATCGTCAATAAAATCTTTCGCTCTCCAAGACGCGGCTTTTGGGACTCTATCACCACTTACTGGACACTCATGACCCTGGCCCCCATCGGCCTGGCGCTCTCTTTTTATCTTTCGTCCAAGCTCCAGCATCTGCTCAATAGCAGCAGCTACACGAGCTGGATCGACTTTTTGGCCATTTTCCCCTACCTCATCATCTGGCTCATCTTTTTTATCACCTACAAAATCGCAAGCACACAATCCATCGATACCAAAGCCGCAGCCATCAGTTCGTTTCTCGCTTCGTTTGTGTGGGACGTGAGCAAAAATCTCTTCGTCTACTATGTGCTCTACAGCAAGACCTATTCCACCCTGTACGGCAGTTTCAGTGCCGTGCTCTTTTTCTTCTTATGGATCTATATTTCGTGGATCATCTATCTCTACGGCCTCAAACTATGCTACCTGATAGATCGTTACTACGACGGCAAAAAGAAGCGCCAAAAAGAGTGCGAAGCGGTAGCGGATGGCAGCGATGAGGATAGCGCAGTAGATCGCTAAGAGCCACAGCGGCATCCGCATAGGGATAAAAGCTCCGCCTTGCATCCAATCGAGGGCAAAATCCCACATCCCACCCACTCCAAAGATATGTGCCAACAAAAAGAGCGGATACAAAAAGGTAAAAGCGAGACTGAGCATCGGTGAGAGCAGCATCTGGGAAGCGAAGCGATGAAAGATGGCGTAGCTCATAGGCAGCATCGCCAAAAAGACCCACACGGAGAGCTCGAAGAAAATGCGCCACTTGGGACGATGGGAAAAGTGGTGCAGATAGAGATAGATCATAAAGACTCCCGCCACCGAGAGCCAAAAGCCGATGCGAAAGAAAAAAGCGGGAAATAGCGCCACCACCACGGCCACCACCCACGCAAGTGTTTCGAAACTGAGCAGCCGAATCCCCCGAAATGCCAGCAAGGAGCCAAAAAGCAGCAGCGCAAAAGAGCGCACTAACGAGGGCAAATAGCCCAAAAAGGCGGTGTAACCAAAAGCCAATACGGCTACCACAAGAGCGATCAAGAGCGAGAGATTCGTAAACGGCGCGAACTTTTGCGCAAGCGGACGCAGCAAAAACCCGAGCACCATACCCACTACCAGCCCCAAAAGCCCCAGATGAAACCCACTAATCGCCACGAGGTGCGAGATGCCGTAGCGCGCTAAAATATCGCGCGTCTCTTTGGACATCGAGGTGGCCACGACGAGTGCGGGGAAGAGCTCCTTGGTTAGCTTCGAGCCGTGCTGCACGGCGATAGCTTCCTTGATGCGATAGCGCATATCCTTGGGATAGACCTTGCGTATATAGGCGTAATGGTAGGTGGGACGAAAGAGATCTGCAAAGCGCAGCCTCTTGGAGCGCATCACGATAGCCACAGAGCGATCGCGCAAATCCTTGAGCTTTTCATACGTGGAGGTGTAGAAAACGAGATGCTTCGTTTGGAGCTTGAGGATTTGCTTTTTGCCTTTGGGGTATTGATTGAGCACCAAGGCTTTGGCATAGTAGGAGCGTTTGGCAGTGATCTTTTTAAAGATATGATAGTGCCACAAGAGATTGGCACACAAAAGCAGCAGTAAAAAAAGTGCCGCCACCACACGCTCTTTGGCTGATACAAAGAGCGGAGCGTTTGGCATCAGATGTTATCTGGCAGCTCGATTTGGGTCTCGTTCATCGCATATTCACGCACGGTCTCGGCTGCCTCTTCTGCGAATTTCACATACTCTTTGTGGAACCAGAGCTTCACCACGCCCGTGGGACCGTTACGCTGCTTGCCGATGATGATCTCAGCTTCTTCGACGCGCTTTTCCTCGATCTGGATATCGATCTGCTCGCCCTTTTGCTGCGCCTCTTTCATTTTTTGTTTCGCTTCTTTTATCTTATAGACATCGTCGCGATACACAAAGAGGATCACATCGGCATCCTGCTCGATGGCTCCCGATTCGCGCAGGTCGCTGAGCATCGGACGCTTGTCGATGCGGCTTTCGAGTGAGCGGTTGAGCTGTGAGAGCGCGATGATAGGGATCTGCAGTTCTCTTGCCAAAAGCTTGAGCGAGCGGCTGATTTCGCTGATCTCCAGGTGTCTGTCTTTGGTGCCACTACCGCTCATTAATTGCAGGTAGTCGATGATAGCCAGCTCGATATCGGGGTGTTGGGATTTGAGCTTGCGCAGCTTCGCGCGCAGCTGGTGTACATTGAGATTACCTTCGTCGTCGATGAAGAGCTTCTTCTTTTCGTAGTAGTCGCTGAGCTTGCTGATTTGCGCCCACTCCAAGTCGTTGAGATTGCCCACTCTGAGGCGCTGCAAAGGGATGGCGCTCTTGGCACTGAGCATCCTGAGCATCAATTGCTCTGCTGGCATCTCCAGCGAAAAGATTACCACGCCTTTATTGTTATCGAGAGCTGCTTGGGCGATATTGAGACTAAAGGCGGTCTTTCCCATCGAGGGGCGAGCGGCGATGATGATGAGATCGCCAGGGGAGAAGCCTGCGGTTTTGAGATTGAGCTCGTGGAAGCCTGTATCGAGGCCGATGAGGATGGAGTTGCCCCGCTCTTTCATCTTCAGAAGGTGTCTCAGCGTATCCTCCATCACCTGAACGCTCGACTTGAAGTCTTGGGAGCTGGTTTCGGTAGTGATACCGTAGAGCTTGGACTGGATCGTATCGATCACGTCGGTGACAGGGAGATCCTGCTCGATGGTTACTTTTTTTATCTCTGTGGTTAGATGCACCAGCTCACGCTTGAGAGCTTTTTCTTTGATCTCTTTGACGTAGCTTGCGGTATTGGAGAGCGGGTTGGCAGCCAGCACTTCCAAAAATGCCGGCTCGTCGAACTGGCCGCGGAGCTCCAGCTTTTCTTTGACAAACTCCTCATCGATAGGCTGGTCTTCTCGCTCGAGCTCCTCCATCACCGCAAAGAGGTGCTGATGAAAAGGCAGATAAAAATCTTTTGGCTTCAACACAGCGGCTACATCTTCGAAAATGGATGGATCGAAAAGGATGGAGCTGAGCACTGCGCGTTCGATATTGAGATTGTACAGATGTGCTTCCAAGTATTTCCTCTTTTGTAAAGATATCCACACAATTTAGTGCGAGACGCTTTGGCCCGATGGGTCGAAAGGCGGTAGCTTCGGGGCACCCGTCGTGGACAACCGCGCCGAGCACAAATTCGTTTGGATATCTATAGGATGCTTTTGATGTATCTGTAATTATACCCAGATTTACTCTTCACTCTCGGCAGCGAATTTTTCCACCTCTTGGATAAAGCGATCGACAAGTTTATTTTCCGGTAGCTTCGCCACCACTTCACCGCGCACCATAATAAGGCCGCTTCCTTTGCCATAGGCTATCGCCACATCGGCGTGTTTGGCCTCGCCGATAGCGTTGACGGCACAGCCCATCACAGAGATATTGAGAGGCTTTTTGATATGCTTCGTGCGCTCTTCCACCTCCGCTACCGCTTTGACGAGATCTGCTTCGATGCGCCCGCAGGTAGGGCAACTGATGATATTGACCCCCTCTTTAGCGCGGCCGGCATCTTTGATGATGGCGCGGCCCACTTCGATCTCTTTTTCCAATTCCCCTGTGATGGAGACGCGAATCGTATCGCCGATGCCATCGAGCAGCAGCGCTCCGATACCGATGGCGCTTTTGATGGTGGCATGAAAGATGGTACCGGCTTCTGTGACACCCAGATGGAAAGGATAGGGCACCAATGGGCGCAGCTTACGATAGGCCTCGACGGTGCGCTCCACGTCACTGGCTTTCATGCTCACCTTGATATCGGTAAAATCCAGGTCTTCCAGGAGCTTGATGTGATAGAGTGCGCTTTGCACCATCGCTTCGGCAGTCGCGCCATACTTCGATTCGATCTCCTTTTCCAGGCTCCCCGCATTGACGCCGATGCGGATGGGAATGCCCCGCTCTTTGCAGGCTTTGACCACCTCTTTGATGCGCTCTTTGCTTCCGATATTGCCGGGATTGATGCGGATACAGTCTACCGACTCGGCTGCGATGAGGGCGTAGCGGTAGTTGAAGTGGATATCGGCTACGATGGGAAGCGAAACGCGCTTTTTTATCTCGGCAAGTGCCAGTGCATCCTCCTCTTCGGGTACCGCCACGCGCACGATATCGGCTCCTGCGAAATGGAGGCGATTGATCTGCTCTACCGTCTCCTCCACATCGGCAGTACGGCTAAAAGTCATCGACTGCACGCTGATGGGCGCATCCCCGCCGATGGCCACATCACCTACATAGATCTTCTTGGTTGGATAGCGCTTTTGCATTTACACCTCGAGTAATTCTATATCATCCATAAGATAGTGCTTTTTATTATATGTCCAAAGCACCAAATCATATAAATTCACCGTTGCTGCTATCAAATAGTCCTCGAGCGAGATTGTATGATATGCTTTGGCGTAACGATTTGCATACGTTCCAGCTTTATATCCGATTTGTGCATCGATGTCAACTACTTCAAAATAGGAAAAAAGTCTCTTAATCTCTTCAAACTCATTTTTTCGAGCGCCTTGATACACCTCCACTATGACAATGGGTGAGATAAACATTTTGACTCTTTTATTAATCAATTGCTGCAGAGTTTCGATCGTATCGACTCTTTTTTTCAAAATATTTATGATCACATCCGTATCGAAAAATACTCTCATTTTCGAAGAATCCTGCTTCTATTTCGTATCGCATCCACATACTCTTGTGCATCGACATCTTTAAAGCTCTCTAAGGGCTCTAAATTTTCAATAAAAGTGGCAAACGATTTTTTCTTATATTTTTGCAACTCTTTTTTTATCACATTGCGAATAAAAGCCGACATTGTTGTGTTTTGACTTTTTGCGACCTTTTTGATCTCTTGCACCAACTGCTCATCTAAATAGATCTGCGTTCTATGCATATGCACTCCTACATCACGTATATACATCATTATATCACACGAAACTCACAGGATCCATATCCACTTCACACAGGTCGTTTTTGCAGGCGTAGATCGCTTGGAGAAGACTCTTGGCCGAGGGGCTGCGCAGCAAGATATGGTAGCGAAATTTGCCGGCTATTTTCTCTATCGCGGCCGGTCCGCTCCCCACGATCTCGATATCGCTACAGCCCTCCAGACATCTTCGCACCTCTTCCATCGCAGCTTGCGCTCTTTTTTGGTCTTTATGTGCAAAGAGCAGCTGCGCAAGGCGCATAAAGGGTGGATAGAGTCCTCGTCTTAGCTCCAATTCTTCACGCAAAAAGAGCCCATAGTCACGGTAGCGGTCGAAAAAGTCGCGGTTTTTGGTCTGGACGACTACCTTGGCATCCTCTTTGCGTCCGGCGCGCCCGGCGATTTGCAAAAAGAGGCTCACAGCCCGCTCACGCGCGCGAAAATCCGCCATCGCCAAGACAAAATCGATATCCATAATGACTGCAAGCGCCACATCGGGATAGTCGTGACCTTTAGAGAGCATCTGTGTGCCCACGAGGATATTGATCTCGCCCTTCGCGAAGGCTTCGAGACGCTTTTCGAGGCGCTTTTGGGTGGTTATCTCGTCGCGGTCGAACTTCTCGATGCGTGCATCGGGAAATATGGCACGAAGCTCCGCGGCTATCTCACTGGTACCGTGGCGCTTGGCGCTAAGAGCCTCAGCACCGCAGGAGGGACACTTTGCAGGTATCGCTTCAGTGAAGTTGCAGTAGTGGCACATGAGTGCTCGCTTATCAAAATGCACGCTCATCCCTACGTCGCAGAAGGGACATTGCACTGCTTCGCCACACTCTTGACACACCAGGTACTTGAAGTGTGCACGGGTAGGTATGAAGATGAGGGCCTGCTTGCCCCGCTCCAAGACTTCGCGTATGTTTGCCAGCACTGTTTGGGAAAGGCCGCTACCGCTATCGTATATGAACTCCTTTTGAGTGCCGCTAAAAGAGGGAAGGCGTATATGAGCGAAACGGTGGTAGCTGGTGACGCTGGGTGTGGCACTCCCCAGCACCACGGGGATGCCAAGCTGCTTGCCCATGTAGATGGCGATGTCTTTTGCGTTGATGCGGGGGCGGTTTTGGGCTTTGTAGCTCTCGTCATGCTCTTCGTCCACCACGATGAGGCCGAGGTTTTTAAGCGGCAAAAAGAGTGCACTTCTGGGCCCTGCTACGATCTTGGCAGCGCCGCTTCGTATCTTTTCCAGCGCTTCGCTGCGCCGCTTTTTAGATAGCTTACTGTGCCACATTACTACAAGATCCCCGAAAACCGCGCGCAGTCGCTTTTCCATCTGGGGCGTCAGCGAAATCTCTGGCATCAAAAAGATCGCCTCTTTGCCCTGGGAGAGAATCTCTTTGAAGTATTCGATATAGATTTCTGTCTTGCCGCTGCCGGTTGCGCCAAAAAGGAGCGCCACCTCGTGGGATTTGAGAAAATCGAGCGCCTCTTGTTGCTTCGGCGTCAAAATAGAAGGTGTAGGCGTGTAGGCTATCTCTTTTTGCTCTCGCTCCTCAAAAGGTACGAAAAGTCCTAACGCCTCACCTCTGGAGCAGACATAGTAGCGCGCGATGAAACGAGCGATGGAGAGTTGCCAGGAGATGTAGAAATAGGAAGTTACCTCTTCGATAGCGAGACATTGGAAATCGGGAGATGCTACGCGTTCGATAACCACACCCTCTTTGGGGCGTTTGTGCAGCGGCACGCGCACGAGTCTACCAAGAGGTATATCTTCCTCGCTTACATAAGTGAATGTTCCTGGATGATTGAGAAGTGCGACTTCATAGTAGTTCATCAAAAGTTGTTACACAGTCCTGAGGTGGAATGCGCACTGTCACAAGTGAATTTGCCTGACGATGCGTTGTAGTCGAAGTATAGCACATTGCCGTTGAAACTATATTTATAGCGTGTCGGCCCCACCTTTTGCCAGCCGTTTTGTGCGTTGGGCGTGACGGGATCGGGAAGCACTGCCCCAAAAAGTCCCGAACCCGTATCCAAAGAGGTAGGATACGGCGGAAGTCCTAAGAGGATATTTTTATTTTTCTTCACTTGGATGCCGCTGCGAATCGCTGTCACGGTGGATTGGGCTTTGGATATATCGGCCTGGTCCAGAGCGCTTTTGAATTTGGGCAATGCCACGGTCGCGAGGATGCCTATGACAATGATCACAAAGAGAAGCTCGATGACGGTAAAAGCTCTAAAACGCATAGGTCTCATCCTTTGAGGCCACAAAATAGGGGGAGTGTGTCTTGTTGCCATCGCGACAGAATATATTGTATTCTCCACCCGCAGCGACATTTTTTCGAATAAATGGTTGCGCACTTTGGCCACCTGGAACACAGTTTGCGAAGTTTACCGAAGTTCTATCGAAATACTTTGGAATAGTGATATATACGTCCAAACTATTGCCATAGAACTTGCTATCATTACCATCTTCGTCGCTTTTTATACTTCCATTCCCACCGTTGCTAAGAGACTGTGACCAAAGAGTGTTGCCAGTAGTACGTGTGAGGGTACCTGCGAAGGATTTCGCTATCTGCTCTTGCGCTTGCGATTTGACCGCGAAATAGCGGGGTAAGGCGATGCCCGCCAATACCCCTATAACAAGTATTACAAAGAGGAGCTCTATAAACGTAAAACCTCTTTGCATCGCTACAGCCAAAAATTAGCTTCCTGTAGTGGTGTTATATACCCAACGTGGAGAGTTTGTGGCGTTGCCATCTGTAAATGTTACACTCCCTGGTAATCCATCATTCAATGTTATTCCACAAGTTGAACTAACGTTGACCTCTGTAGGAATATCCACATAGTTGGAGATGTTGCCACAATAACTTGTAATAGAACCGTTGTGTCCTTCAGCGATAGATTTTGACCACAGTGTTGGTCCTACTGTTCTGTTTAGAGTTCCTACAAATGCTTTGACCTTACCTACTTTCGCTTGCTCGCTTACACCGATGAATTTAGGCAATGCAACTGCCGCCAAAATACCCAGAATCACGATCACGAAGATCAACTCGATCATAGTAAAACCACCACGTCTCATGACGTCTCCTTTATGATGAAATTTTCACGCAGGTCTTCCTGCTCATACTATTATCGGAAGTGTGTAAAAAATTTTTAGTCGTTTGGTAATTTTTTGAGAAGATTTGCGATTTTTTTCTCTAAGACATAGCAGTCGTAGCACTTTTTGAGGTAGGAATTGAGGAGATCTTTCGTGCTATTATTATGGTAGGGGGGCAGCTCTTTTTCGAGCACCTCTTCGAGGCTTTTGGCAAAATCCTCTTTGAGATTGATATCGTAGGCTTTGCCGTCGATTTTGATGGTGACTTTTCTCATATCAAGACATCAAAGATTCTATCTTTTTAATGATCGCATCGATTTGCGCATTCTTTTCGGCCAGCTCCTGGCGGAGTTTTTCGATTTCCCTGTCTTTCTCTTCGTTTTGGGCCTTGCATGTGACTATCTGCGTTCGCAGGCTCTCGCACTCATTTTTTATAGTGGTATAGTTTTGCACCAGCTCTTCGATTTTCTCTTCGAGCTTTTCCATGAGATCTATATGATGCATTTCACCTCTTTTAAGTTTCATTTAATTTTAGTATAATTCTACCACAAATAATAAAAGAGGTAAATGTGGCACGATTCGAAATGGTAACTGAGTTCCCCCCGGCGGGAGACCAACCACAAGCGATAGAAAAACTCACGCTCTCTATCAAAGAGGGCAATCGCTACCAGACTTTGCTGGGCGTCACGGGCAGCGGCAAGACCTACACCATGGCTAAGATCATCGAAAACTTGCAGCTGCCCACGCTGATCATGACCCACAACAAAACCCTCGCAGCCCAGCTCTATAGCGAATTCAAAGGCTTTTTCCCAAAAAACCACGTAGAGTACTTCATCAGCTACTACGACTACTATCAACCAGAAGCCTACCTGCCACGCCAGGACCTCTTTATCGAAAAAGATAGCTCTATCAACGACGAGCTGGAGCGCCTGCGCCTCTCGGCCACAGCCAGCCTGCTCGAATACGACGACGTGATCGTGGTGGCATCGGTGAGCGCCAACTACGGCCTCGGCAACCCACACGAGTATCGCAAGATGGTCTACCGCTTCGAAGTGGGTGACGAAGTGGGCCAAAGGGATCTACTCTTTCGCCTTTTGGAAATGGGCTATACCCGCAACGACAAGTTCTTCGACCGCGGGGATTTTCGTGTCAGCGGCGATATCGTCGATATCTACCCGGCCTATTTCGAAGAAGAGGCGGTGCGGGTGGAGTTTTTCGGCGACGAGATCGACGCTATCTACACTTTCGATCCCCTTACCAACAAGCGCCTCCAAGATCTCCAAAGCTTCACCCTCTACTCTGCCAGCCAGTTCATCGTGGGCCAAAACCGCCTCGCAGAGGCGATCAAATCGATCGAAGCGGAGCTTGCCGAGCGCCTCGCCTTTTTCGAGCGTGAGGGCAAGCTCCTTGAATACCAACGCCTCAAGCAGCGCACAGAGTTTGACTTAGAGATGTTGGAGACTACGGGCACATGCAAAGGCATTGAAAACTATTCACGCCATCTGACGGGCAAGAAACCCGGCGAAACACCCTACTCGCTTCTGGACTACTTCGAAGCCAAAGGCAAACCCTACCTCGTCATCGTGGACGAATCGCACGTGAGCCTCCCGCAGTTTCGCGGGATGTATGCAGGCGATCGCAGTCGCAAAGAGGTGCTGGTCGAATACGGCTTTCGCCTCCCCAGCGCGCTGGATAACCGTCCTCTCAAATTTGAAGAATTCATCAACAAAGCACCGCACTACCTCTTCGTCTCCGCCACGCCCGGTGAGCTGGAATTGGAGCTCAGCAGCGTGGTGGCCGAGCAGATCATCCGTCCCACGGGACTTCTCGACCCATTGGTAGAGCTGGCCCCCGCTCGCGATCAGGTGGCGATACTGCATGACGAGATCAAAAAAGAGATTGCCAAAGGCCACCGCGTGCTGGTAACGACACTGACCAAGAAGATGGCTGAGGATCTGACCAAATACTACGCAGATCTCGGGATCAAGGTCAAATATATGCACTCTGAGATCGACGCGATCGAGCGCAACCAGATCATCCGAGGTCTTAGGCGCGGCGATTTCGACGTGCTGGTGGGTATCAACCTCCTACGCGAAGGGCTCGATCTGCCAGAAGTGAGCCTCGTAGCCATCATGGATGCGGACAAAGAGGGGTTTTTGCGCAGTGAAACGAGCCTCATCCAGACCATGGGGCGCGCAGCGCGCAACGCCAAGGGACGCGTCATCATGTTCGCCGACAAGATCGAAGAGTATATTCAACTCGACGATCTCGAAACTCTCGAAAAACTCAAAGAGCAGATCACAGGCTCCATGTATCGCGCCATCCGCACCACCATAGAGCGGCGAAAAAAACAAGAGGCCTACAATAAAGCCCACGGCATCGTGCCAAAAACCGTCAAACGCCGCCTGGATGAAAACCTCAAGAGCGAAGATTTGGATAAACTCTACGAACGCAAGAAAAAGCTCGACAAACTCCCACCAAAAGAGAAAGAGAAAATCATCAAAGAGCTCAAAAAGGCAATGATGGAGGCTGCGAAAAATTTAGAGTTCGAAGAGGCTGCAAGACTACGCGACGAGATCGAAAAGATCAAGAAGCTATAGGCACGAAGTCGCCTACCTCTTCGTCGAAATATTCGATCTCACCGCTCTCGATCTTATAGTACCATCCGTGCAAAAAGAGTTTGCCCTCCTCCACGCGCTTTTGCACAGCTGGATAGGTGAGCAGGTTTTGCAGTTGGATCAACACAGATGCCTTTTCTGTAGTCCGTAAAAGCAGTTCTTTATCTTCCATTCCCACCTCGGCAAGCGCCGCATCCTTGGCAGGCTTGCCAATTTCGAGCCACTTATGGATATGTACAAACTCCGGTGTGGTAGGGACTTCTTTGTACAGACTCTTGCATGCACCACAGTGGCTGTGTCCGCACACGATGATATCTTGCACACCTAAAACGCTCACGGCATATTCGATAGCCGCTGCAGTGCCGTGAAAGTCGTTGTCCGGCTTGAAGGGTGGCACGAGGTTGCCCACATTGCGAAAGACAAAGAGATCACCCGGTTTCGCTCCCGTGATGAGATCTGGCACCACGCGCGAGTCACTGCATCCTATAAAGAATGTCTTGGGGCTTTGGCCTTTGCGGGCGAGGCGTTCGAAGAGCTGTTCATACTCTTTGAACTGTATCTTTTTGAACTCTTGGTAGTTACGTATCAATTTTTGTACATCCATGGATGCCCCTTTTGTTGATTTTAGTGCAGTTTTGATAAAATTTGCCTAAACTTTTCATAAGGGGCGGCGATGCATCTCAAAGACCCAAAACTCTACATCAACCGCGAGCTCTCGTGGCTCAAATTCAACACACGCGTGCTGGAAGAGGCGCAAGATCCCTCGAATCCTCTGCTCGAGCGCCTCAAGTTCATAGCGATCTACGGTACCAATCTCGACGAGTTTTATATGATCCGCGTCGCCGGCCTTAAAAAGCTCTTCAAATACCGCATCCGCGTCACCGGCGCGGACAAGATGACGCCGCTTGAGCAGCTGCGCGCGATACGCGAGTATCTGCACCGAGAAAAGGTGACGCTCCAAAACACCTTCGATGAGATCATCGCCAAACTCAAAACCTATGGATTGGAGCTCAAAAACTATAGCGAACTCGATAGCGCCACAAAAAAAGAGATCAACAGCTACTTCTACTCCAATCTCTATCCCGTCATCGTCCCCATCGCCGTGGACGCCACCCATCCGTTCCCGCATCTGAACAACCTCAGCTTCGCTCTCGTGCTCAAACTCGCCGATACCTCCAACCCTAGCGAAATAAAATTCGGCCTCGTGCGCATCCCACGGGTGTTGCCGCGCTTCGTGCAAACTGGCAACACCTATATCCCCATCGAAACCATCGTCCAGGCCCACCTCGACTCGCTCTTTCCCGGCTACAAGGTGCTCTCCAGCGCTCCCTTTCGCGTCACGCGCAATGCCGACATCGAGATCGAAGAGGAAGAGGCAGACGATTTCATGGAACTGCTCGAAGAGGGGCTCAAACTGCGCCGCAAAGGCGAGATCGTACGCCTCGAGATCGGGGAGAACGCCGATGCGGATCTCATCGATTTTCTCAACGAACACCTCCACATCGATGCAGAAGACATCTATAAATACCGCATTCCACTCAATTTAGGCGCGCTTTGGGAAATAGTCTCCAATAAGATGTTCGCCCACCTGCTCTATGAGCCCTACACCCCTAAAATCTTGCCGCCACTTGATTCGGGCGAACCAATCTTTAGCATCATCGATCATGAAGAGGTGATGCTCTATCACCCCTATGAGAGTTTCGATCCGGTGGTGAAATTCATCAAAGAGGCCAGCCGCGACCCCGATGTATTAGCGATTCGCATGACACTCTATCGCGTGGGGAGAAATTCCCCGATAGTCCGCGCTCTCATCAATGCTGCCGAAAGCGGCAAACAGGTGACGGCTATGGTGGAGCTCAAAGCCCGTTTCGATGAAGAGAACAACCTCATCTGGGCCAAAGAGCTCGAAAAAGCGGGGGCGCACGTGATCTTCGGCATTCCCGGCTTCAAAGTCCACGCCAAAATCGCCCAGGTCATCAAACGTGACGGCGATCGCCTGCGCCAGTATGTCCATGTGGCCACGGGCAACTACAACCCCCAAACGGCGAAAATTTACACCGATGTGAGCCTCTTTACCTCAGATAGCAATATCACCGAAGATGCGACACGCTTTTTCCATTTCCTTACGGGCTTTAGTAAAAAGACCAAACTCAAAACCCTCTACATGTCTCCCTTTCAGATCAAACCAAAACTACTCCAGCTCATCGACGAAGAGCGCAAAAAAGGAGAAGAGGGCCACATCATCGCCAAGATGAACTCCCTCGTGGATTCCGATGTGATAGAAGCGCTCTACAAAGCGAGCATGGCCGGTACCAAGATCGATCTGATAGTTCGCGGTATCTGTTGCTTGCGTCCCGGCGTCGAAGGAGTGAGCGACAATATCCGTGTCATCTCCATCGTGGGCAAATATCTCGAACACGCGAGGATCTTCTATTTCAAACACTCCGAGCCACAGCTTTTCATCTCCAGCGCCGACTGGATGCCCAGAAACCTCGAGCGCCGTATAGAGCTGATGGCACCCATCTTCAATGCAGATATCGCCGAGCGGCTCTACGAGATCCTCCAGATCCAACTCAAAGACAACGTCAAAGCCCGCGAACTCCAACCGGACGGCAACTACATCAAAGTCAAACGAGAATCGGGCAAACCCAAAATCAATTCCCAAGAACTTATGGAAGAGTACGTCAAGCTGCTATACAATTCCCATCATAAAAACACGACCAACAAAGCCAAACGTCTCGCGCGCAGGCTTTTAAAGGAGAGCTGATGCTACTACGCTACAAAGAGTGGTTTCCCCAAAAAGCCGAAGGCGTCTGGATAGCACCCGATGCCACGGTAATCGGCAACGTCGAAATCGGCAAAGACTCCTCCATCTGGTTTGGGTGCGTAGTGCGAGGAGACGTCCATTACATCAAAATCGGCGAGCGCACCAATATCCAAGATCTCTCGATGATTCATGTCACGCATTACAAAAAACCTGACATGAGCGACGGTCATCCCACAATCATCGGTAATGACGTCACCATAGGGCACCGTGTGATGCTGCACGGCTGCACCATCGAAGATGCCTGCCTCATCGGGATGAACGCCACGATCCTCGATGGTGCGGTGATCGGCAAAGAATCCATCGTGGGTGCGGGAGCACTCGTAACGGGGGGCAAAAAATTCCCTCCTCGCAGCCTCATCCTGGGAGCACCTGCAAAAGTGGTGCGCGAGCTCACAGATGAAGAGGTAGCCGAACTCTACGCCAGTGCCAAGCGCTACGTAGGATTTAAAAACGACTACATAGATTCCATCGCATAAACAAACGGGGCGAATATTGCGCCTCGTAATAGACAACATAAGTCTAATTAATGACTACTATTACTTTCTTTTATGATAAGTTTAACCATCGATATTAATTTGCTTTCTTTATAAACTTTCTTTAAACTGTAACGGACTATAATAGAGCGTATTAAAATTTTTAAAGGGGCAAAATATGGCAAGAATCGTTGTGCTTGGCGCAGGTGTTTCGGGACATACTGCCGCTACTTTTGCTAAACACTGGCTTGGGGACAAGCATGAAGTAGTGGTGGTGTCTCCGAACAGCAAATGGAACTGGATTCCATCCAACATCTGGGTAGGCGTAGGCCGCATGTCTCCCGAAGATGTCGTCTTCGAACTCGCTCCCGTCTATCATAAAGCGGGCATCGACTTCAAACAGGCAAAAGCGGTCTCTATCCATCCCGAAGGCAAAGAGGGAAGCGAGAGACCCTATGTCACTATCGAATATACCGATCCCAGCAAAAAAGGGCAAACGGAAGAGGTGGAATATGACTACCTCATCAACGCCACGGGACCGAAACTCAACTTCGCTGCCACTCCAGGCTTGGGACCGGATGAAGGCAACAGCCTCTCAGTCTGTACCTATCTGCACGCAGCCGAAGCCAATACCCACCTCCAAAACGCCATCGAGCGTATGAAAAAAGGTGACAAAGTCAAATTTTTAGTCGGCACGGGCCACGGTACCTGTACATGTCAAGGTGCTGCGTTCGAATATATCTTCAACATCGAACACGAACTGCGCAAAGCGGGTGTACGTGACAAAGCCGAAATCAAATGGATCTCCAACGAACAGTTCCTCGGTGACTTCGGGGTTGCCGGTCTTCACATCAAATGGGGCGGCCACATCGTCAGCTCTAAAGTCCTCGCTGAGTCACTCTTCGCTGAACGCGGCGTAGACTGGATCACCGGAGCACATGTCAAAGAGGTACAAAAAGGCAAACTCGCATACGAGCTGCTCGACGGTACCGAAGGTGAAGAGGAGTTCGATTTTGCGATGCTCATTCCTCCATTTAGCGGCGTAGGACTCAAAGCATACGACAAAAAAGGTGAAGATATCACCAGCAAAGTCTTCGCGCCCAATGGCTTCATGAAAGTGGATGCCGACTACAGCGGCAAACCTTTTGAAGAGTGGAAAGCCAGCGACTGGCCACGCATCTACCAAAACCCAGACTACAAAAACATGTTCGCTGCGGGTATCGCATTCGCACCGCCACATCCAATCAGTAAACCTATCAAATCTGTTAACGGCACACCGATCTTCCCAGCACCTCCAAGAACGGGTATGCCATCCGGTATCATCGGTAAAGCCGTTGCACGCAACATCGTGGACGTAATCGAGGGACGCAGCAGCCTCGACAACCTCAAACACCATGCATCTATGGCGGAAATGGGTGCAGCATGTATCGCATCCACCGGTAAAGGCCTCGTGGACGGTAGTGCAGTCGCACTCACGGTCTATCCAGTCGTTCCAGACTACGACAGATTCCCAGGCACCGGCCGCGATCCAGAGTACACATTCGGTGAAATCGGTCTTGCCGGTCACTGGATCAAGCATATCCTCCACTATATGTTTATGTGGAAAGCACAGCTCAAACCCGGCTGGACAATGATCCCTGAATAAGATAAGGAGAATACAATGGCAGATTACAAAGAGATTCAAAAGAACATCACACCCTATGACGGCAAGACATTCGGGACTATGATCCCGGGACCTTGGCAGCGATTTTTGCGCAAATGTCTCATTTGGCAATTCATTCGCTTTATCATCATCAACCTCAAAATGCTTCGCGTCGTTTCGAAGTCACACCACTAATCCTCGGGGCTTCGCCCCGAAAATCCAAGGACAGCTATGGCCGAAATTCTCACATATCCCGATCATACTCTCTTGCAAATTTCCGGTCTTGTGCGCGATTTTAATGATCCGAAAATCAAAGAGATAGTCGAAGAGCTCAAAAAGACGGCACAAGAGCACGGTCTCAAGGGACTTGCAGCCATCCAAACAGGCATTCCTCTGCGCATCATCGTTTTTGAAAAAGATGGCCAGTGGCAGGTGATGATCAATCCGGCTATCTACGGCAAAGAGGGAAAATATTTCAAATCCACAGAAACGGACGAGAGTTTACCAAATATCGAAGTGACGGTACAACGCTACCCTGCGATCAAAATCATGTACCAAGATCTCGAGGGCAACGATAGATTCTACCGTGCCGAAGGAGAGGAATCTGTCTGGCTCCAGCGTAAAATCGACATGGTATTTGGCGGATACCTATTTGATAAGCTCTCCAAAAAAGAGCGTAAACAGTTTTTCAAAAAGTACGGCACCTACGGCGACACATGCCCCAGATACTTCATCAAAGACCGTATCTTACTGGGGCTTCGCTACTTTCTCACGCTCCATTTTATCCTACTCATCACTACGCTTTTTAGCAATCTCGCGACTTTCGTGCTCGAGCACAATTTCGCACTCTTCGGTTTCGAGTTCGCTTGGCTCATTTTCTATGCGCTCTATGCCAAATACGAAACCACCAAATACAAAAACTGCACCTCCTGCCAAGGCGCGAACGTCTTTGGCACCAGCGCCATCTACTTTGGCGTTATGACACTGCTTCTTGTGCTCTCTTGGATTTTTGAGGCGCTTTAGCTCCCCTGGCTATGCTGCGCCTCACTCTTTTGCGGTGCAGCATCTTTTTTGGGAAGTGTGAGCTTCTTTCCCTTCTTGCTAAAATCGATGAGCTCTTCTGTCGTTTTTACTTCATGAGGTATACGCGCAAGAGAACGTTTGAAAACTTCGTAGGCCGTCAAGGCATCGGCATAGGCTCTGTGGCTCACGGCCGTATGGATACCGAGGTTTTCGTTGAGATACTCTAAAGCATAGCGTTCGCTTGCAATAGTGCGACGTGCCAGATCGATAGAGCATAGCTTCCTGTTTGCCAGCTCCCCGTAGCCCAGCTGTAGCAGCTTTTGCGAGATGAAGTTGTAATCGAAGTAGACATTGTGTGCCACGAAGACGCTATCGCCCAAAAACTCCTTGAATAGCAGCAGCACTTCTCGCTGCGAGGGTGCATGCTCTAAATCGCTCGCATCGATCCCCGTGAGTTTGGTGATATATTCGGGCACTTCATCAGCATAGATGAAACTCTCGAAGCGATCGATCACCTCGTCGCCGCAAACTTTGATAGCGCCGATTTCGATCACCTGCGCGTACTCGGGCTTGCTTCCGCTCGTTTCTATATCGACAATGGTAAAAATCTGCTTGCGATAGGGAGTGCGAGCAGTTTTCAGAAAGACTTTGCCGTTATGCTCTGCTAAGGGCAAGCCTCGGGCGACGAGGGTCTGATAGATGGTTTCAGGCTCTTCGAACATCCCGAAAAGATTTTGCAAAAGCCCGAAAAACTGCTCTTTGGGATAGCTACGTTTTTTGAGTTTGGCCACCAGCTTGGAGAGTTTACTCAAACTTCGCCTTTTGGATAAATGCGCGCACCTTCGCCGGATCCTTGCGCCCTTTGGCAGCTTCTACACCACTGCTCACGTCCACACCATAAAAACCGTAACGCTTCACTTCGGCCACATTTTGGGGCGTGAGGCCTCCTGCGAGGATGATTTTGGAGCAGTCTACGCCCTCGAACCACTCCAGTGCGATGCGTTTGCCGGCCCCTCCGAACTGGGGCACGTATGCATCTACGAGGCGGTAGCGGTCGGCAAAACGCATGATATCCGCAGGCTCCTTGGCGCGTACCACAGGGAGCGCTTTGACTGCGAGGCTTTCGATAAAATCCTCATCCACATCGAAGTGCAGCTGCGCTAAACTCATGCAGCTTTCTTGGCATACCGCTTCGATACTCTCTTTCGATTCGTTCACAAAAAGCCCCACCCGCTCCACGAATGGCGGCAATTTCCTTGCTATCTCTCTCGCTTTCTCAGGTGTGATGTAGCGCGGTGATTTTTCATAAAAGACAAACCCTAGCGCATCCGCTCCCGCTTCGATCGCCGTGAGGGCGTCTTCGAGATTGGTGATACCACAGATCTTGACCCGCACGTCACACCTTCAGGCTCGCTATAGCCTGTGCGTAGTCCTTATGCCCAAAAACGTAGCTGCCGGCCACGACAATATCCACGCCGGCATCTTTGAGCTCACGGACATTTGTATCATTCACGCCGCCGTCCACTTCGATGAGACACTTTGGGTTTTTCTTATCGAGTAGCTCACGCAGTTCGCGGATTTTGTCGTAGATGGGGATGAACTTTTGCCCGCCGAAACCTGGATTGACACTCATCAGAAGCACCATATCCACGTAGCGCACGATCTCAGATAGGCAGCTCACAGGCGTAGCGGGATTTATGACGATGGCAGGAGAGATACCATGATCGCGAATCTTTTGGGCCACCCTGTGGTGGTGACGCTCGCTTTCATAGTGAAAAGAGATGTACTTGGGTTTTAGAGGAGCGAAGAGATCGACGAAGAAGCTATTGTCCTCCACCATCAGATGCACATCCAGTGGCTTCGTGGCTACATTCGCCACGGCCTTGACCACCACGGGGCCGATCGTCATATTGGGCACGAAATGGCCATCCATCACATCCACATGCACCAAATCCGCACCGGCCGTGCAGATATCCACCACCTCTTTGGCCAGGATGCCAAAATCTGCGCTGAGGATACTGGGAGCTACTAACATCGACTACCTTTTTGTTACAATTATAAAAATTACCAAATCTCACTCATGCGAGTTGCGATTGCTCGTTAGCGACCATGGTGCGATGCGTATTAAAAAGCGCGAACAGCTACGCTGCCCTTCGGGTTTGGCGCGCTTTTTTAGCTAAAGCTACCATACGCCTCACACATTGCAATCGCAAAGCATTCGTTCGATTTGTAAATTTTCAATATTCTCTATAGTTAAAGCAGTTAATTATAGCAAAACACAAACCTAAAAAGAACTTTAAATTAAGTTCTCTCTCAGAAAAAATCGCTATAATTGCATGCAAATTCCTTTAAAGGTGCGACAATGTCTAAAAAGTGTCAAATCACCGGTAAAAAGCCGATGACTGGCCACAATGTGAGCCACGCCAACAACAAAACAAAAAGACGATTCTTGCCAAACATGCGTACCGTGCGCGTGACACTGCCCGACGGAACACGCAAAAAAATCAAAGTCTCTGCCAAAGGCCTTCGTATCCTCAAAAAGAAAAACTTCGAGCTCTCCTAAGAGCTCCTTTTCCCTTCTTCGCGAAGGAGAGTTATGTTTGACCTCATTCCTTTGCAAAATCCTATCGCCCAGGTGCGAGGTTTTTACTGCGGCGGCGTGCATGCCGGTCTCAAGCCTGACGGTCTGGATGTAGGATTTTTACGCAGTGAAACACCTGCCAAAGTGGCTGCGGTCTTTACCCAAAACCGCTTTCAGGCTGCCCCCATCAAACATTTCCAAAAGCATGCGGTCACTACGACGGACTTCTTGCTCGTCAACTCCAAAAACGCAAACGCCATGACAGGCGAAGCGGGTATCGCCGATATCGAAGAGATCCTCGCAGCGCTGCCCATCGAAGCGCAGCACCCCATCATGAGCTCCACGGGCGTCATCGGCGTACGACTGCCCAAAGAAAAGATCAAATCGGCTCTGACAAAGCTCGACTACACCAATCGCGACACGGAAAGCTTCGCACGTGCCATTATGACCACCGATACATTTCCCAAATATATCGGCTTCGAGGTGCACGTGGGCGATGACGTATTTCACATCGCAGGTGTAGCCAAGGGGGCTGGGATGATCAATCCGCAGCTTGCTACGATGCTCTGCTTCATCGTTACCGATGCGGCCATCCCCCGCGAAGATATGCAAGAGCTCCTTGCCAAAAACGCCGAGCACTCTTTCAATGCCATCAGTGTAGACGGCGATACCTCCACCAACGATTCGGTCTTTTTGTTTGCCAACGATATGGCAGGCCGCTACCACAAAGAGGCCTTCGATTTTGCCCTGGGCAAGATCATGCACCATTTGGCTTTGCAGATCGTCAAAGACGGCGAAGGGGCCAAAAAATTAGTAGCATTCGAAGTGCGCGGCGCCGCCAACGAACAAGAGGCCAAAATCTGCGCCAAAGCCCTTGCCAATTCGTTACTGGTCAAAACTGCCCTCTTCGGGGAAGATCCCAACTGGGGGCGCATTGCTTCTACTATCGGCGCCAGCGGCGTAGCGTGTGACGAAAAGCACCTCGTCATCACATTTGGTGACGTGACGGTCTATGATAGAGGTACTATCCTCTTCGATACCGAAACCGAAAAGAAGGCCCACAAAGTGATGCAAAATGACGAATTTCGCATCATTTGCGACCTGGGCATGGGTGAGGCCGCCTTCACAGCCTACGGCTGCGACTTGGGCTATGAGTATGTCAAGATTAATGCAGAATATAGAACATAGATGTTACAATAAAGAAAAAAGGAGAACCAATGCTTGAAGAGTTTCCAAAAGAACTGATCCAAAAAATCCGCCAAGAGAATCCCCATTTCGACAAACTCATCGAAAAACACGAAGAGCTCAAGAAGCAGGTCCGTGAAGTGGAAGAGGGTCGCGAACACATGGAAGATGCGGAGCTCGAAAAGCTCAAACTCGAAAAACTGCGCCTCAAAGACGAAGCCTACGCTATCGTAACGCAGTATAAAAAAGAGCACGGACTCTGATATGGGGCTACACAAACTCCAAAAGAAGCTCGAAAAGATCTTCTCTCACCCTATTCCGGCGAGCCTGGACTGGAAGGGTGTGGAAAATCTTTTAGAGCATATAGGATTTAGCGTCGAGCATACGAAGAAAAATCACGTCAAAGTAATCGATAGCGAAGGTAAAGAGGTAGTACTCATCGTTCACGACCATGAACTAAACAACAAAGAGGAGATCGTCAAGCTCAAGCACTTCTTGCAAGAGCACGGGATCGACGAAAAGACTACTCTTTGAATCTTCCCATACTCATCAGTTTCTCGTAGCGCCTACGTAGGCGCTCGTCCACATCTAATGCTTCAAGCTCTTTGACGGCATTGAGATAGTACTCTTTGACAAGCTTCGCAGCACTCTCTTTATCACGATGCGCACCGATAAGGGGCTCTTCTATGATATCATCGATAAGCCCCAGCTCTTTGAGATCTTCGGCAGTGATTTTGAGAGCTTTGGTAGCCTGCTCCACTTTCGCTGGATCGTTCCAAAGAATCGCCGCGCATCCTTCGGGAGAGATAACGCTAAAGACAGAGTAGCGCATCATCGCAAGCCTATCCGCTACGCCGATGGCGAGCGCTCCACCGCTTCCTCCTTCACCGATGACGATGGAGACGGTAGGCACGCGGAGTTTGCTAAATTCATAGAGATTACGTGCGATCGCTTCGCTCTGGCCGCGCTCTTCTGCTCCGATGCCAGGATAGGCCCCCGGTGTGTCGATGAGCATGAGGATAGGGATATCGAACTTTTCGGCCAATTTCGCGGCTCTGAGCGCTTTGCGGTATCCTTCGGGATGAGGCATACCGAAATTGCGCTTGAGTTTGTTTTTGGTACCACGCCCCTTTTGTTCGCCGATGAGCATCGTTTTTTGTCCATCCACGTAGCCCATGTAGCAGATGATAGCCGGATCGTCGCGAAAGCAGCGATCGCCATGAATCTCGTACGCATCGTGCATGATGAGGCGCACGTAATCGAGAGCATAGGGTCTGTCAGGATGGCGTGCGAGCTGGAGTTTTTGGTAGTCCGAGAGGTTTTTATAAGTCTTTGCTACCTCTTTTTGGAGATCTTTTTCGAGGATCTCGATAGCGGCCGTATCGCCCCTGGCCTTGGCCGCTTCGAGCTCTCGTTCGATATCTTGCAGCTTTTTTTCGAAGTCTAAATAGGTCGCCAAATCACACCTTTTTGAAAATCACGACGCCGTTCGTGCCGCCAAAACCGAAAGAGTTGCTCATCGCCACTTCGATGTCGGCCTGGCGCGCTTCGTTTGGTACGTAGTCCAGATCACAGTCAGGATCGGGCTCTTCATAGTTGATAGTAGGCGGAATTACACCTTGTTCCATCGCCATGAGCGTGATGACCGCCTCTATCGCACCTGCGGCGCCGAGACAATGTGCAGTCTGGCCTTTGGTGGAGCTCACAGGCGGGCAGTTCTCTTTGCCGCCGAAGGCTTTCTTGATCGCCATCGTTTCGTACCAGTCGTTATATTTGGTGCTGGTGCCGTGGGCGTTGATGTAGTCCACTTTGTCGATGCCGGCCATCTGGAGTGCTGCACGGATGGCTCTGTAAGCACCCTCGCCTTCGGGAGCGGGCGTGGTGATGTGGTTCGCATCGCCGCTTTCACCAAAACCGATGAGTTCTGCGTAGATTTTCGCACCGCGTGCTTTGGCCGCTTCGTACTCTTCAAGCACCAGTGCGCCACTGCCCTCACCCATCACAAAGCCGTTGCGCTTCGCATCGAAGGGACGAGAGGCGTGTTTGGGATCGTCGTTGTAGGTAGAGAGCGCCTTCATCGCCGCAAATCCCCCAATGCCGATGGGACAGATCGCCGCTTCGCTACCCACCACGAGCATGCGATCGGCGCCACCCAGCATGATGGTCTTAGCCGCCTCGGTAATCGCGTGCGTGCCGGCGGCGCAGGCCGTGACGCTGGAGAGATTGGGCCCTTTGAGTTTGTGCTCGATGGAGACGAAACCCCCCAGCATATTCGCCAGTGCCGAAGGAATGAAAAAGGGGCTGATGCGTCTTGGGCCGCGGGTATTACAAATGACTGCGTTTTTTTCGATGGTAGCGAGTCCTCCGATACCCGAAGCCGAGCTCACACCGAAGCGCTCGCGCTCGATACTCTCGTCTATTCCAGCATCGGCTATAGCCTCTTTGGCGGCTTTGAGTCCCAGCTGGATAAATCGGTCGGCTTTTTTTACATCTTTGGGGTCGAGGACCGTCGTGGGGTCGAAATCTTTCACCTCCGCCGCGATGCGCACACTTTGGTTGGATGCATCGAAAAGCGTGATGGTATCCACGCCCGTTTCTCCGCGCACGATCGCATCGAAAGCGCTTTTTTTATCATGCCCCAAAGCATTGATCATCCCAAGACCGGTAATAGCGACTCTTCGCAAATCTTCTCCTTCGGCTAATCTTGCATAAATACACTCTGCGTACTTATGTAAAATTAGCCGGGCAAAAGCCCGGGGAATTAGGATTTATGATCTTCGATATATTTCACTGCGTCC
>JALVTF010000070.1 GCA_027024145.1 Campylobacterales bacterium
AGATGTTTGCCTAATTTTATGCAAAATTAGCTTATAATAACTTTTGAAATTTCTTATCGCTCCTCTGAAGCGATCATTATAGTTCAAATCTACACAAGGAAGTGCGATGGACAGAGAAAAAGCGATGCAAGAGTTCAAAAAGTACGAGAAGATGCGTATGGAGATGTATGAGTTTTTGGAGCGCTTTATCCCAAAAGACGCCAACGGTACCCTCGATTTTAGCAAGGCAGAAAAAATCGACGCCAAGGAGGTATTCGACCGCTGGTTCAAGCTCGACTATCAAGCCAGAAAAATCCGCGGCATCGCCATCAACTGCTTGGGTCTCAAGGGTGAGTAGTTTCGATTCTCTGGCTACAAGCTGGGATGCAAACGCCCGCAGACAGGCTCTGGCCAAAGCGGTGGCGGATGCGATAAGCGCATGTGCGCCTACAAAAGTCGAAAAACTCCTCGATTTTGGCTGCGGCACGGGGCTTGTGAGCTACAACCTAACGCATCTTACTTCCACCATCGCAGGCTACGATCCATCGTCCAAGATGGTAGAAGTTTTCAACCAAAAATCTCACTCACCCAATATCTACGCCACCACTACACTCCCAAAAGGCCCCTTCGACCTCATCGTATCATCCATGGCGATGCATCACATCCAAGACACGACAGCTACGATCGCGAAACTCGCACAGCTTCTCAAAAACGGCGGAATGCTTTGCATCGCCGATTTGGAGAGCGAAGACGGCACCTTCCACGATCGAGGCAACGAAGGCGTCTATCACTTCGGTTTCGACCCAGCAGCCCTCGCTTCGCTATTTACACAAAACGGCCTGGAGATCCTTTGCAAAAAACGTATCTTCACCATCACCAAGCACCGCGATTTCCACGTCTTTCTACTCTGCGGTCAAAAGCGAGCGTAAGCGCATGGCGTCACGTACGGCTGCAGCTTCGAAATCGTTGTTGAAGTAGCAATAGACATCCAGTCCGTGGGAGCGAAACTCTTCGATCTTCGCCGCCCATGTTTGCAGCGTCGCATCATCGTAGCTCCCCATATAGCGACCATTTGCTCCATGGAATCGTATGTAGACGAACTTCGCCGTGGTGACTATAGGCGTAGATTTTTGTTCGAAATCGTGCAGACAAAGCGCCACCTCGTAGCGACGCAGCAGCTCGTAGATCTCGTCGCTATACCAGCTTTTGTGGCGAAACTCTACAGCGCAGTGATAGCCTACTGGCAGTGCGTGCAAAAAGGAAGCGAGCAGTTCGGTATCTTTATGAAGTGATGGCGGTAATTGCAAGAGGATGGGTCCCAAATGCGGCTTGAGAGGCTTTACAAGATGCAAAAATCGATAGCACTCCTTTGGGTCCTTGAGGCGTGTATAATGGGTGATACCGCGATAGGCTTTGAGTGCGAACAAAAAGCCTTTGGGTGCGAGATTTTTCCAGTGCTCTATCGTCTTGACTTTGGGAAGGTGATAAAAAGTCGCATTGAGCTCGACGGTATCGAAATGCTCGGCATAATACTCGAAAAAGCGGCTTTTGGGGAGCTTTTCGGGATAGAATGCTCCCCGCCAGTGCTCATAGTAAAAACCGCTGGTGCCTATGCGCACGCTACCTGGCATAGACACCCATATATTCGGCTTCGCCGATGACGTGCGGCGCTATGAGGCGAAGAAGCTCCGCCCTATCCAATCCCGCCGGCGCATCGAGATAGGTATCCAAAGCATAGGCTTTGATGAAATAGCGATGCGTTCCTCCCGGAGGGCATGGACCGCCATAGCCGATATTGCCAAAGTCGTTGCGCCCCTGTTTGATGCCTTGACTGAGATTTGGAGCCGGTGGGATGCCTTCTGGGAGTTCTGCGATAGTGGGCGGAATATCGTAGATGAGCCAGTGCGTAAAAAGTCCTACGGGAGCATCGGGATCCTCCATAACGATAGCGACACTTTTGGTACCGGCAGGCAGTCCCTCTATCTCAAGCGGCAATGAGATATCTTCTCCATCACATGTATAGCGCACAGGAATCATCCCACCCAAATCGAATGCAGGAGAGTATATTCGCATCGTAGCCTCCTTTGCATATGCTATACTCAAGCAAACAAGCACAATCGCGACGATCCTACTCCACATACTCCAAAACCTTCGTAAGGTCCTTCTGGTCGATTATCACGTTGGCCTCCTTTTTGAGGATCTCCTTGGCGCAAAAGGCGATGCGTGTGCCTGCATGTGCAAACATACTGCGATCATTCGCTCCATCCCCCACGGCTACCGTGTTTTCAGGGGTGATGCCTAAGAGTGCTTGGAGGCGGCGCAGCATGTCGCCCTTGCTAAAATCGAACATCATATCGCCGCCCACCAGCCCTGTGAGCCGACCATTTTTGGCATGCAAGATATTACTAAAGTCCGCATAGAATCCAAGCACTTCTTTGGCGTACCCCGTGGCGTTGCGAAAGCCGCCGCTAAAGACTACCACTTTGTAGCCCTTCTCTTTAAGCTGCGCTATCGTCTCTTTGGCACCGGGCATATAGGGAAGTGCATGACAAATGGCATCCACGCGCTCAACTTCCAGACCCTCCAACAGTTTCACACGCGTGACCAGACTTTCGAAAAAGTCCAGCTCACCACGCATCGCCATTTCGGTAATCTCGGCCACCTTTTCTCCCAGTCCCAGTTCGGCTGCCAAAAAATCGATAGTCTCACCATCCATGAGCGTAGAGTCAAAATCGAAGACACATAGCTTCATACAGCTCCTTTTTACTCTAGTTTAACCTATGTTAGTTTAAAATTTGAAAAAAGGGGTTGCATGTTTGATGTGTTGGTGGCAAAACTTCGCTCAGAGGAGCGCTACATATCGCTTGAGACCACACCGGGTCACGCACCTACCATCGATCCGATCATAGAAAAGCTCAAAGAGCTCAAAATAGCTCGCAAGATCGATGCTTTTAGCGCCACCGACAATCCCCTGGCACGCCTTAAGTACAACGCCATCTTGGCAGCCGTGAAGCTGCAGCAGACATTCAAAAAGCCGGTCATCGCCACTATGAGCATGCGCGATCGCAACAAAATCGGCCTCCAGTCCGACCTGTTAGGTGCCAACGATTTTGATGTACGCGCCATTTTGGCTCTGACGGGCGACCCGGCCAAAATCAGCGACCAGCCGAGCACCAAAGGGTGTTTCGAAGGCGATAGCACACTGCTGCTCGATATCATCAAATGCTTCAACGCCGGCATCGACTACGCCGGTCAGGAGTTTAAGATACGCCCCAAAAAAATCTACCCTTTTGCCGTGAGCAACGCCTATGCCAAAAATCCCGCGACGCTCAGAAAAAAGTTTAAAAAGAAGATCGAGCATGGCGCCATCGGCATCATCACACAGCCTGTCTTCGATATCGAAAACGTGAAAAACCTCCTCTTTTTATTCAACGAAGCGAAAGCGGGATTCGAAGGTGAGCGAGCCAAAGCGCAGCTGATTTTGGGATTCTTCCCTATTACGCGCCTCAAAACGGCACAATTTCTCGCTTCCCACGTACCGGGTATCAATGTCCCAAGAAGCTGGATAGACGAGCTTTACAAAGCGCACAAAGATGGTGAAAAAAAAGAGTTCGAGGTGGGATTTGAGCTCTCAAAATCGCTTTTTGAGGAGCTTTTGAAAATCCATCCCAAGATTCACATCATGACAGCCAACAGATTCGAGCTGGCCGATGCGATACTTCGTTAGTCTCTTTTGTATTGCGATCTTTGCAAATGCCATGACGGACTACTATCCCATTATCAATAACTATATCTACAATTCTCTCAATAAAATCGATATCTTTTTAAGTGACTCCAATATTTCGGCGCATCCCGTCTATACAATAAGAAGTAGTATCGATGCAGCGCGAGAAAGTTCGCAAAACACGCTCTTTCGCTTCAATATCAAGGCAAAAATAAAGCTTCCACGAACGATGAGGCACTTCAAACTCTTTTTTGAAGATTTCAAACAGAAAAACTCTATCGATACTCTCAACGGTCGTAGCGTCCAAGACAGTATCAACAACAACTCCTATCTCTTTGGGTTGCAATATCATGCGAAATTTCCTCTCCGTTTTCGTCTGGGTATGAAACTCAACTCTTTCGATTCTTACGCTGGTGTAGGGATGCAAAAAGAGCAAACTTGGCACACGCTCTCTTTTTTGTATGGATTTGATTATCGCTACTATATCCGCAGAAAAGATGACCTCTCCCTGCATGCAAATATCTACAAAACTCTTAATAATGCTTTTACATTGGGTTTTGAAAATAGCTATCGCTTCGAACAAAAAGGCGAGGTACGTCATCAAGCAATCGATGGATTGCACCTTTATCACAACTGGAATGCATCACTGCAAAACATATGGCGGGCCGATGTATATATGAATAGTGATACGAACGATAATTTCCGGCTCGATTACTACTATTTCGGATGCGATATCATCAAAACATTCGTCAAAAAGCGCTACTTTTTACAAATTTCACCTGCAGTGCTTTGGCGCGAACCGAGAGATTTTCGACCCAGTTACCGTTTCATGGTCTCCTTCGGGGTCAACTTTTACAAAAAGTAAACTCTCTCCCATCAAACAAAAGATACTCACCGCCGCAGGCAAAAGCGGGGAGATTGATATAACGTTTGGAACCAAAATCGCACATACAGCGCTGATGATAGTGTCCTTCGATGACGATATCCGTTTGGTAGTGTCTGGTGCGTTTTTGTGTTAAAAGTGCAAAATCCTCGATTTTCCTGCAGAATTTTTTGGATACGTTGTAGCGCTGGATACGCTGGCTTATGGCACCGCCGATATCGAGCATATTCAAAAGTTTGATAACGGCAGGTGTATAGAGCAAACGACGGTAAAGACGGTAGCTACCGCCGATGAAATTATCTCCGTGCGCTAGCGCCACACTTCCTGCAGGCGTATCGATCACAAGAGGCTGCCGCATCAAAGGCACGACAGTGATTGCAGGAAAAAGCTCTTGAAGTAAAAAATCGTGGTTGCCCTCGAGGTAGATTATTTCACACGTTTGCGCAAGCTGATTGATACGATCGACGAGTTTGCGGTTTTGTTCGATGCTGTGATGCACACCTCCTACCAAAAGGTCGAAAATATCGCCCATCAAAAAGAGCTGAGGCGCATCGCAATGCTGCAAAAAATCGTAAAGCTCTTCACGTACTCCAAGATGGTAGTGGGCATCGCCGAGGAAAATCGCACCCTTT
>JALVTF010000071.1 GCA_027024145.1 Campylobacterales bacterium
TGCGCCAAACGGGGCCCGCGTGCCATACGGGAAGGAAATCTTGCTTTTATAAAGATGCAAAGAGCGGTGCAATCACCAGCGAACCGATCCAAGACCCAAACGAAATGTACGATGATGTGATCGATCGCCTCTACCACATCATTCAGGAGCGCAAAAGTGCCGATCCCGAAAGCTCCTGGACGGCCAAACTCTTTAGCAAGGGTGAAAACACCATTCTGAAAAAGGTGGCCGAAGAGGCGGCGGAGTTTTGTTTCGCCATTAAAGATAAAAATCGCGAAGAGATCATCTACGAGTGCGCGGATCTCGTGTACCACGCCCTGGTGGCACTGGCGAGCCAAGATATCTCACCCGAGCTCGTGCGCAAGGAGCTCAAGAGACGCTTTGGCACAAGCGGCATCGAAGAAAAAAGGAATAGGCAATGATCAAAAAGCTCCTCCTCTCACTGCTTCTTGCGCTCTCAGCCTTTGCCGGCCAGTATGTGCTGGCTCTCAACTGGTATCCCAGCATTTGCAAGACTTCCCACTACAAAGCTTGTAGAAAGCCTCTTTCCTTTTGGCAGACGCACTTCACCCTCCATGGCCTTTGGCCCAAGGGTCGCTATTATTGTGGTGTGGATGCTAGAAACAGGATGCTCGATAAGCGAGGGCTCTGGGATCGTATCCCCATGAAACCGCTCTCACCCGAACTCCAAGAGCTGCTTTTTACCTATATGCCGGGAGCCGTGAGCGGTCTGCACAAGCATGAATGGATCAAGCACGGCACCTGCTATAGCCGCAAACCCGAGATCTACTTCCTCGATGCTATCGCTTTGGTTTCCCAGCTCAATCAAACAAGAGTGCTGCGCTACATTCTCGATCATCGCGGCAAGCGTGTTTCGACGTACACTATTCGTAGACTCTTCGATGAGGAGTACTTCTCCGGAGCTGGCAAGCGCGTGCGGTTTGTCTGCAAGAGAGGATATCTTGTAGAGATGCGCATCAACCTCACAGGTACTATCACCCCCAAAACGCCCCTCTACGACCTGCTCAGACGCGCTCATCCCACGGCACAAGGCTGCAGACGCGGGCGCATCGGCCGCTAATAGATGAAGCCTTCATTACGGAGGGCTTTGCGAATGGCTCGCAGCTGCGCGTTTTTATCGGCACACCATGCGGGTGCTAGAAGCGTGCTATCGCCGATGCCGGCGCTCACACGCTGCACCATCATCTGCGGCGGCAGCATCTTGATAGCTTCCACAAGCACTGCGATATATTCATCTTGCGAAATAGGCGTAAATCTTCCCTTTTGATACTCCACGGCCAAAGCCGTGTTTTTGACTACATAGAGTGGATGGATTTTTATCGCATCGATCCCCCACTCTATTGCTTTTTCCACGGTAGAGAGCATCATATCGCGTGTCTCACCGGGTAGGCCAAATATCACGTGGCCGCATACCTGCAGGCCCTTGTCCTTGGAGCGTTTGATCCACTCCTCGACGTTTTTGCTATCGTGCCCGCGGTTTATGCGCTCCAAAGTCTCGTCAAAGACGCTTTGGATACCATACTCGATCCACACTTCATGCGATGCGGACAAATCGACTAAATAATCTAAAATCTCCTCTGTCACGCTATCACTGCGCGTACCGATGCTAAGACCTATGCAATTTTCTTGCGCCAAAGCGTGCTCATAGAGGCGCCTCAGGGTATCCAAAGGCGCATAGGTGTTGGTGAAGGCCTGAAAGTACGCAAGAAACTCTTCATAACCCAAAGCTTTGTAGTGCGCAGCGGTGCCTCGGTATTGAAAATCGATTTCGGCAAGCTGCTTGGAAAGGAGCGGATTGTCGATGCTATCGGGGTTTAAGGAGAATTTTTTCGTGCGTGCGAGATTGGGTGCGAAGGATTCGTTTTCGCAAAAAGTGCAGCCACCTTTTGCTACACGCCCATCGATATTGGGACAGGTAAAGCCGGACAGTCCCAGAGGGACTTTGCGAACGCGTTTGCGGCGTTTGCGCTTGTAGTAGCGCCCAAAGGTTAGAATCTCTCTCAACGGCTTCCTTACTCTTCGGGAATGACTGGGTAGTTGCCGTCAAAACATGCCATACAGTAGCTTAAATCATTCCCTACGCTGCGCAGCAATCCTTCTATCGAAAGATACGCCAAAGTATCGGCTCCGATATATTTGCGCGTCTCTTCCACGCTCATGCGTGAGCTGATGAGCTCCTCTTTGGTCGGTGTATCCACGCCGTAGTAGCAAGGACCCGTGGTAGGGGGAGCGGAGATACGCATATGCACCTCTTTGGCACCGAACTCTTTGAGGATATTCACAATCTTTTTACTCGTGGTGCCGCGTACGATGCTATCATCGATGACGATGAGGCGCTTGCCTTTGATGACGTTTTTGATGGGATTGAGCTTCATTTTGACCTTGAGGTCGCGGATCTCTTGGGTAGGCTCGATGAAGGTGCGGCCTACGTAGTGGTTGCGAATGATTCCCAGATCGAAGGGTATTCCGCTCTCCTCGGCGTACCCTATGGCTGCGGCCACACCGCTGTCAGGCACCGGGATCACCATATCGGCCTCCACAGGATACTCTTTGGCGAGCTCCCTTCCCATCGCTTTGCGCAGCTTGTAGACGTTTTTGCCAAAGATATTGCTATCGGGGCGAGCGAAGTAGATATACTCAAAGATACACTTATGAGGCTTGGGCTCAAAGACCTGGATGGAGCGCGGCTCTTTGCCCTCTTCGAAGACCACCAATTCACCTGGCTTGATATCGCGCACATACTCCGCACCGATCAAATCGAAGGCGCAGGTCTCGCTGGCCACCACCCATCCATCGCCGAGCTTTGCCATCGAGAGGGGACGAAAACCGTAGGGATCGCGTACCGCAAACATCTTTTTGCGACTCAGGAAAATAAAAGAGTAGGCACCCTCTACCTGATGGAGCGCCTCGATGATGCGATCGTACAGGTGCTCTTTTTGGCTGCGGGCGATGAGATGGATCAGGTTTTCGGTATCCATGAAGGTCTGAAAGATCGCGCCCTCTTTTATCAGCTCCTTGCGCACGCGCTTGGCGTTGGTGAGGTTGCCGTTGTGTACCACGGCGATCTGACCCAGGTCGTAGCGAGCGAAAATTGGCTGCGCATCGAGGACCGAATCTTCGCCGGCAGTGGAGTAGCGCGTGTGGCCTACGGCACTCTTGCCGATGAGTTTGGAGAGCTTATCCTCATCGAAAACCTGCGTCACGAGGCCGCGGCCTTTGGCGATGTAGATCTTACTGCCATCACTACTGGCTATCCCAGCTGCTTCTTGGCCACGATGCTGCAAAGAAAAGAGCCCGTAGTAGGCGTATTTACTGGCTTCTGGAACGTTGAATAGGCCGATAACGGAACACATCTTAGAGTCCTAAGCAATCATCTATCGTATAGAGACCCGGCTCTTGCGTAGCCACCCATTTGGCTGCCCTGATAGCGCCTTTGGCGAAGGTATCGCGGCTCGTGGCGGTGTGGTTGAGTTCCAAGTATTCGCCGTCGTTGTAAAATCCTACGGTATGGCGTCCCACGATATCGCCGCCACGCAGGGCGAAGACGCCTATTTCGTCTTTCGTGCGCTCACCGATATTGCCATCACGCCCGCTGACGCGCACCTTATCAAGCTCTAAACCTCTCGCTTTAGCGGCAAACTCCGCTAATGTCAGTGCCGTGCCGCTGGGAGCATCCTTTTTGTGGCGGTGGTGCATCTCCACAATCTCTATATCGAAGTCTCTGAGCTTCTCGCTGGCGATCGCTACGAGACGCTTGAGGATGGCGATTCCCAGACTCATGTTAGTCGCATAGAGCACCGGCGCTTTTTGTGAGAGTTCTCGCATGAGGTTGATTTGATGCTCACTCAGCCCAGTCGTGCCGCTCACAAGCGCACGGGGTTTATCCAAAAGTTTTTCTAAAAGCGCTTGCGTTCCCTCTGGAAGTGTAAAATCGATGATCACTTCGCTCTCGTCGACGAGCGTGTCGAGATCGTTGGTAATGATGGCTCCCGGCACTTCGGTTTCGAGTTTGTCCAGTGCATGGACGACGCTGATTTTAGCTACATCGTCACTGAGAAGATTTTTAATAAGCAGACTCCCTACCCGTCCGCTTCCACCATAAATTCCCACTTTTAGCATGGTTGTAGCTCTCCTATTTTTTCGATATAGCTGATGACGTTGATAGCTGCCGTAGCACCATCGCCTGCGGCACAGACCACCTGCTTGGGTGCGAATTCGCGCACATCGCCTGCGGCATAGAGCCCGGGGACGCTCGTTTCCATCTTGAGATTGACCTTCACTTCGCCCCACTCGTTCACATCACACAAAAAGCTGCCGTCTTCTTGCTTGAGGACGTCGTTGTTGACATTCATACCCACAAAGACGAAAAGCCCCGGGACTTTCAGATCTATCTCCTTGCCCTGCTGGTCAAGAATGACACCTTCAAGTCCCATTTCGTTGCCATACGCTTTCTTGACGGTGGCATTAAGGATGAGCTCGATTTTGGGATTTTTCATCACGCGTTCGACTGTTGTAGGAGCAGCGCGAAATGTGTCGCGGCGATGAATCAGATAGACCTTTTCCACGATATTGGCTAAATACAAAGCCTCTTCCAAAGCCGTATCGCCGCCTCCGAGCACCGCTACCTCCTTGCCTTTGTAAAAAAAACCGTCACAGGTAGCACAGGTACTCACGCCGCGACCCAAAAACTCCTCTTCGCCCTCGAATCCCGCGCGCTTGGGCGTACTGCCGGTACACACAATCACCGCTTTTGCCCGCTCGCTCTTGCCGCCTGCAAGCTCGATGGTAAAACTACCGTCGCACTCGCGCTTGATGCGCTGTACTTCTTCCATCTCGTGCTTAAGGCCAAAGCGCATGGCTTGCTCGGGCCAGCACTCCATCAGCTCCATTCCCGTGACCACTTTGCAAACACCCGGGTAGTTTTCCACTTCGCTGCTTTGGGTTATCTGCCCGCCGGGCATCCCTTTTTCGTACATGACCACATTTTTGAGTCCACCACGCGTGGCATACAGACCCGCTGTGAGTCCTGCCGGACCGCCACCTATGATTGCAAGATCGAGCATGAGGTTCCTTTATGGAGCGAAATCGAGAGAAAAAGCATCAGCCGATCCCTTTGCTCTCGATTCGAGGGCCAAGGCCCTCGCTCTTAGCCAAGGATAGCGTCGAG
>JALVTF010000072.1 GCA_027024145.1 Campylobacterales bacterium
TTCCTTGGGCTATCAGTGTTTTGATCTCATCATTCATCAAAAAAAGCTCCCCTACTGCGCGGCGTGAGCGAAAACCGCTCCAATTGCACACCGGGCATCCTTTTTCTTTATAGATAGTGTTTATAGAGTAGTGCTGTAAGTATGGTTCTTTTTGGATGATTTTTTCGAGTTCTTCGGTATCGTTACTCGGTTCTTTGCACTCACAAAGGATACGCACGAGTCTTTGAGAGAGAACACCGATAAGGCTCGAAGCGATGAGAAATGGTTCTATGCCCATATCCATAAGTCTGGTGATGGTAGCGGCGGCGTTGTTGGTATGAAGAGTCGAGAGCATGAGGTGTCCTGTTAGGGCTGCCTGGATAGCGATGGTGGCTGTCTCTTTATCGCGTATCTCACCCACCATGATGATGTCAGGATCTTGGCGCAGGATGCTGCGCAGACCACTACTGAAGGTGAGTCCCACTTTAGGATTGACCTGGATCTGGTTGATATTGTCAGCTTTGTACTCTACAGGGTCTTCTACGGTGATGATATTTTTTTCGGGGGAAGCAATAGTTTGCAAAAAAGAGTGGAGTGTAGTAGATTTTCCGCTTCCCGTAGGACCTGTGACCAATATCATGCCATAAGAGTGTTCCAAGAGTTCTTGGAAGCCTGATGTGATATGTTTATTAAAACCCAAATCTTGGAGTGTAGGGATATCTTCACTCTCCATCAAAAGGCGCATTACCGCCTTTTCACCGAAATAGGTAGGGATGAGAGAGACCCTGATATCCGTAGTTTTATTGGCGATTTTGATTTGTGTGCGGCCATCTTGTGGAATGCGTTTTTCGCTGATGTCGAGGTTGGATATGACTTTAATACGGTTGATAATAAGTGCGACGATGCTTTTTTGGAGTTTGGCCTGAGTACTCAAAACACCGTCTATGCGAAAGCGTATCAGTCCGAAATGTTCATGGGTTTCGATGTGAATATCACTTGCGCGTTTTTTGATAGCTTGGAAAAACATGGAGTTGACGAATTTGATAATAGGAGCGGAGTTTTCGGAATTGAGGATGTCGAGCCCCTCTTTGATGAATTCATCGAGACTGAGTTCTTCTTCTATCGATTCGATATCACTTTCTTGGAGATTCTTTTGTGTTTGAACTTCAAGATATTGGTTCGCAAGTCGGCTAAAGGAGTCTTCATCGGTGATTGCGACACCCAAAGGAATACCAAGCTTGTTATAGTAATTGAGAGCATCGATGAGATTTTTTTTCGTGGTCAAAAAGAGTTCTTTCTCTCCTACACGAGCGGGTAAAAGAGAGTACTTGAGCCCTTCTTCGATGAGAAAGTTTTCTAAAAAGAGCGCTTCGGGGTTAATATCGTAAATGGTTTCTATCACTTTGTCCCCACCTTTTTGAGGTAATCTGTGATAAATTTTTTCTCCAACTCGTTGAGTTTGGCGAGAGTGAGACGAAGCTTGTCCAAATCACCACTTTTTTTGATGATATACGGTGTTAGTACGATGGCCAATGTCGTTCTATCACCATTTTTGCTCTTATGCTGAAAGAGATGTCCCAAAATCGGGATATCGCCAAGAAGCGGGACCTTGGTGATGTGCGATTCGGTGTTGTCTTTGACGAGACCCCCTATGATGACACTTTGGCCGTTTTTGACGATAGTGGTAGTCTCCACGTCACGTTTTGAGGTGGTGGGGAGTGTGTTGTCTGGAGTTTCGGATTTGAGAATATCTTCTACGATGGCTTTGATATTGAGGGCGACTTTATTATCACTATCTATGCGAGGCTTGATTTTAAGTGTCAGACCGATATTTTGGCGAGAATAGGAGACACTGGTGGCATTGGAAGTGGTTTTGCCTGTAAGGACAGAGACCGTTTTTCCTACATAAATGGTGGATGGTGTGTTATTGATACACAAAATCGAAGGTTCGCTCAATTTCTTCGCAGCTCCATAGGTTTCCAAAAGATCGAGAGTCGCTCCAAGTGCCAGTCCTTCCCGAATGGTAGGGATGTCGAGGTTGAGCCCAGCGGTATCGATGGCGATAGCAGGACCACCCAGATTGGCACTCATCGTGTAGAGTCCGCTGCTGTTTGCCGAACCTGCCAAAAGTCCCAGTTTAGTACCCACCTGCAGAGCTTTGGAATTGGAAATTTCTAAGATGCGCGCTTTGACATAGACTTGCTGTTTAGGTACATCGAGAGCGGCAATGATGGTTTTGATCGTTTCAAGCTGTTCCGGAGTTGCGAGAACGATGAGAGAGTTCGTTTCACTGTCCGCAGTTATAGAAGGAGTGTCTTTTTTATATTTGACTTTGATAATTTGGGCAAGAATTTTTTGGATATTTGTTGCATCGGAATTTTTGAGTGTTACTACTTCAGTCATCTGCGTCAAAGGCTTGGGTTTGATATCAAAATCACGTATCATCGTAGACAGGGCATAGGCGATTCGTTTTGGAGCGACTATAATTATAGAATTAGTGCTTTCGTTAGTCACGATCTTATATTTGTATATTTTAACATCGTACATAGCCGATGCTATCTCTTTTATTTTTGGAAATACTCTTGTAATATCTGTATGTTTGAATTTGATTGTTTGCATTATTATGCGATTTTGTTTGTCTAATTTACGTAAAATCTCTTTGATAATTTTGAGATTGTCTGCATAGTCGGTAATGATAAGAATATTCTTTTCTGTATTGATTACAATTCTTCCATAACGAGATAGTAAATATGAGACTTGTTTAAATGCTGATGCAACGGGGATATTGTTAAGCGTGATGATATCCGTTTCTATTTGATCAATACCGCTTTTTCCGGCAAGTGGTGGAGCGTCTTTGATGGCATCGGCATTGCGTATGACTTTTAAAAAACCTTGTTCCTCTACGATTGTGTAACCTTTGCTTTTGAGAATGTCGAGAAGGACTTTATAGACCTCTTTTTCATCTATGGGCTTTACGGAGATAAAATTGACTTTGCCATGGACATTTTGGGTCAATAGGATATTTTTATGCGTAATTTTTGCGACCATCTTGACAAAGTCTGCAATATCGAGATTTTTGAAATTGAGCTGTACTTGTGCGGCGTTGAGAGCTATTATGATTCCGAAGAGATACTTAATCCACTTCATATTCTAATACCTTTTTTTGATGATTGCGTAATATAATCACTTCGTAGTGATCGAATTTGTCCGCATTTTTATACAGATCCCATGCATCTGCGTCGTTGTTGAGTATTCTACCGTTGACCTCTATGAGTATATCACCTTTTTTCAGTCCTAATCGATCAAATATAGAGCCTTTTTTGACATACGTGATGCGGTATCCTTGCGTATCTTTTGCGATGCCGATATTGCGAAATATAGCATTAAGGTCATTCTTATACTGTATGAAAGTTTTTTTAGGCAATACTTGTCGATAAGGTTCATAGGTGAAATGTTGTGTATTTTTCTCTTTAGAAAATTCTATCTTATATTTTTTGCCATTTTTTTGAAATATCGCACTGTCGGGATATATGGCGATGAGTTTGTAGCCTTTGTAGCTCGTACCAAGGTCCACGAAGTGTGTTTTTCCTTTGTCTTCGATAATAACAAATCCTCTCTTGCCGTTTCTATAAATTGCTTTGAGTGTGAGAGCCAGTTTATAGGCTTGAACTTGAGGTTGCGGCATTTGGGAAGTATGCGGGAAAAAGAGATGCACCAAATCGATAGCGAAAAAATCGTATGTATGCTTTTGGGGTATATATGAGGTAGGAATTTTGGCTAAAAATAGCGTGGCAAATGACCAAAGAAGAGCTGCGAAGGCTAAGGAAAAGAAAAAAAGTGCCAAATTTCTAAAATTTCGCATAAAAATAGTATCCCTTTTTGTTTCTTCGTAAATATTGCAACATTATATGGGGTGGATTTTGTATATAGAGTTTCAACTCGTGTGTTTTAAGGTCTATCGTGCCATCGAGTGGTCCTGATGCAGACATGCCGTGAAGCATTACCTGCCAAGGATGCAAAAGAGAATAGTCGGCCGCGAGTGTTTTGATAATGTAATTGCCGACTTTGAGTTCTCCATCGTGAATCTGCAATCTGTTAAAAAACAGATATGGATAGATGGAAGCATGCTGGATCGAAGCAAGATCCATGCCATTGTAAAAAAGTGTTCCTTTTCTAAGGTGCAAGGAGAGGGGAGTTTGCGTAGATGCTGCATTGATAAAAATCTGTTTTTTTGCCAGATATCTTTGAAGTGTGAAAAAGAGTTGCTCTTTTGGCATGAAGAGTATTAGTCCGATATAACATCCTAACAAGATGACAAGAAACTTTTTCATCGTAGCAACTCCATCGTCACTTCTACATACTTGCCTGTTCGTGTGATGTTATAGGAGTGGATTTTGTTGGTAGTTTTAAAGAGGATGTGTTCTACTTTTGCAAAATTTTTTGCATCAAGTTTGGGGCAAGTAATCTGTATAAAGCGTCCATTTTGTATTCTGCATAAATCTTTAAGAGCAAAAAGGTTTGGTTTTTTTGTATATTTTGCTTTTAGTTGCGCTATAGCCTGTATTGTTTGTTGCAGATGAAAAACATGGTGATACTCTTGAAGTACTTCCTCTTTTGTCCGGGTATAGAAGCGATAACTCACTATAACCAGCAGTAGCATCATAACGATACTTAGCAACAATGTGGTCCTATTCATGTGTTAACTTTGCTATATAGATATTTTTTTGAAATCGCGAAGAGAGAATTGAAAATCTCTTTTTGAAATAGCTATCGAGATTTTTATCGCTGCGAGCTGTGATCTCGTATATTTTGCCATCAAAACGTAGTGATTCGAATCTTTGTACGGGCGTACGAGAAAAGAAGGCTAAATCCTTGCGTAATTTCGTTTGATGTGTATCGATTTTTTCATATTTTTTCAAAATTGCATCGAGTGTATAGGTGGATATAGGTAGATGATACTTTATATGGAGTGCTTCCTTTTTTGCCTCAAGGTCTTGTAGCGCTTTTTTGTACTCGAAACCTTGTAGTAGAAAGGTTGTGCTCATAAAAAGCATTCCAACAAACAGTAATATAATTGATACTCTGTCGATATCGATACGATTATAAAGATCTATAGTGTGTTTAGAGAGTTTTAGTTTCGGAAGGATGGTAT
>JALVTF010000073.1 GCA_027024145.1 Campylobacterales bacterium
TGCCGCGCGATGTGGGGATAGTGGGATGGTGGCAGCAAAACGGTAATTTTTTTAGCGCCCTTGCCATGGAAAAGCGCGCTTTGTTTATCGTGCTCATGCTCATCATCCTCGTCGCTTCGCTCAATATTATTAGTTCGCTTCTCATGACAGTGATGAACAGGCGCAAAGAGATAGCGCTGCTTTTGAGTCTCGGTGCCACACCCAAGGAGATAGGCGCTATCTTCTTTCGTCTCGGTACTATCATAGGCGGCGTGGGGATTGTGACGGGGATGCTTTTGGGTTTTTTGGGGATCTACATCCTCAAACATTTCGATATCGTCAAATTACCGGCCGATGTGTATGGAACTACGAGACTGCCCGTACATCTAAGCGGTGTGGATTTGAGCCTCATTATCATAGGGGCGATCGTCATCATCATCGTCACCTCTTTGTATCCGGCACGCAAAGCCACCAAAGTCAACGTCATCGAAGTGCTGCGTAACGAGTAAATCTACTACTTCCCGAAGAGTTTGAAGGGGAGGGTGAGTGTGCGTCGTATGATATTGAGTGGTGCAAAAAGCGTATCTTTTGCCACGTTGGTGGTAACTTTGGGGTTTTCTATCGGACCGCTCAGACCCACGTGGGTGGAGATGGAACCATCTTTTCCCAAGATGATGTAGCCCGCGATAGGAATATTTTTAATGAGTTTGCTGACGTTTTTGAGAGTCTGCAAATCGAGTTTCATCGCGATTGTGTCACGAGCAAAATCGAGCACTCCATAGCCTTTGATGGTAAGCGATTGGCCGGTAACTTCGAGGGATTTGACGATGAATATCTTTTTTGGATCGTTGTAGAAAAACTCCGTTTTGGCATGATCGACAAAAAGTCCATGTCGACTGTAGCCGGGATCGCTGAAAGTCACAAGTGCGGGGACAGTGTTGATAAAAGCGAAGAGGTTATTGAGTACTTTGAGGTCTTTGATATAGCCACCGGTATATGTGACAAACCCATGGACCTTCTCTTTGGGGCCTGAAGCGTTGATATCCATCACTCCACCACTAAGATACTTTTTCCCAAGCAGTGCATTGATGAACTTGTCGCCCAGATGATGTCCCGTAATCTCGATGTATTGTGGCAACCATGCTATATGAAAGCTTCCCGCTTTGTAGATTCCATCTGCAGTGAGGGATTGATTCTCTTTTTTGACATGGAGCTTTTTCGCTAAGAGCGTGTGGTGTTTGTAGTGTAGAGCGATATCGGAAGCATCGAGGGTAAAATATTTGATGAAGTCATGCTTTGTCTTTTTTGATGGCACGACAAGCTCTATATTGTGCAACTGCACATAGAGATGCTGTTGTGAAAATTTCCCTTTTGCAAAATCGTTGACGGAAAATTGGCTCTTTTGTGCGATTGTAGCGTGGATAGTAAAATCTTGCACAGGTCTGTGTGCACGCATGATGGTATGGTTGGGGATAGAGAGCTTTGCCAAAAGCTTCATGGGTGTGGTGAGGGTGAGTCGGAGACTGCCGTTTTGGACGCCAACACTTTGCAAAAGTTTGCTATAGGGGAGTAGCCGCGTGATATCGCCTATTTCTACACGTTTTGGCTCCAAAAAGAGAAAATCGACTCCCAGGCGTTTGAGTGCGAAGCGTTTTGCATCCAGATCGATAAAAAGGACATCTTTGATGTCGCTCGCATCTACAAGCGTTAGCTTGCCGAATTTCACGTGCACCCTTTTTGCCGTCAAGTGGATCTCCCCGCTGCGTGTGTCCAGATCGAGATAGCCTTTGATAGATGCATCCACATAGGGAGGCAAGGAAACATCTGAGGGGCGAAAGAGCACTTTGCTGTCTTGGAGTCGAATATCGGCATGGTGTAAAAGCAGCGGCACGCCATCGAGGAGTACCGAAGAGTCCTCGGCGATGAAGCGTCCCTGTACATTGGTGCGAAGATCTTTAAGCCAGATGCGCACAGTAACTTGCGCATCGGTCACACCCGTTTGCTGCTGCAACGGCAGATGTACGTCGAATGCGCCAAGAAGTCTACGTACTGTTGCATCAAAAGGAGTCTTCGTTTTGATAAAGATGTCGATGTAGGACCTGCCATGGACGAGATTGTGGATGGTTACGTATGAACCATCGAGCTTTTTCCCCTCGTAGGTGGGATGTTGGAGTTTGAATCGTAGCGCATCGTTTTTGTAATGCAGCAAAACGCGCTGTACGTGAGCACTGGGTAGGTCGGGGCGAAAATGCACGGCTACATCTTCTGCGCGAAGGAGTGCTTCGAAGGAGTCTGTTTGCAATCCTTTGCGAATATCGTAAGCTCCTTTGAGGTAGACCAGCCGATATCGTTTGGCGCGGATTTTTTTATAAGACCAGGCTTTGATATCTCTATGCAGCGGAATATGCGCAAAAAGTTTTTGCACTGCATCGTATCCAAAAGGCTTGGAAGAAGCGAAAAAGCGCAGGGTGTTATCGATTTTTGCAAAACGCAGAGTCCCTGGGATATCTTCTATGCGAAATTTTCCAAAGAAACGTACATCATTGAGTGAAGCGAGGGTGCCATTTCCTTCGAGCGTGAGGTTGTAAGGCTTATAGAGAAGTTTTTGAAGTCGAAAATCGATTTTTGGGCCATGATGCAAAAGCGTCACCTTCGCGGCGAAATCTCTGGCAATGACGGAAAATTTTCCCTCGCTGTAGTGGACGATGTACTCTTGGTCACTGATATACAGATGACGTATGGAGATATTTTGAAAATAGTTTTGCACATAATCGAGGATGCGAAAATAGGGTGCTACGACGAATCGTCTCTTCGCCTTCGGATGGGGGCGCAGCCTCACGCTTTGTGCTTGCACAATCAGTTTTTTATCAAGTTTGAGATACAATTTTTCTATCGCTACGCCGGGAAGGAAGGCCCTGCTTAGTTCTATCCCTTGCGTCAGAGCGAAGATACCAAGTCCCAAAAGGATGAGAGTGGCGAGAAAGATAGTAAGAAATACTCTTTTAATATGTGAACTTGTTTTGATTATCATAACTTTATCGGCTCTCTATCTTGCAAGACCAGTACATCTACAAAATAGGCAGCTTTTTATTCCTCATGGCTCAAATCAAAAGATTATAGCATATCTGTATCACAGCGGCGTCGCAGTTACGAAGCTTGATGCATATTTACTCCGCTATATAGGCAAGCCCCAAAGCGGATGGATCGACGTGGGTCGCAAAGAGATGAGTGCATTGGATTTTCTCTATGCACTGACGCGCTCGAAAGCCGCTTTGGTGCGCGTGCACCTGATACCGGGGCAGACTACCTATGAGATACTCCACGATCTTGCCAAGAAGTACGGCTACTCCTATACGACGCTTCAAAAGACCTATAACGACATCGCTCCCTACCCGGACGGCGTGCTCTTTGCCGATAGCTACGACGTACCAAAAGCGATAGCGGCAAAGCCCCTTATCAAGTATCTCGTGGGAGTGAGTCTGCGGCGTCACAAAAATCTCGCTCGCAAAATTTTGGGACACTACAATCAAAAGATATGGTTCGAACGCATCATCACAATCGCTTCGATTATCCAAAAAGAGGCAGCGAATGAAAAGGAGATGCCGCTTATCGCTTCGGTCATTTATAATAGATTACGCAGAGGCATGCCATTGCAGATGGATGGAGCACTCAATTACGGCAAATATTCGCACATTGCCATCACCCCGGAGCGTATCAAAAACGATACGAGCCGCTTCAATACCTACAAATTCAAAGGGCTGCCGCCCTATCCAGTGTGTATCGTATCGTTACATGCTATCAAAGCAGCACTCAAACCAGCAAAGAGCGATTACCTCTATTTCGTCAAGGCCGCCGACGGAAAACACGTATTTAGCAGATCGTATCGGCAACATTTGCGCCATATCAAAGATGTGCAAAAACGAAACAAAAAGCGATAGAGCATCCTCTTTGCAAAGCGATTGAGAAAAGTTAAATCCATTACTTGATACTATAAAGATGATAAAAATTTCAAAAACAGGAGCACAGATGAGTCAAGCGAAAATCGTTTGGACGAAGATCGACGAAGCGCCGGCATTGGCCACCTATTCGCTGTTACCTATCGTAAAAGCATTTACAAAAGATAGCGGTGTGGATATCGAACTGCGTGATATTTCACTCGCTGGCAGAATCATTGCTGAATTTAGCGACAGACTCCCAGAAGACAAAAAACAACCCGATGAACTGGCTTACCTCGGTGAACTCGTATTGCGTCCCGAAGCGAATATTATCAAACTTCCCAATATTTCAGCTTCTATCCCGCAGCTTGTCGCAGCCGTGAAAGAGCTGCAAGCGCAAGGCTACGATATTCCCGATTTTCCCGAAGAGCCAAAAACGGAAGAGGAAGTGGAACTGCGCAAGCGTTTCGCGAAACTCCTCGGAAGTGCCGTCAATCCTGTCCTTCGTCAAGGAAACTCCGACAGACGCCTGAGCGACGCGGTCAAAGCCTATGCGAAAAAACATCCGCATAGAATGCGAGACGTACGACCCGATAGTAAAAGCTATGTTGCTCATATGGACAAAAAAGATTTCTATCAAAACGAGCAATCTTTCATCAGTCCAAAAACGCAAAACGTAAAAATCGTCTTCGAACCCAAAGAGGGTGAAGCGGAAGTTCTCAAAGAGTTGGAAGTGCTCGAAGGTGAGGTATTTAGTGCTTCATGCCTCAATCGCAACGAACTCAAAGAGTTCTATGCACAAGTCATCGAAGATGCCAAAGAAAAAGATATCCTCTTTTCGCTTCACCTCAAAGCGACGATGATGAAAGTTTCCGACCCTGCGATGTTCGGTGATGCGATTCGCGTCTACTACAAAGAGCTGTTCGACAAGTTCGGCAAGGAGCTCGAAGAGATAGGCTTCAATCCAAACAACGGTATGGTGGATCTGTACAACAAACTCGAAAAACTCCCTGAAGGTGTCCAGCAAGATATCAAAGCCTGCATCGACGAGATTTACAAAAAGCAGCCTCGTATGTATATGGTCGATAGTGATGCAGGCATTACGAACCTCCATCGTCCAAACGATGTGATCGTAGACGCTTCTATTCCGGCCGTCATCAAAAATGGTCTCCAAGGCTGGGGGCCAGATGGCGAGACGGAAGATTT
>JALVTF010000074.1 GCA_027024145.1 Campylobacterales bacterium
CCCAGCACCGAATTGGCCAGAGCGTAGCTAATGGCGTGGGGCAGGTGGCTGATGAAGGCTGCGTGCAGGTCGTGCTCTGCCGCTTGCATGAAGACTATCTGCATGCCTAAAGCCCTAAAGATACGCTCGGCACGCTCTTTGTGCAGGACATCGTTTGCTTCGGTGTCGCACAGCACGACGATCTTGTCGTGGTAGAGTCCCGGCAGTGCCGCTTTGGGCCCGGAGTATTCCGTGCCCGTCATGGGGTGTGCGGCTACAAACTGTGCGCGAATGCTTGAGGGGCAGGAGTGCACGATCTTTTCTTTGGTGCTGCCAAGGTCGATGATCGTAGTAGCGGGATCGATATCGGTGAGCCGCTGCAGTGTTTGGATGATTCCCTCGACGGGGATGGCCAAAAATATCACGTCGCTGTTTTTGAGCTCGTCAAAGGAGACGATTGCATCCACGAGGGAGAGTTCGAGCGCCTGGCGGCAGTGCTCTGCGTTATGATCGAATCCCACGATCTTTTGGGCGATGCCGCGAAGCTTGAGATCCAAAGCCAAGGAACCGCCCATCAGTCCCAATCCGACGATAGCCGCTTGCATTGCGCTCCTTTAGTGATCGACCTTGTTTTTGCTCGCAAAGCCGGTTTGTGCGTTGCCTCATTATAGCAATTGGGTGTTTTAAACTTTATTAATCAAAATAGTGGTACACTACTAAGAAATTTATCCAAAAATAAGGCGCGCCAGTATGAAGAAGAGTTGGATAGCTCTCGCTGCCCTCGCGGCATCGATGCATGCCCAAACCATAAAATCGATCCATTTTGAGGGTTTGATGCATCTATCACCCACACTCGCCAAAGAGATGCTGGGCTTTCACGAAGGCCAGGAACTCGATATCAAAAAAGTGGATGCAGCTATTAAAAGATTTTATAAACAGGGCTACTTCAAAGATATCTGGGTGGATGAGACGTTTGGCAATCTCACCTTTCATTTTACGGAAAAACCGCTCATCGCCCAAATCGATGTGGTAGGGTATCTGGAGAACAAGAAAAAAGAACTGCCCGATATTTTAGGCCTCAAAAAGGGTGATATCTACGACGAGGCTGCAATCAACCGGGCAAAAGCCAAAATCATCGCCCAGGCTCGCAGTCAGGGCTATTTCGACACGGTCGTGGAAGTGGACACCGAAAAGGTGGGCGAAAATGGCGTGAAGGTCACCTTCGTAGTCAACAAAGGGCAAAAGATCTATATCGACGACTTGACACTTTGCGGCGCCAAGCGCTTTGATAAAGACGATATCGAGGATGTTATCGCCAACCGGGAGCGCAACAAGTATCTGGGCTGGATGATAGGGTTCGATAGCGGCGAGCTCAAGCTCGACCAACTCCAGTACGACAGCGCGCGCATTCGCAACCTCTACCTGACCAAAGGTTATCTCGATGCGCAGGTGAGTGACCCCTTCTTACGTGTCGATTTTGACAACTACAAGGCGAAACTGCGCTACCACATTCTCGAAGGTCAGCAATACAGAGTGGCCAAAGTGCAGATCCAACTGCTCGAACCTATCATCGATACGAAAAAGCTCACCGAAGATCTCCGCTTGGAGCCGGGAGATGTTTTCAACGTCGACAAGATGCGCAAAGACATGCAAAAGATCCGCCAAAAAATAGCGGATCTCGGCTATGCGTACGTGCGTATCGTGCCCGATTTCCAAAAGGATGAGAAGCATCACACCGTAGTGGTGAAGTATCTGATCAATCCGGGCGAAAAGGTCTATATCCACGATGTGATAATTTCTGGCAACCAACGCACTCTCGATAGGGTTATCCGCCGCGAGATTTATCTGGCTCCCGGGGATGTATATAGCTACACCGATCTCGTGGATTCGCGCAACGCTTTAAAAAGAACTGGGTTTTTTAGCGACGTCAAGATCGAAGAGCGCCGCATCAGCAAAAACCAGATGGATCTGGTGGTCAATGTCAAGGAGATGCCTACCGGTAGCATCATGTTAGGCGGTGGATACAGCTCCTATGAGGGGTTTTTGATCAACGCCGCCATCAGCGACAAAAACATTTTCGGTAGTGGTATCAACGGTAACTTTTCTGTCGATCTTTCGGGCAAGTCCTTGCGCTTCAATCTGGGGCTTACGAATCCGCATGTTTTCGATAGCGACTACTCTTTGGGCGTCAACCTTTATAGCTCCAATTTCGAATACTACGACTATACCGAGGATAGAAAAGGTGGTTCGGTCACGGTGGGCAAGAAGCTCACACGCTATCTGAGCTCATCTTTGACCTATGCGTATGAAAACGACAAGATGACGGACGTCAACTACGACAACTACTACTTCTTGCCGGGTCGCTATGTCAAGAGCTCTCTGATTCCGGCTCTCTACTACGACGATACCGACGACTACTACGTTCCTCGTCACGGCGTGGCTGCCAGTGCTTCCGTGGAGTTCGCCGGAGTGGGGGGTGATGAGAAATTCATAAAAACCTATCTGCGTGCCGGCTACTACTACGGTCTCGAAGACCTTATCGACTACGATCTGATTCTGCGCTTCAAAGGTCGCATCGGGTATGTGTATGATCGCGGCTATCTACCGGTTTTCGAGAAGTTCTACCTCGGTGGTATCAATTCGCTGCGCGGCTACCAAAGCTCCTCTTTATCCCCCAAAGACTCCCAAGGTCGCCTCATCGGTGGGAAAAAGATGTTCTCCACATCGCTCGAGGCGAGTATCCCTCTTATCAAATCGAGCAATATGCGCCTGACCTTCTTTCTCGACTACGGTGGTATAGGCGATAGCCAATTTACCGATATTACACGTATGGCAACAGGTGCTGCGATCGAGTGGATTTCACCTATGGGGCCGTTGCAACTTGTCTTCTCGCGTCCGCTCAATGACAAACCGGGTGACAGGACAGCGAGTTTTGAATTTAGTGTAGGTACGAGATTTTAATGCAGAGGCTCTAAAAGCCTCTGCTGCAACATCTTCGCATTTCTTTGGAGGCTTACAGCAAAACTGCACCTACTGCGGTGTTGCAATCACGATAGCGAACGGCGCAGGTTTTTGCAGATTCTTGATCTCTTCGCGTGCCAGGTAGAGGGGTGTGTTGCTTGTGATGTGCAAGAGTTTCTCTTTGTAGGTGACTTCGAAGCGAGGACAGCTTCTATCTTTGTTGAGCGCTTCAGCAAGAGCGAGCAGGAAACTGAGCCAATCGAGCGCTTCGGATTTGGGCAAAAGCGCTTCGAGAGGTTTGGTCACCGAGCCGTTGGGGAGCTTTTTCTTGTGAAAGCGTACAAGCGTGGCTATCGTGACGATCTGGGAGTGCGTCAGTCCATAATCGAGATCGTTGAGAATGATATAGCTGCTGTGTTTATGATGTTCATAGAGTTCGATCTTCGTTCCGATATTGAGAAGTTTGGCTGCATAGAGGAATTCACGGCGCAGTTTTTGCTCAGGGTCGAAGAGATGGTGGAGCGCATCGTAGAGCCGTGAAGCGATGCGATAGTTGCAGCGCATCCCCTTTTCATCGATACAGAAGCGATCGAGCAGTGAGCGGACGCTGGGGTTGAAGTTGGCGGGAAAGCGATAGTTTTGGTTACGCAAAAGATCGCGTAAAAAGACCCCTTCACGCACGCCAGCACCACTTGTGATCACCGCTTGTGCATCCAAACGCTCCAAAATCTCTCTAAATATCAGGCACCCCTCTTTGATAACGTCGTAGCGCTCTTTTTTGATGGAGTACTTTTTGAGTTTCGTTACGGGTGCGGTGATGATTTTGTCGATGAATTTCTTTTGCTTGGCCACGTCGTAGGAAAAACCGTGCAGTTTATCCAAAGGATAGTCGATGCGCTGCATGATGGCCTTGGAGAGTGCACGAATGGTGCCGCCGATGCCTATGACGGTATCGCAGCGAAAATGTGCGGGGAGTTTGTCCAGCTCTTTGCGGATATAGGCGATGGCGCTTTTGATATCGGCATCTCTATCCGAAAACAGCTCCTTGAGCCGCACTGTGCCAAGATCGAGGGAGAGTGTCTCTACGACGCGTTTGTTTTCGATGCGAGCGAGCTCTGTGGAGCCACCACCGATGTCGACGGTGATGCCGTTTTCTACGGGTAAGAGATTGGCAGCCGCTATACCTCCCAAGAGCGCTTCGGTATCTCCATCGATGACTTTGATATACAGGCCAAGCTCTTTGCGCACACGACGCAAAAAGAGATGTTTATTGGGCGCGTCGCGTACGGCTGAGGTAGCGACACAGAGGATTTTGCGCACTTTGTAGGATTTTGCGATAGCAAGAAACTCACGCAGGGCACTAAGAGCCCGCTCTATGGCGTGTGGTTGGAGATTACCTCCGTTTTCGTAAGCGCCTTCGCTGATGCGCACACGGCTTTTGGTTTCGTTGATGAGATAGAAGCCGAATCGACTCGTGCGCTCCAGCACGATCATGCGTGCGGAATTCGAGCCGATGTCGATTACGGCCGTGCGTTTTGCCATTACTCTTCTTCGCTGGCGATCTGTTTGTATTTGTATTGAAGTTCAGCTATTGTTTCGACATTGTCGGGGTCAGGGACGATGCAATCGACCGGACAGACCGCTACACAGGCAGGCTCGTCGTAAAATCCCACGCACTCGGTGCAGCGGTCGGGATCGATAATGTAGATAGGATCTCCCTCTTCGATAGCCCCTGTCGGGCACTCTTCGCGGCATGCATCGCAGGCGATGCACTCTTCGGTAATCATCAGTGACATTGTACCCCCTCTGAGTGTTTTAGGAGAATTTATAGCTCAATTGGGCTTAAAGTATCTTGAATCAACAAAGGGGACAGACGAGCTCGTTGGGTATGAAGAGGGTGGCGATGGTGCCGTGGGTGTCTTTTCGGTTTCTGAGTGAAATCATCGCCCCCATCGCATCGGCTGCGCTTTTAGCCAAAAAGAGTCCCAGTCCCACGCCGCTCTTGTTGCCTTTGCGTTTAAAAGGGGCGAAGTGATCGATCTCCTCGTCGATTCCGGGCCCTTCGTCGATCACTTCTATTTTGACGCCGTTACTTGTGGGTCGGCTGCGCAGGATTATCGTACCACCCGGTTCAGTGAATTTGATGGCGTTTTGGACGAAGTTTTGGAGGATGTGGTTGAGGAGCGTGGGCTGAATGAGGCTTTCGTAATGTTCAGGCACGAAATCGCTCAACAGTTTTTTGTTTTCATGTTCGGCCAGTAGCTGGTAGTTTTTGCTCTTTTCTTTGAGATACGCGATCAGATCGAGGCGCACGGGCGGCTCGAACTGATCGGCCTCCTGGCGGCCTATTTTTAAAATATTTTCGATCATCTTGTTCATTTCGTTGATGGTTTTGATATTGAGCTTGATCGTTTCGATATATTCCTCGGGCGAGCGCTTTTTGATAAGGGTCACTTCGTTTTTGAGCTTCATCACTGCCAAAGGCGTTTTGAGTTCGTGTGCGATACCGATGAAGAGCTCCTTTTGGTACTTCACGAAAGTCTGGATGCGGTTGATGAGGTGATTGATCGATTTTGCCAGTGGCTGGAACTCTTCGGGTAGGTCGCGTACTTTGATGGGCTTGAGCATGTTTTCGTTGAGTGCGGAGAGTTTGGCGGTGAAACGTTTGACATAGGTAGTCAGGTACGATGAGATGAAAAAGGCGTAGAGGATGATGAAGGCAAACGCTATGATATTGGTTAGGATGATAGAGCGATAGAGCTTGGATAGAATCGAATGAATGGTGGTGATATCTTTTGTGACGCGCAAAAAGGTCTGCTCTTTGAAATTATAGGGATAAAACAGCACGATGTAGTAGTGTTTGTTCTTTTTATATTCTGTAAAGGTGGGCTGGGAGATGAATTTGGGTTTTGGGACCACTTGGATGGAGATGTTGAGAGTCCGTTTGAGATAAAAACTGTCGATCGTCTCTCCCGCATGGTGATTAGTGACGTTGTGGGCTATAAATTCTGCCTGTTTGAAGAGTTGGCTCTGGATCTCTTGGTAGAGCGACTCTTTGATGAGGCTATAAAGAATCGTGGAAAAGAGGGCGATCAAGATAGCCGAAGCTACCGTGAGTCGCCAAAGAAGCTTCGCCCTTAGGCTTTGGAAGGATAGCAAAATCTATAACCCTTACGGCGAACTGTCTCGATGGTTTGGATGCCCAGGGGTTTGTCCAGTTTTTGACGTATCTGGTTGATGGCTACTTCGATGACGTTGGGGGTGACCAGCTCTGGCTCTTCCCAAATGGCATCGAGGAGTTGTTCTTTCGATACGATCTGGTCTTTGTGGCGCGCAAGATGCGTGAGCACTTCGAACGGCTTGCCTTTGAGCTCGATCTCTTTGTTTTTGAAAGTGATTTTCTCTTCTTCCGGATTGATGACCAGGTCTTGGATCTCGATGACACTGCTGGTACCCACACGAAAACGCGCTTCGATGCGTGCGATGAGTACGTCGAAATCGAAAGGTTTTTTGATGTAGTCGTCTGCACCTATTTTGAGTGCTTCGATTTCGCTCTCTTTGTCGTCACGTGCACTGAGGACGATGATGACCGTTTTGGGATTGCGCTCTTTGGCGATGGGGATAAGTTCTAATCCGCTGTTGTCGGGAAGCATCCAGTCCAATAAAATCAGATCGTAGTTACGGATATCCGTGTAGTAGTCGGCATCTTTGAAATTTTCCGCGATATCGCTTTGGTATCCCAGCTCTTTGAGCCCTTCTGCCAATGTATTACTCAGTGTTACTTCATCTTCGACAATGAGTACTCTCATATAACCGCCCCTTATCTATTTTTAAGAATTCGGAGAATTATAGCACAATTTTAGCTAATTTTAAACAAATTTTTAGCTTTTTTTAAAATTTTTTTTATCTGTATTTAAGTGAAAGGGTGATACTCGGGGTGGCGTTGGGCAAGATGGTGGGCTTTTTGAGCGTGAGGGTGAGCTCTTCTATCATAGGATAGGTGGTATGCAAAAGCTCGGCTGTGGAAGCGAGAGCCTCTTCGAGGAGGCGAAATTTTCGGGTGCGTATGTGAGAGACGATGAGGTCGCACACTTTTGCATAGTCGATGTAGCGATCTTCGTGGTAGGTGTAGCCGAGTACCGCATCCACCACGACGGGTTGCTCGAGCTCGCGTTCTTTGGGCAAGATTCCTATAATGGTATGAAAGCGAAGATTTTCGATGGTGATGGTGTATCTCATGCGACGGGCTTCTCTTTGCCTTGGAGCAAGCGCGCGATATTGGGTGTATGTTTATACACTATGATAAAAGCCAGCAGCCATAGCGGCGCATGGGAGCCTGCATAGGGGAGCTGGGGATGGATGATGTAGCTGGCAATAACAACGGCCGCAAGACCGCTGAGGGATGCGACGGAGGAGATTTTGAGTGTTTTTGCCACTATAGCCCACACTGCGATGCCGATGAGTGTTTCGATAGGCAGCAGTACCATGAGCACACCCATGCCTGTGGCCACGCCTTTGCCTCCTTCGAAATGCAAAAAGGGACTGTAGCAGTGTCCCAGCACCGTCATGATACCGATGAGCCACCAGGATGCCGGCTCGAATCCGATGGCCTTTGCGATGAGGATGAGTACCGCGCCCTTGAGGGCATCGAAGACGACGGTAGCGATGGCGAGCTTTTTGGCGAGTTTGGGGTCTTTTTCTTTGACCACGCGCAGCACATTGGTAGCCCCGATACCGCCAGAGCCCGCCTCTTTGATATTGACACCGGCGAAAATTTTTGCCAATATGTATCCAAAAGGAATACCGCCGATAAGGTACGCGACGATATAAAAAACAATATGAGGATTAGTAAGAAAACTTATAATATCCATGCAGTGCCTTTGGTGAAGATTGGTGTTTGCAATTTTAGCTAAAATAACATAACGTAAGTCTAAAGGAGTGCCATTGGATATCAAGACTTTGCAAGAAGAGATAGCCGCACTCAAAGAGAGGCTCTCCGTCACCATCGTGGCGCACTACTACCAAAAAGACGAAGTGTTCGAAATCGCCGACATTACCGGTGATAGCCTGGAATTGGCCAAGCGAGCCAAAGAGACCGATAGCGAATGGATACTCTTTTGCGGTGTGGGCTTCATGGGCCAAAGCGTCAAAATCATCGCTCCCGAAAAGCGCGTGGCGATGCCCAAAATCGCCTGCTGCGCCATGGCGCGCATGATCGATAGCACCTATTTCGACGAAGCGGTGGAAGCGATGGAAAATGCGGGCGTGGCAAAAGAAGATATCTTGCCTATTACCTATATCAATAGCGGTGCCGAGGTCAAGGCCAAGGTGGGCAAGATGGGCGGTGCGGTCTGTACCAGCAGCAGTGCGGTCACAATCATAAAAAAGGCGCGCGAAAGCGGTAAGAAGATTCTCTTCGTGCCCGATCGCTGTCTGGGACAAAACGTGGCGCGCCAGATGGGACTTAAAAGCGCGGTCATCGGTATCGACGACGAAAAGGCCATCAAAGAGGCCGATATCGTCTGCTACAATGGATTTTGCAGTGTGCATCAGCTCTTTAGTGTCAAAGATGTGGAGTTTTTCCGTAAGCGCTTCCCCGGTATCAAGATAGCCGTACATCCCGAATGCGATCCGAGTGTGTGCGAAGTGGCCGATTTCGTAGGCTCTACGAGCCAGATCATCAAATATGTCCAATCTTTGCCGCCGGAGCAAAAGGTCGCCGTGGGCACCGAGTACAACCTCGTCCATCGCCTCAGAGACAAGAACACCTATGTGCTCTCTGCTACCAAGCCCGAGTGCCCCACTATGAACGAAACGACACTCGAAGATGTCTACAATACGCTCAAAGAGATAGAAAAAGGCTCGCCTGTAAACGAGATCCACGTGGACGAAGAGACGCGCAAATGGGCGAAAGTGGCTTTGGAGAGAATGTTCGAGTATGTAGGGGCGTAACGTGATAGAATATAGAGAATTTGCAAAAGAGGTTTTGGCCGAAGATATCGGCAGAGGCGATCTTTTCGAGCGTATCGGAGAGTCCAAAGAGGCGGCGGCCAGGATCATCGCCAAGAGTGCAGGGGTACTGGCCGGTGTGCCCTATGTGGAGGCCATTTGCGCGTTGCAAGATTTGCAAGTAGATTGGCAAAAGAGTGATGGTGAACGCTTCGAAAAGGGAGATTTAATAGCACGCGTTTTCGGAGATTCCGTGAAGCTATTGCAGGCAGAACGCGCCATACTCAACACCATCTTGCACGCTTCGAGCATCGCCACGCAGGCACGCAGTTTCGTCGAGGCCGCGGGAGAGAAGCTCAGAGTCCTCGATACCAGAAAGACGCGGCCCAAGCTGCGCGTTTTTGAAAAGTACGCAGCACGCGTGGGCGGTGTGGTCAATCACCGCTTGGGGCTGGATGACTGTTTGATGCTCAAAGATACGCACCTGCGCACTATTGATGATTTGCAAGCCTTTTTGCAAAAAGCGCGTAGAGCCATCCCCTTTACGGCCAAGATAGAGATAGAGTGCGAGGATGTGGCCATGGCGAGGCGTGCTATGGAGGCGGGTGCCGATATCGTGATGTGCGACAATATGGCTTTGGAGGAGATAGAAGAGGTGGTGGCCTTGCGCGACGCATCCTACCCCCATGTGCTCATCGAAGCCAGTGGCAACATTGCCCTCGAAAACATTGCAGAGTATGCAAGACTCGGCATCGACGCCGTCAGCAGTGGAAGCATCGTCCACCATGCCGTCTGGCCCGATATTTCCATGAAGATGGATGCACTATGACCGAGGCCTGGCAGCTCATCGAGCGTGCCAAGAGCGTGACGCTGCTCACGCATGTCAATCCCGATGCCGATACCCTCGGCAGCGCTCTTGGGATGTACCATATCCTCAAAAACATGGGGAAAAAAGTGCACATCTTCAACGCTACGAGGCTTCCCTACAACCTCGACTTTCTCCCCGGCATCACCAAAGTGCGTAATGCCTTCCAAGAGGCAGAATGCTACATCAGTTTCGATGCGGGCAGTTTCGATCGTCTTGGAATAAAGAACGAGTGTTCACCCCTTATCAATATCGACCATCACGCTACCAATACCCGCTACGGCACATATAATATCGTCGATCCCACAGCTGCCGCCACGGCACAGGTGGTGTATGACTTTTGCAAAGCCAACGGAGCGAAAATCCCAAAAGAGAGCGCGCTGTGTCTTTACGCCGCTTTGGTGGATGATTGCGGCTTTTTCAAATATGAAAGCGTCGATGCCAGTGTTTTCGAATTTGCCAAGGAGCTGTGCGAAGCGGGGGCACAGCCCGAATATGTGGCACAGATGCTGACGATGCGTGAACCCCTGGCGAAGCTGCGTCTTATCCAAAAGGTGCTGGCGACCTTGGAGCTAAAGATAAACGCAAAAGTGGCGATAGTGTATCTAACGCAACAGATGCTCGCCGAAACGGGCGGCACCAAAGAGATGGCAGACGATGCTCTAAATATGGCCAGAAGTCTCGCCACGGTGGAAGTGGCCGTGCTGTTGCGCCAGGAAGAGGATGGGCGCATCAAAGTTTCGCTGCGCTCAAAATCGCGCGTGGACGTGGGTGCGATAGCCCTTTCTTTTGGAGGAGGCGGACACAAAAGAGCTGCCGGCTATACCAGTGATTTACACGATTTTGATAGAGTATTACAACAACTTCTAAACGCTTTGCAAGGAGAGCTCGTTGAGTTATAGAAACAGAGGATCGAAAAAGGGTCTGTATATTACGCTTTTGCTCGTGATACTCTTCGTGGGTGCGGGCTACTTCATCTATACTTCGGACAAATTCGAACGCCAAGCGCCCACAATCGAGGTGGCCAAACAGATCTACTGGAACTACAAGGATCCTTTGACGGTGCAGCTGCGTGATAACAGCGGAATCAAATCCTACACAGCCATTCTCGAAAGCTCCAAAGGCCGTGTCACCCTCGACAAGGCGCAATTGACCAATGCGCAAAAATCGCTCACGCTCAAACTCCTTCCACCACCGCAGCTCGATCTTGCAAACGGTCGTGCCAAACTCGTCATCGACGTGCAGGACAAGAGTCTGTGGAATTTTACAGGCAATAAAGCCCACAGCGAGAGCATCATCATTATAGATCGCAAAAAACCCGAACTCTTCGTCGTCGCCAACAGCTATGCCATCGCACGGGGCGGGAGTGCGGTGGTGGTCTTTTACTGCAAGGACGATAATCTCAAAGAGTTCTATATCAAAACCAATTTCGGCAAGAAATTTTATGCGGAGCCTTTTTACAAAAAAGGATACTACGCTGCGCTTATCGCATGGCCGCTTCAACAAAAATGGTTTCGTGCCGATGTAATAGCTCTCGACAAAGCGGGCAACCGCGCCAAAGCTCATATCCCGCTCTATCTCAAAGAGCGTGCGTATAAAAGCAGCAATATCAAGCTCAAGAAGAGCTTTTTGGAGGGCAAAGTGGCCGATCTGGCCGCAGACTATCCCGAAACACACGATATGAGCGATATTCAGCGCTTTCGCTTCGTCAACGAAAAACTGCGCGCTATGAACGAAAAACTCATCCATACTCTCAGCAGTAAAGTGCCTACAGAACGCATCGCACGTTTTGCGATCCATCCTTTCCATCCTCTCAAAAACGCAGCGCGTGTAGCCAATTTCGGAACGCATCGCTACTATTTCTACGAGGGCAGACTCGTCAGCGAAGCCTACCACATGGGCCTCGACCTAGCCAGCGTGCGCCATGCGCCCATCAAAGCGAGCAACCCCGGTAAGGTGGTTTTCGCCGACTACAACGGTATCTATGGTTACATGCCGATGCTCTCCCACGGTCTGGGTCTGTATACGATCTATGGCCATTGCTCGCAAGTTTTTGTGAAAAAAGGTGATGAGGTGGGACGAAACGAAACCATCGCAAAAACGGGCAATACAGGTCTTGCGTTGGGAGACCATCTCCATTTCGGGGTGTTGGTGCAGGGTATCGAGGTGCGACCCCAAGAGTGGATGGATAGACACTGGATACAAACCAACATCACCAATGTGCTGGCACAGGCACGTAGGATGATAGATACGAAATGATTTTGTGCTACAATATTCTAAAGGCGGATCGATGAGACAAAGAACGATACGAAAAAGCGCGGAGTTGGTAGGAATAGGTCTGCACAAGGGCATGCCCGTGCGTATGCGCCTCGAGCCTGCGCCTGCTGATAGCGGCATCACCTTCTATCGTCGCGACAAGGGTGTGGAAATCCCTCTTAGACCCCAAAACGTGGTGGATACCAAGATGGCCACCGTCATCGGAAAAGAAGGTGTGGTCATCTCGACGATCGAACACCTCATGAGCGCAGTCTATAGCTACGGCATCGACAATCTACGCATCATCCTCGATAACGACGAAGTCCCCATTATGGACGGGAGTGCAGCCAGCTACTGCATGCTCCTCGATGAAGCGGGCATTGCGGAGCAAAACGCTCCCAAAAAGGTGCTGCGCATCAAAAAAAGCGTAGAGATTCGTGACGGCCAAAAGTATGTGCGTCTTGCTCCAAGTGACGATTTCATCCTCGATTTTACGATCCATTTCGATCATCCCGTCATAGCGCGCCAGCACAGACGTTTCGTCTTTAGTACAAAAGCCTATCTGCAAGAGATAGCGCGTGCGAGGACTTTCGGCTTTTTGCACGAAGTGCAGTATCTGCGCTCTATGGGCCTGGCACGGGGTGGAAGTCTCGATAATGCCATCGTGCTCGATGAGCGCAAAATCCTCAATCCCGAGGGACTTCGCTTCGAAGATGAGTTCGTGCGCCATAAAATTCTCGATGCTATTGGCGATCTCTCGCTATTTGGTATGCCCATTATGGGAGCCTACGAAGCCTTCGCAGGCAGCCACGATCTCAACCACCGCCTCACGCTCGCACTCCTCGAAGATAGCGAAAACTACGAGATCCTCGAAGCAAAAGCCCAAAGCATACAAGGAATCGCTCTTGGCGCAGCCTACGCCAAAGAGTAGTGTTGAAGTAGTCCTCGTCGCCCTATCCACCCCCATCCTCGTGGGAATCTACAAAGAGGGCGCGCTCCAAGAGTCGATCGTCAGCGAGCAAAAGACTAGCGAAGCGCTGCCTATTCTCTTGAGAGATATCATGCAAAAGTACGATATTTCCAGGGTCTACTTCGCCAGAGGCCCGGGCAGTTTCATGTCCATAAAACTTGTCTACATTTTTTTGCAGACCCTTCGCATCGCAAAAGGTATAGAGCTGCGCGGCTGCGACGCTTTCGCCTTCAACGACAACGCCCCCATCAAAGCTACGGGAAACCTCTTTTTTGTCAAAGAAAATGGTACAATTGTGACCAAAATTTTGCGCGATGTCGAACCGAAACCTTTTCGGTTGCCCAAGCGGCTCGAGAGCCTTGCGTGCACCGAAGAGACATCGCCACTGTATATACTCCCGGCAGTAAAGGCTTAAGTTTGGAAATCAGTGTACCTGCGACCAGTGCAAATTTGGGTCCTGGATTTGACACTTTGGGTGTGGCGTTGGATCTGCGCAATGTGGTGCGCATCAAAAGAAGCAAATTTTTTAGCATCTCCATCAAAGGAGAGGGCTCCAACAACGTCCGCCTCAAAGGCAACAATCTCTTTATCTCTATTTTCAACGAAAACTATCGCAAACTCAGAGGCTTCGAAAGAATAGAGAAGTTTCGTTTTACCTTCTATAACAAAATCCCCCTCTCGCGGGGTTTGGGTAGCAGTTCGGCCGTCATCGTGAGCGCCATTGCGGCGGCCTATGCGATGGCTGGCGTGGCGGTGACCAAGGAGAAACTGCTCGATATCGCTTTGACGTACGAACACCATCCCGACAACATCACTCCCGCCGTCATGGGAGGCTTCAACGTAGCGGTGGTAGAGAAGAAACATGTCTATAGCCTCAAAAAATCGATGCCGGCCGACCTTCAGGCCGTGGTGGTTATTCCCAACAAACCGATATCGACCAACTATTCGCGCACGAAACTGCCGCGCCACTTCTCCACTGCCGATGTGGTTTACAACCTCTCACGCAGTTCGCTCCTCACAGCTGCGATCTTTTCGGAACAGTGGGATATGCTACGCGTCGCCTCCCAAGATCGCATGCACCAAGATGTGCGTATGCGAGGGCTTCCCGAACTTTTCACCCTCCAAAAACTGGCTCTTGCAAACGGTGCATTGATGAGCACGCTCTCCGGTAGTGGTTCTACTTTTTTCAATATGGTCTACAAAGAGGACGCCAAACGTCTCGCCGCCAAACTCAAAGAGCGCTTTGGAAAGTTTCAAGTCAAGATTCTTGATTTTGACAATGCCGGCTTGATAGTGCACGAGTAGTAAGTTTCGAAAAATTTTGATATAATTAGCCTCAATGTCAAAGCCGGTCAGAATGTGCATCAATTGCAAAGAGAGATACCATCAAAACGAGCTGCACCGTTTCCAGTGCGTCGAAAGAACCATCAGAACCTTTCGCGGCGTGGGACGGAGTTTTTATATCTGCAGCGATTGCATGGAGGATGCTAAACTCCCCAAAAGTCTCGCTCGTATCTGCAAAACGGACCCCACCTCGGCTTTGAAAATGTTAAAGGAGATTGTTGAGAATGGATAAAGTGCGAATCCATGAGATTGCCAGTGAGCTTGGTCTCAAAAGTAAAGATGTATTGGAAAAAGCCAAAGAGCTCGGCCTCAAAGTCAAGACCCCCTCAAGCGGCGTGAGCTTGGAAGAGGCGGAAAAACTGGCCGAGTATATCATGAGCGGCGCAGAAGCGCCTGCGCAGGAAAAACCCAAAAAAGAGCAAAAACCAGCACCCAAGAAAGAAGAGAAAAGAGAGGCCACAGCGCCTAAGACGCCGGCGGAGCAAAAAGAGCAGACACCGACAGAGTCTACCCGAGAGGCCAAAGAGCCCGAAGTGCAAGCGCCGGCTGCGCAAACCGAAACGAAGCCTTCGGGCCTCAAAGAGGTCAAGGAGGTCAAAGAGTCTCTCACACCTCCGGGACTGCGCAAGCGCAAAGGGCTCGTGATAGTTAAGAAGAAGAAAAAAGAGCAGCCCCAAGAGGCCAAGCCGCAATCTCCTGCAGCAACGACGATGGAAGGTGAGGGTGCCGAACTCAAGCGCAAATCCAAAAAGGCAAAAAAAACACCTGCTCCTGCGAAAAAACAAGAGGGCAAAAAAATCGAAATCCTCGAAGACAGAGAGCTCAGCGACGTGAGCCTCGAACTCGAAGAGAATGTAGTCGTGCTTCCGGATTTTAGCGAAGAGCTCAACAAGGTCGAAGAGGAGGAAAAACCACAACCTACGAAGAAAAAAGAGCAAAAGAAGGTCCAGGTAACGCGCAAAACGTTTACGGCCGATCAGCGAACCGGTATCAGCCGCGGCAGCAAGAAGAAAAAACGCAAGAAAAAAGAGACAAAATCAACACAAGAGGTGCAAGTGGTAGAGATTCCAGAAGAGGTTCGTGTCTACGAATTCGCCGAAAAAGCGGGCAAAAGCGTGGGCGAGGTGATCAAGGTACTCTTCGGTCTGGGGATGATGGTGACCAAAAACGACTTTTTGGATAAAGACACTCTCGAAATCCTCGCAGAAGAGTTTGGCCTCGAAATCAAAGTCAAAAACGTCCTCGAAGAGCTCGACTACGTCAAAGTCTATGACAGTGTCGAAGATGACTACTTCGAAGAGCGTCCTCCCGTCATCACCATCATGGGACATGTTGACCATGGGAAAACCTCGCTGCTCGATTACATCCGCAACTCCAAAATCGCCGAGCGTGAAGCGGGCGGCATCACACAGCATATCGGCGCGTATATGATCCAAAAAGATGGCAAGAAGATCACTTTCATCGATACGCCGGGGCACGAGGCTTTTACCGAGATGCGTGCACGCGGTGCGCAAGCTACCGATATCGCCGTCATCGTGGTAGCCGCAGATGATGGTGTGAAACCCCAAACCGTCGAAGCCGTCAACCACGCCAAAACGGCGAATGTACCCATCATCGTGGCCGTAAATAAAATAGACAAACCCGACGCAAATCCGGATCTCGTTAAGAGCCAGATGGCCGAAATCGGCATTACGCCGAGCGAATGGGGCGGGGAGTATGAGTTCGTCAACGTCAGCGCCAAAACCGGTGAAGGTGTGGACGATCTGCTCGACACCATCCTCCTCCAAGCTGAAATCATGGAGCTTAAAGCCAATCCTAAGCGCGAAGCCAAAGCCGTGGTGATCGAAAGCTCGCTGGAAAAAGGGCGCGGTCCCGTAGCGACGGTGATAGTCAAAAACGGGACGCTCCATGTGGGTGATCATGTGGTGTGCGGCGTAGCCTACGGGCGCGTGCGTGCCATCATCGACGATCTGGGCAAACAGGTCAAAGAGCGCACGCCCAGCGAACCAGGTATGGTGGTGGGTCTCGATAAGGTGCCGCCTGCCGGTGAGATCATGGTGGCGGTCAAAGACGCAGAGACTGCACGTATGTATGCAGAGCGTCGCGCCGAGTACGAGCGTCAAAAAGAGCTCTCTAAAACCACCAAAGTCACTCTCGAAGAGCTCAGCCAACTGGTCAAAGAGGGACAGCTCAAAAAACTGCCCGTCATCATCAAAGCAGATACCCAGGGAAGCCTCGAAGCTATCAAAGGCAGCCTCGAAAAGCTCAAAAACGAAGAGGTCAAGGTCGATATCATCCATGCAGGCGTGGGAGCTATCAGCGAGAGTGACGTGACACTTGCAGATGCCAGTGAAAATGCCGTGATATTAGGCTTTAACGTCCGTCCTACCGGAAGCGTGAAAGAGAAGGCCAAACAGCTGGGTGTCACTATCAAGACCTACTCTATCATCTACGATCTCATCGATGAGGTCAAGGCGCTGCTTAGCGGTATGCTGAGTCCCATCATCAAAGAAGAGACTATCGGACAAGCCGAAGTGCGCGAAACCTTCAACGTGCCAAAAGTGGGCACCGTGGCCGGATGCCTCGTCACAGACGGCGTCATCGAGCGTAATGCCAAAGCCCGCGTCATTCGCGACGGTGTGGTGATTTACGATAGTAAAATCAGCTCGCTCAAACGCTTCAAAGAGGACGTACGCGAAGTCTCCAAAGGGTATGAGTGCGGTATGATGATCGAAAACTTCAACGATATCAAAGTGGGAGACGTGATCGAAGCCTACAAAGAGATCGAGGAAGCGGCGACGCTTTAAGGATAGGCTATGAAACCCAGTGAAATCAAACGCAAACGCCAAGCTTCGCTGCTCAGAGAACTCATCAGCGAGGCTTTCGGCGAGCTGGCAGATACAAGGCTGCATGGACTCACCGTCACCGATGTGGATGTGAAGCGAGGCGGGTATGACGCCGATGTCTATATCGACAAATCCTTCTACACGACTGAAGAGCAAAAAGAGATTCTCCAAGCCCTCAAACGCGCGGAGCCTATCATCCGCTCCTTTTGCTTGGAGTCCAGCGGATGGTTCAAATGCCCCAAACTCCACTTCAAGTTCGATGAACTTGTAGAGCAGCAGCAGCGCATCGAAGAGCTCTTTAACAAAATAAAGGAAGAGAAATGAGTCTCGAAAAGGATATCAAAAAGATCGTAGAGTCTTGCGGTGCTAAGCTCTACGATATCGAGACGGTTTCGGAGCGCGGCAAGACCATCTATCGCGTCACTATCACGGCACCCGAAGGTGTGAGTCTCGATAAGTGTGTGGAAGTATCCAATCTCATCTCACCACTTTTAGATGTCAATCCTCCCATCCAAGGCGAGTACAATCTCGAAGTCTCTTCACCAGGGATCGAGCGCAAGCTCAAAAAACCCGAGCATTTCGAACTCTCTGTGGGCGAAAAGGTGCGCATCAGTCGTATCGACGGTGAGGTGCTCGAAGGAGAGCTCGTAGGATTTGAAAACGGTGTCGTGACGGTGCGCACGGCTTCGGGCGAGGAGAAAATCCCTCTTGACGAGATATCAAGTGCAAAGACCTATTTTGAATGGTAGCCTTCGATGAACCGGTAATGGATCTGTGCTTGGCCGAAGCCTGGCGCTATCAGGGTTTGACCTATCCCAATCCTGCCGTGGGAGCGGCAGTCGTCAAAAACGGACGGATTCTCAGTATTGCAGCGCATAAACGTGCTGGAGGGCCTCACGCCGAAGTAGAAGCCATCAAGGAAGCTTACTACGCTCTCACGGGCGATGAGCTGGTACTCCAGTTCGACGACGCGCTGCATCTGCACAACTACTTAGAGCGCCATAGCGGTGATCTGTTTCATGACGCTACTATCTACGTCACTCTCGAACCCTGCTTTCACTACGGCAAGACGCCGCCATGCACATTTTTGGTGCGTGATCTTGGATTTCAAGGCATTGTCATAGGTACTCAAGACCCCAATCCCAAAGCCAGTGGCGGAGCTGCCTACCTCAAATCCCAAGGGCTCAAAGTGCGCATGGGTGTGCGCCAAAAGGAGTGCGCCGATCTCATAGAACCATTTTTACGCTGGAGCAAGGAGCGCTTCATCTTTTTCAAGTACGCCCAGACCCTCAACGGCAACCTCACCCAAGGCACCATCAGCAACATCGCATCACGCACCCTTGTGCACGCTCTGCGCGACCGGATCGATCTGCTGGTCATCGGCGGCAATACCGTGCGCAAAGATAGGCCGCTACTCGATGCGAGACTCGTACATGGCCGTGCTCCCGATGTGCTGATATACTCCAAAAAACTCCATTTTGACGAAAAGATTCCTCTCTTTAGCGTCAAAGAGAGAGAGGTCTACATCGAAGATAGCTTCAAGCGTCTCGAGGAGTATCGCTTCATCATGATCGAAGGGGGCGAGGGGATGCTTCAAGCTACGCGCAGACTGGTGGATTGGTATCTTATATTTTTGGCTCCTATGAGTATCGACGGGGCCAACTATCGCTTCAACAAAAAGATGGAGTTTTTGCATCAGCGCAACCTCGAAGGGGATATTCTCATTTGGAGCAGGAATGGATAAACAAAAAAGAATCGTCCACATGTTCGATGACATCGCCAAAAGCTACGACCTGGCAAACAGGGTGCTGAGTTTCGGCAGCGACATCGCCTGGCGCAAGCGCGCCTGCGAGATGGCGTATGATCTGTATGATAAGAAGAGCATCGAAAGCATCGTCGACGTGGCGTGCGGTACGGGAGATATGCTGGGCTTTTGGCAAAAGATAGCGGCCAAAAAGGGTATCGATGTGCAAGACTTCATAGGCGTCGATCCTTCTCGCGGGATGCTGGAGGTGGCCAAGGAGAAGTTTCCCCACTTTCGCTATCTTGAGGCCTACGCCCAAGAGCTGCCCTTAGAAAACGAGAGCGCAGAGTTTGTGAGCATCACCTACGGTATCCGCAACGTCGTGGAGCGCCAGGAGGCGATAGAGGAGTTCTTTCGTATCCTCAAGCCAGGCGGTGTGCTGGTGATTTTGGAATTTACCAAGCGCGAAAAACGCACGCCAATGGATGCAGTGGTGGAGCTCTATATGAAAAAGGTGTTGCCGCGTATCGGCGGTCTGGTCTCGGGCAACAAGGAAGCCTACGAGTATCTGCCTAACTCCATCGACAACTTCCTCACTACCGAGCAGCTGGTGCGAGAGTTGGAGAGTGCCGGATTTACGATGCGCACGGTGCGCTCCTTTAGCTTCGGGATCTCTACACTCTTCATCGCCCAAAAGCCATGAATGTTTTGCAGGTAAGTGAGCTCAACGAACAGATAAAGAGCCTCTTGGAGTCGCACTTTCAGGTGCTCTACGTCGAAGGGGAGGTGAGCCGCCCCACCTACCATACCAGCGGACACCTCTACTTTAGTCTCAAAGATAGCGAAAGCGTGATTCGCTGCGTGATGTTTCGCAGTAACCTACAACGCGTGCCTTTTCGCGTCGAAGATGGCCAAAAGCTCATCGTCACCGGCAAAATAGGTGTCTACAAACCCAGAGGCGAGTACCAGCTCTATGCGCTGGAGCTCCATCCGGCGGGCGAAGGAGCGTTGCAGCTAGCCTACGAGCAGCTCAAAAAGAAGCTCCAGGCCAAAGGGTACTTCGAAAACAAAAAGCCTATTCCCCAGATCGTGCGCTCCATCGCCATTGTCACCTCCCGCACGGGTGCGGCGCTGCAGGATATGCTGCGCATCATCAATAAGCGCTGGCCTTTGGTGAAGGTCTATGTGGTGGACTCTTTGGTGCAGGGCAAAGCGGCGGCCAGAGAGCTTGCCCAGCGCATCCAGGTGGCCGATAGTCTGGGAGCAGATGTGATGATCGTGGGACGAGGCGGTGGCAGCATCGAAGATCTGTGGTGTTTCAACGAAGAGGTCGTAGCCGAAGCGATCTATGCAGCCAAAACTCCCGTGGTCTCTGCCGTAGGGCATGAGATAGATTTCGTCATCAGCGATTTCGTAGCTGACCTGCGTGCTCCCACGCCCAGCGCGGCGATAGAGATGATACTGCCCGATCGTGCCGAGATGCTGCTGCATATCGATACGCTGATGGATAGATTCACCAAACGCATCGCCTCTATCGTGCATACAAAAGAGCAGACCGTGCGCCACATGGCGCAAAGCCTCGCGCACCTTTCGCCACAGCGGCGACTAGAGAGCCTGCGTCTCGAAATCGCATCCACAAAACAAGCACTTGGCCAGCGTATCGCACTCGCATTGCAGCACAAAGAGGCGACCTTGCCGCAGCTTAAAGGCGAGCTTACAAGTGTGATGCGGCAGCGTTTGCAGCGCGAAAGCAGCGAGCTAGCACTCCTGGCGCAAAAATTCACCACCGCCATCAAAGCCAAAGAGCCTCCCAAAGGAAGCGCGCAGGTGGTACGCGACGGCAAACCTACCGAGCTGGCCCAGCTTGCCGTGGGCGATGTGATAGAGCTGCAAGATCTGCAGACCAAAGTGGCCGCGAAGGTGCTTAAAAAAGATGCGCTCTAAACTCTTTGTCTACGGCACCCTCAAAAGGGGGCTGTGCAACCATCACTATCTTCAAGGCGCACGATTTTTAGGAAAGGCGCGCACCTGCGAAGCATATCCTATGATAGCACCCAAAAAGTGGTATCCCTATCTTATCGATAGACCCGGCGAGGGATTTCGCGTGCGTGGAGAGCTCTATCAAATAGACGCTGCTACGCTCAAGCGTATCGACAGACTCGAAGAGTATCCCAGATACTACATGAGAAAAAAGATTTGCGTCGAAGATGAAGAGGGGAGGCACCACGAAGCGATAGCCTACTTCTTGGCACGACCCATTCCTTATCGCAAATTTCGCTTTTTAGAAGAGTTTCGGCCCCAAGAGTAGCGTGGCGAGTTTGGAGCTGGTTTCGTCTGTGAGGCGCTCCATGAGTTTTTCGAACTTGTCTTCACGCTTCCAGAGTGGCTTTTTGACTCCGCTGAGTCTCTCTACCTCTTTTTTTGCTACATCGATAGTACCCACTCTATCGATGAGTCCCACGGCCTTGGCCTGGCGTGCCGTGAAGATGTGGGCTTCGGCCCAGGTTTCGCTGGCGTTGAGGTCGAGTTTGCGTGCTTTGGCTACATCCTCTTTGAACATCGCATAGGTATCGTCCAGCACCTTTTTGATTTCTGCTTTTTCATACTCTTTCCATGGTCGTAGTGGTGTGCCGACCTCTTTGAATTTGCCCTCCTTGACGATTTGGGGCTCGATACCTATGGTATCGAGAAGTTTTTTGATGTTGGCACTTTCGAATATAACTCCTATGGAACCTACGATCGCTCCAGGGTTTGCGATGATTTCATTGGCCCAGATAGCAGAGTAGTAGCTGCCACTCGCGAGGGTCCCCGCTGCATAGACCACCACCGGCTTTTTGGCACGCAGCCTCTTGATGGCGCGTGAAATCTCTATAGAAGGCGCCACGGCACCGCCGGGGGAGTCGATGATGAAGAGCACACCTTTGATGTTGCGTGCCTGGGCCTCTTTGATCTGATCGAGCATCTTCTTGCTATCAAGAATCGTGCCCGTGAGTTTGATGCTCATGAGATTGGGGCGTTGGACATTGCTGCGCTGTGCTGCACCGATGATGATGAGCAAAACCATCAGCAAAAGAATGCCTTTGAAGTACTTTTGCAAAAAATCCAGCGTCGCCGTCAAAGGCCAAAAAAGAGTGGAGAAAAATCCTTTGATGGAGTTTTTTTGCTCGCTATTTGCCATAACGTGCTCCTTTGATGTAGACTCGTTGCGGTTTTTGGGTATGGAGGATGATGTGCAAGTAGAGCTCTTGCAAAAGCTGCAGATCTTTTGGTGTGCTTACAAGCTGGAACGTTGCAGGTGCGCCTTCGGCGATCTCGCCACCGGCAAAGCCCAAGAGCTCGTGGCTTTTGCGGGTGGCGTTGCAGATGAGCTCTTTGGCAAACTGCACGGCGTTAGAGTGTGGATGCATAAAGAGTGCCGCACGCATCTCTTCGTACATGTTGAGCGAGTAGTTGGAACTCAGGCCATCTGTGGCCAAGGTCCAAGGAAGTGGAGCGATGCGCTCAAGATCCAACACACCGTTGCCAAGCAGCCTGTTGGAGATGGGGCAGTGGATGATAGCTGCATCATAGGTTTTGATGCGAGCAAGTTCTGTATCGTTTGCATGCACCATATGCACAAAGAGGGTGCGCACATCCTTAAAGAGCTCTAAAAACTCCATTACGTCGTTGACAGGGCGCTTTTGGCCCAGGAGTTCATCGAAAAACTTCGCGAACTCCCCCGTGCCGCTATCGAGCCACTGGCGCTCGGCTTGGCTTTCCATGAAGTGGACGCTGACCAGTGTGTCGTACTTTTTGGCTATCTCGATAGCCTTTTTGGCGAGGATGTAGTGCACGGAGTAGGGGGAGTGGACGGCCACGGCCGCTTTGAAGTCCTCGCTTTCGAGCTTCTTTGCTCTATGGAAGCGCTCGATAAAAGAGGCATACATCACATCGGCAGCGGCTGCATTGGAGCCGATGATTTCGTTGAAAAAGACCACCTGCAGAGCGCTTTTGGCGCACACCTCCATCTCTTCGCCATAGCTGCTGATTTGCCCGATGGCCGTGGTACCGCTGCATAGCAGTGCATCGATCGCCTGTTCGAGGCATTGCGCATCGCAGCGAGGCAGCAGCTCTTCGCGATTTTTGATGACGCTATAGAGCCAAGGGATGAAATCGCCGTAGCTGAGCATCGCTTCGTTTGCGCTAAATTCCAGATGGACGTGGGGGTTGGCGAAAGTGGGGAGCATCGCACCATCGAAGTGCTCTATCGACGAGTGTGGAAAGCGCTTTTGGAGATTTTCCAACGTATCAATAGCCACGATTTTTTCATCGAATGCCACGGCTTTGTTTGTGAGAATCTGATGCGGAGTGAGGATAT